>CAUZTZ010000095.1:0-12504 GCA_963582805.1 Alphaproteobacteria bacterium
GGGCACAAAGCACAGACTCCAAAGGAATTTCCAGACGTCAGGTTACACGGACGATATCGGGTGTTGCATGTCGCACCCAAGGGTAAAAACCGTAACGAATCGTCATAAACCGTCATGAATAGTCATAACCGTAAGGGGGGTGCAGACGATGTCGCACGAGTTATTGGCGGCATTACACGTTTTACGAAAAAGATGAATTACCACAGAGACGGTGAGACGGTGAGACGGTGAGAAGGAAGGGAATGCGCTGCGCGAAAACAAAAAGAGGCGAAGCAGGCCGGCGCCGCCATCCGCCGCTGGTTCAATAGCCTCCGACTGGGTATGGTAGTCCCATCAAATACCCTCGGATAGTCCTTTGGCCCCGGAACCATTTATCAAATACGATATTGGCGGCGCGTATCACTGGAAGTGGTACCTCGTAAATCATGACGGATACCGTGATTTCGCCAATTCCCTCGTCGGCTTGGTGCCAACGCCTGGACGCCTGTTGGATGTCGGCTGCGGCGATGGATTGATCTCCTATCTCTTTTTTCGCTCCGGGTTCGACGTGGTCGGATTGGACACCAGCGACACGGCGGTTCAATTGGCAAATATGGTAAGCGATATGGCTCTGCAAAAGCGGATGGGCGCCGATATAAAAGCCGTTCAGCAGACGCCGTTCACCGAGGGCGATAATGATTTTCTGATCGAGCGGTTTGCGCAGGGAGGGCTCAAATATTACAACCGGTCGATCTACGATTTTGGCGAAAAAGACGCGTTCGATTACGCCATCTGCTCGGAAGTGATCGAGCATCTGGAGCATCCCGAACGCTTGTTGGAAATTGTCCATGGGGCGATCCGAAAGTTCGCCATTATAACAACCCCTGACGGATTGAAACCGGACGGAACATTGGATGCGCCCGGCCCCTATGACTACCACGTTTGGTCTCCTGAGACATTTGCCGGCCTCTTGAATGGATACAAGTTTGAGTTTCTTGATCTCCGTCCCGGTACCATCTGCGCCAAACTCTTTAAGAGTTAGAAAATGGGATGTGCCCGGGGCTTTTGCATCGGTGGCCGTGCTGAATTAAAATGGCGGGAATACTGCGCCGATAGAGGTTTTAAAATTTTGGCCGAGCCGAAAAGCGGCATCGACGTTCTGGTGATCGACGACGACGAAAGCTGCCTCGAAATGACGGGTGATTATCTGGAATTCCTCGGCCATTGCATCACCGTTTCGGCCTCGGCCGGGCCCGATTGCGAGGCCTTTGCCAATTTGTTCGACGCCCGAGAAAAGCGCCGGGCCTGATCATCGCCGATTACACCATACCCGGCGATTTGAACGGTATCGATGTGGTGAAAACGCTTCGCGGCATGTACCGGGCAACCATATCCGCTATCATCTATACCGGCGTCAGCTCCGATGGCATCAAGGCCGCCGTGGATGCGCTTCCAAATGTACGGCTTTTGATCAAGCCGGCGCCGATGAAAAAAGTCGCGGCCATAATCGAAGAGCTTGGCGGGCCGGGCGCCTAATTCGGCCCGGTTGGCGATAGCTGCTAGAGCGGGGGGCTGAAATTGGTGCCATGAGAATTGGTGGGCGCCGGATGCGCGATTTTTCCGGGCCAGGGCCGATCCGTCCACCATTCGTTAATAGTTTGAATTTAAAAGCGAAATCACGACCTTTGACGTGGGTGCATGGCTGCTCCGCTAATCTTGCGATTCTCTTTTGAAGCAAAGTCCCGTATCTTTCCACCACCCCGTAATTCACGGCGCGACAATATCCGGCGAATTCGAAATTTGCCGGGACAGTCTTGATCACACCGCGTGATGCGCCGTTCCGGCCCCGGCCGGTCCGAAATTGTGAAACCGAATTGGAGTTGCGTTTATGCCGTCTCGTTCCGAAATGAATAAAAAACCTCAGGCCGAAAACCAGGTGCGCAAAGTGCGCCAGTGCCTCATGTGTTCCGATAGCTTCCAGTCCCACCATGTTGGCGAACGTATCTGTGGTGAATGCAAAAGCACATCCACCTGGCGCCAGACCGGATTGGCGATCTAACAATTCTCGGGTAGCCGGCTCCGGGCAATGACCGGGGCCGGGCGCTCAATCTTTATATTCGATTTCCAGCACGCGCACCTCTTCGCCCGAGACGTTGTCCGCGTTGTGTTCGATCGGCGCCGTCCAGGACATGGTACGCCCGTCTTTGTAATCGACAATACGCGCCGTCCCATCGGCGCTTTGCAGCCGCAGCCGCCCGCCCGACTGCTGCACCGTCACGTAGTCCCATTGGTGGCGATGCCAGCCGGTTTGATCGCCGGGCGCGAAGACCCATTGGGTGATACGGGTGCGGGCATCATCAAACAATATCGTATGGCGGGCCAACGCCGCCTCCGGGATTTCGGTCTTTTCGGTCAGATGGGTGGACATGACGCCTCGCTTTCGCCCCCAGACTAGAACGATTTCGCCCCAAATTCGACCAATTTGCACAAATTCGCTATAATCGCCGAATGACGGGAACGAAAATAAGAGCGGTGATGTTGGGCGCGTTGATGGCTTTGGCCGGCTGCGCCGAGAGCCCGCGTTCCTTGTATGTGGACGCCAATCTGGCGGCCATTGATGGCGATCATGCGCGTGCTTTCGCCTTGTTCCAAAAAGCCGCCGAGACCGGCCATGCGGAATCCCAGTTCAATCTGGCCCTGCAATACCAGAAGGGCGAGGGCGTCAGACGCAATTATTCCTTCGCGCTGCATTGGTATTTCCGGGCGGCCGAAAAGGGCCACCCCATTGCCATGAACAATATCGGCGTACTGGTCGATCACGGCAATGGCGTTCGCGCCAACAACGCCCAGGCCCTGGGCTGGTTCCTGCGCGCTGCCTCCAGCGGCAGCGCCACGGCGCTCACCAATATCGGCAACTATTACCGCGAAGGGGTGCTGGTCCGGCGCGATCCCGCCGAAGCCTATTTCTGGTACGCCATGTCCTATAAGTTCGGTTTCGATGGCGCCCGCGCCGAAATGGACAAGCTGGAACCGGGGCTCAAGAAATCCAGGATCGAAGCGCTCCGGAAGCGCATCGAAGCTTACCAGCCGAGCGAGCTGGAAGATTTGAAAGCGAAGTTCAAATCGATTATCAATGACAGCCCCGATCTGGTAGCGCCGAGCGCGCAACTTTGGGGCCCGGAGGCGCCGAATTCGATTGCATTTGCAAGCCGTCCTTCTAAATTCCTTAATTGAGGTTGCATCACTTTGGAAACCGGCCATGATTATTGAACAGACCATCACGCGGAAACTTAGCCAGCGCTTTAACCCGGCGCATCTGGAAATCACCAACGAAAGCTATATGCATGCGGTGCCGCCGGGCTCCGAATCCCATTTCAAGGTGGTCGTCGTATCGGAAGCCTTCGAGGGTGAGCGCCTGGTGCGCCGCCATCAGATGGTCAACGAAATTCTGGCCGACGAGCTGGCCGGCGATGTCCACGCCCTGGCCATGCAGACCCTGACGGCGGAGGAATGGGCGAAAAAAGGCGGCGTGACGGCCGATTCGCCCGATTGCATGGGCGGCGGGACTACAAAATCAAGCTAGTTCGATTTGGAGCACGGCGATCTGCTCAGGTGGCCAGGGTGCCGTCGTTGTAATCGTGCACGGCTTGTTCGATCTCTTTGCGCGAATTCATCACGAAGGGACCGTAGCGGGCCACCGGCTCGTTGATCGGGTGGCCTTCGCAGTACAGAATTTCGGCGCCGTCCGCGCCGGCGGTCATTTCGATCACTCCGTCGCCGGCAAATACCGCCACCGCCGGGCCCGTCACGGTTTGCTCCGCGCCCTGGTCATCCAGCGCCGTGATGGCGCCCTCATAGACGCAGCAAAAGACATTGTGGCCACCGGCCGGCGTGATTGCCCAATCGGCCGAGGCTTCCAGACGCGCATCCAATATGCGGATCGGCGTCTGCGCCTTTGCCGGGCCGGTGGCGCCGTCATAATCGCCTGACAGCACGCGCACCGAAGCGCCGCCGGTTTCCTGGATAGGGATTTCGGCGGACGGGATATCCTGATAAGTGGGCGGCATCATTTTGAGGGCGGCGGGCAAATTCACCCAAAGCTGAAAGCCCTTCAGCTTGCCGCTGATCATTTCCGGCATTTCCGAATGAATGATGCCGCGCCCGGCTGTCATCCACTGGATATCGCCGGGCGCCAACAGCCCGTCATTGCCGACCGAATCCTGATGCCGCATCTGGCCTTCGAGCATCACGGTGACGGTCTCGAAGCCCCGGTGCGGATGGTTGGGAAAGCCGGCCATGTAGGTGTCGGGATCGTCGTTGTCCATGCGGTCGAGCATCAGAAACGGATCGACCATATCCAATTGCTGGTTGCCGACCATGCGCGTCAGGGCAACGCCGGCGCCATCGCTGGTCGCCATGCCGGCGACGTTCAAGGCCAGATATCTTTTATCGCTCATTTTGTATTCCCATTTGTAACCTTGCGAATGATCGGACGATGGTCATCGGTTGTGGACGATGACCTCAGAGATAATGTCGAGGACAACGCCGGTGACGATGTCCATCAGCACAACATCATTACCGGCCACCAGGCGTTCGGTGCCTTTGCGCACCGGCGGCAGCTTCGCTTCAATGTGGCGCGGCAGGCGCTTCTTTTCCAGACCCGGCGGCAATTGGCCATGTTTTTTGATTTGACGGGCGAGGCCCGGCGGCATGCCCTTGTTCTTGTTTCTGCCTTTGCCCTTGGCGCGGCCGCGGCCTTTGTCTTTGCCGCCCCGGCGCCGCTCGGCGTCTTCGTCATAGCGGCCCGATTGGCGCGTGGTCCGGCGTGTTGGCTCGCGCGAAGTCTGGCGTTCAACCTCGGCGCCGAAGAGCGTTCGGATGGTTGTCTTTTCCAGCTCGGTGAACACGGCGCCGAGTATCCTGGCGCCCGATTTTTTAAGTTCGGTCGACTGTGCCAAGGCGCCGCTGGCGCTTGCCAAAAGGATAACCAGTGCAAAAATTGCCCGCATATCCATTCACTCCCAATCTGGTCCAACGGTTGCTATATGATACGCCCGCAATTCAATGGTCAATAGGTGGGGTTAATATCCATAAATCTTATATGGATAAACCCCTGGAATTCTGGCAATGTCTGGCCCGTGCCGATATGTTGCCCAATCGGGCCACCCTTCAAACTGTCCATCAGGCGGAATATCCATGAGCATCGACGTTATCCCTCTCAATACCTATTTTGGTGCCGAAATCAGGGGGCTCGATCTGTCTCTGCCCGTGTCGGATGCGGATTTCGATGCCTGGTCGGACGCCTTTGCCAAATACCGGCTCTTGTTGTTTCGCGATCAGCATTTCTCGGAAGATCAGCAAGTGGAATTTTCCAAGCGTTTCGGTGGGCTCGAAGACTTTGTCGATTCCAAGGATCAGGTCAACGGCCATACGGATGTCCTCCGGGTGTCCAATGTTTTCGAAGATACCGACCGCATCAAACCGGTGGATGATCCCGGCCACAAATCTTTCACCCTCGGCACCTCGGGCTGGCATATCGATTCTTCGTATCGCGAAGTGCCCGGCAAGGCGTCGTTGTTGTTCGCCATCGAAATTCCGCCCGAGGGCGGCGGCACCGGATTTGCCGATATGGTGTCGGCCTATGCAGGGATGCCGGACGAGAAAAAGGCCCAATGCGATGCCTTAACGGTGATCCACGATTTCGAGGAGGCCCGCCGGCGCTATGGCTTGCTGCCCCGGCTGGAAGAAATCCGCGTCGCCAATCCGTCGGTCATGCATCCGCTGGTGCGCACCCTGCCGGACGGAAGTAAATGCCTGTTCCTGGGCTCGCACACCAGCTACGTGCTCGGCATGGAACAATATGAGGGGCGCAAGTTCCTCGATAGCTTGAACGAGTGGACCACCCAGGAAAAATACACCTTCTTCCACGATTGGACCGAAGGTGATTTGGTCATGTGGGATAATCTGGCGCTCATGCACCGGGCGATGCCCTATGATCTGGAAAACCACCGCCGCCTGTTGCACCGGACAACGGTTCTCGGCGATGGGCCGGTGGTTTAGCTAAATTTAAGCGGCCTGCTCGGCGTTCTTGGAGCGCAGGACCAGATTGAATATGGACGAATCGATGGGGATCAGGCCATGCAGGTTCTCGTCCACCACCACCGAAATACGGTCGCCATATTTATGCAGACGCGCCAATAACTGTTCGATCTGCTCCAAATGAGGGGCCTGCAGGGATTCAAGCTGTACCGTCAGGTTGGCCCGGGAATGCTTCAACAGGCGGCGGATACTCGGCACCGCGCGCCGGGAAAATTGCTGGTCCAGCAACTCGCCGATGGACAGCGTAATATTGGGGATCGGCGCGTCCAGGTGGGTCAGGGTTACCAGACCTTTCTTCACATAGCTGTCGATGGCGGTGCGCAGCGCGGCCACCCGGCGCTCGACGGCGTGGGTCTCGAACGGATCGGCGGCCAGTTTGCGGGCCGCAAATTCCTTCATCGATAGCCCGATGATCCAGTCGGCAATCACCAGCGAGAAGCGCGATGGCGCGAATAGGGGGAGGGTGCTGAAGAAATGCCAAGTGCGCCCAATGCCGCCGGGCAAGATACCCTTGACGAATAACTGGCCGAGGATGCGCAGCCTTTCCGGCACGGTGAAGGCGCTTTGATATTGCGGCTCGCGCAGGTAACGGACCTTGTTGCGGATGCGCCGGGCAATCTCGGCGTCGCTCAACAGGCGCGTATAGAGCGCCTGATAGCCGTCCGACATTTCCTCGCTGGTCATGTTCTTAGGGACAATATTGCTTTGCGGGCGGGTGTTGTCGGCCACGCCATCCAACTCGATCAGCCGCCCCTCGCGCTCGATGCGCTCATATAACGGGGTGTGCGGCAAGGCGGTCAAAAGCCCGATCATCGCCGATTGAATACCGGAATCGGTTATGAATTTATATTGCAGCTCGAAGGTGTCGATGGTGTCGTTGTCGAAGCCGATAATAAAGCCGCCGAGCACATCCAGCCCATAGGAATAGATGTGCTGGATCGAAGTCAGGATGTCTTCCTTCAGGTTTTGGGTTTTCATGGTTTCCTTCAGGCTTTCCGGATCCGGCGATTCTATGCCGATAAACAACCATGAGAATTTGGCGTCCCGAAACAGCGCCATCAATTCGTTATCCTGGGCCAGATTAAGCGAGGCTTCGGTGCCGAATGAGAAGGGATTGTTGTGTTTCTCCTGGTATTCGGCCAGGAAATGCAACAGCTCCTTGGCTTTCGGCTTGTTGCCGATCAAATTGTCATCGACGAAAAAGACGCCAGGCGCGCCAAGTCCGCGCAGAATATCCAGCTCGGCCTCGATCTGGGGCAGGCTTTTCATCCGGGGCTTGCGCCCGAACATGACGATGATATCGCAGAACTCGCAGCGGAACGGGCAGCCTCTGGAATATTGCAGGGTGACGTTGGTATAGCGGTCGAGTTTTAACAGATCGAAGCGCGGGGTCGGCGAATCGGTTAAATCCACGGTGCCGGTTTCATGATAGAGGGCTTTCGGCGCGCCGCTCTCATAATCGGCGCAGAACTGCTTCCAGATATATTCCGCTTCGCCGGCGACGATGGTGTCGGCGAGGCTCACATATTCTTCTTTGCAGAGCGACGCATAGCTGCCGCCGGCCACCACGTAATGGCCGCGGCCCCGGTAATATTCCAACAACTCCCGCTGGCGGGGAAGCTGAACGCCCATGCCGCAAACGCCGATGATATCGGCCTCGGGCGACAACGGGATGGTCTCGACATTTTCGTCGATAATCTCGACCTCCCAGTCTTCGGGGCACAGCGCCGCCAGGGTCGCCAGACCAAGGGGCGGGTTCAAGGTGCGCTTGCCGGGCAAGACATTGGTGATTGCCCACTTGAAGCTCCAAAAACTTTCGGGAAATTTGGGATTGATTAACAGGAGGCGCATCTGCCGTCCAATTTTAAAAATTTATCCAAAATATGTATCGCCGCAA
The DNA here is from genome assembly GCA_963582805.1 of Alphaproteobacteria bacterium. GTDB lineage: Bacteria > Pseudomonadota > Alphaproteobacteria > Rhodospirillales > UBA2165. The sequence continues at coordinate 7,976 of CAUZTZ010000095.1, forward strand.
TAGTATACAGACTGGCTTCCCGTGTCGAGGTTGCAATCAATTCGCAATTTGGGCCTGTTTGCAAACCCGTTCATTCTTTGACCTTGGTCACAGAATTACAGTCCCCGGCCATGCCAAGGAATAGCCACATGGTATTCCTCAAAAGCATGACTACAGCCGGCCGGGAAAGCCTGAGTTAGCCCATGGGCGTTCTTCCGGCCGGCTGTTTTTATTATTCTTAGGGCGCTTTAGACCAATCCCTTGAGATCAGCCAAAACCTGATCCGCATGTTCGGCCGGAACCACCGCGTCATAGGCCGCGGCGATGGTGCCGTCGGGGGCGACCAAAACCGATTTGCGCGGTGCAACGGGCGAGTCTGCCTCGGCCACGCCATAGGCTCTGGACATGGCGCCATCCGCGTCGCTTAGCAAATCATAGGGATAGCCTAACTTGTCTTTGAACGCCTTGTTGGTTTCCGGGGCATCGAAGCTGGCGCCCAGAATAACCGCGTTCTGATTTTCGAAGTCTTGGGCTCGATCACGGAGCCCGTTGCCTTCGATGGTTCAGCCGGGTGTGGCGGCCTTCGGGTACCACCATATCAGCACATATTTGCCGGCATGGTCGCTAAGGCTGACGGAACCACCATCCTGGTTGGGCAGCGAAAAAGCCGGGGCCGTCTCGCCAATGGAAATTAAAGCCATGGATTACCTCCCTTGGTTTTTGAGCAAACAGAAAACTTATCGTGCCGACTTTATAAGCCAATCCCTTCGCAAACGGAAGGTGCGCCGGTGCCGGTAAATTTAAGCCTTGGGCGCGAACAGCCATTTGAACAGCCAGACCGCCAAAACTGCGCCGATAAACTGGGCGATGATGAAGGCCGGCGCATCCATGGGGCGGATGCCGGAAAAACTATCGGTCAGGCTGCGGGCGATGGTGACGGCGGGATTGGCAAACGAGGTGGAGGCGGTAAACCAGTAGGCGGCGGTGATATAAAGGCCAACCGCGTAGGCGACGGCATCGGGGCGGAAGCGGATTGTGCCGAGGATCGCCGCCACCAGCCCGAAGGCGGCGATAATCTCGGAGCCGAACTGAGCGGTTCCGGCGCGCAATTTGGTGCCGGTCTGCAAGATATCAACCTCGAACATGAAATGGGCGGCGAACACCCCGGCGATGGCGCCAAGGATTTGCAGCACAATATAAAGGCTCGATTCCTTTGCGCTGATCTCGCCCCGGATCAGAAACGCCGCCGTGACCGCCGGGTTAAAGTGGGCTCCAGACAGCGGCCCGAATATCAAAATTATGACGACCAAAATCGCGCCGGTGGGGATGGTGTTGCCAAGCAGGGCCAGGGCCTCGTTGCCGCCCGCCAGCCGCTCTCCCATGATGCCCGAGCCGACCACTGTCGCCAGCAAGATTGCGGTGCCGATAAATTCCGCGGTCAGACGGCGCGCCAGGGTGAATTCGTTCATGACGCTGTCCCCTTACCAATAATTTTTTCGTAGACCGCCAGGGTTTCCGACATCTTGTCCTGGATGCGCAACGACGTTTCCGCCAAGTCCCGCGCGCGCTTGGTGACCGCGCTTGCAGCATCCGGCGCGTCCAAAATCGCGATGAAGGCATCCGCATAGGCAACCGCATCGCCCGGCGCAACCAGCCAGCCGGTCTGGCCGGGGCGCACCAGTTCCGCCACGCCGCCGATGTCGCTGGCGACCACCGGCGTTACACTGGCGAACGCTTGCGGTGCGGTGCGCGACTGGGCCTCGACGGCGACCGAAGTGATGGCCAGGATATCGGCGCCCTGGGTCAGGCGCGCAACATCGTCCCGGTAGCCGGCGAAGCGCACCATATCGGCAATGCCCAGCTGCGCCGCCAGGGCCCGCAATTCGGCCTCATAGGTGTCCTGCGTGTTGGTGACGAACCCGACAATCAGCGCCGTGATGGGCCGACCGCGGCGCTTCATTTCGGCGGCGCTGTGGATCAGATGTTCCTGCGCCTTGTCGCCGCGCAGCATGCCGACCACGGCAACCAGGGGCTCGCCGTCGGGCACGGCGAACTCGGCGCGCACGTCTATTTGGTGTTGCGCCCGCCGGGAAATATCGAAAAATGTTTCATCGGCCCATTCGCCGATGACGTGGATACGCTCCGAGGCCGCGAGGCCTTTATTCAAAATCTCATCCTTGATGCACTGTGCCGTGGCGATCACCGCGTCGGAGCCATGGCGCCATTGCAGGCGCCGGTGCAGCTTGTTCTTCAAGGGTTGCGACAGATGCCGGGTGCGGATCACCGGTGCCAGATCGCGGGCGAAGGCTTGCGTCATCACGTCGCGGCTGCCGTGGCAGTCGGCGATCTGGTAGCCGTGCCGTTTGACGATGGTGCGCACCTGGGCGACGGCGAACGGATTATAGTGGCCGGTATAATCTACGGCATGAACGCTGAGGCCCATGGCGGCGGCGCGCCGGGCGATATCGCTGCCGGGGCGCGCGCTAAGGCCGCATTGGTGGCCGTTTGCCGTCAGCCAGTTCATCTGATCCAGGATGCGGTATTCCTGGCCGCCCCAATTGACGCTGGATTCCGTGTGCAGAACCTTCATTGCCGATCAATGGCAGGGTTCGGCTTACCCGTAAAGATTTATGGAATGCGCAAGGGCAGGGTGCGGCCAGCCTTGATCGAGGCATATTGCATAAAGAAGTCGGCTGATGGGGTTTCCCGCCGCCAGACCGGCGAGGATACCGAACAGGCGAACGGAAATGTCTACCGCTTCTGGCGGGGTTTCAGGCGGGCGGTTTTTGGCTTAAACCGCCAGCGGCCCCGATTTGATATGGACGTCGCGCTGCGGGAAGGGCATTTCGATGCCCTTTTCCTTGAACATTTTCCAGATTTGCAAAAAGACCTCGCTCTTGATATTGGCGACGCCATTCTGCGGATCGGAAATCCAGATGCGCAATTCCAGATCGATGGAGCTGTCGCCGAAGCCGAGGATCAGGCAATTGGGGTTGCGCCTCGGCAGCACCCGTTCGACCGTTTTTGCAGCCTCGATGCAGGTTTGCATGGCCAACGGCACGTCCGAGCCGTAGGCGATGCCGACGCTGAGCCTTAGTCTGATGTCGCTGTCGCTGTGCGTCCAGTTGGCGACCCGCTGTGTCACCAACTCCTCGTTGGGGATCAAATGCTCAATACCGTCGCGGGTGATCACCGATGCGTAGCGTCCCCCGAGGGAATTGATGGTACCGTACGTGTCGCCCACTTCGATCACGTCGCCGGGTTTGATCGAGCGGTCCATCAAAATCATCATGCCGGTGAACAGGTTGGAGACCGATTTTTGCAGCCCGAAACCGATACCGACGCCAAGAGCGCCGGAAAAGACGGCGAAGGCGGTCAGATCGATGCCGACGATGCTCATGGCGACAAAGACGGCGATCACCAGCAGCAACATGCGCGCCAGCTTGGTGAACAAGACCTGCATGGATGGTGTGATATTGGGCAGCGCGTGAATGCGTTGCTCCAACAGGCGCGACGACATGGAGGCCAGCCATAAAAGAATGGCCAGCGACAGCATGCCCTTGATAACCAGCAACAGCGATATGCGGAGATCGCCGAGCGTAATGCTCAAACTATCCAGGAACGCCATGGTCGGATCGAGCAGATTGACGATATTCAGCGCCGCCACCGTCCAGGCGCCGATGGTGATTGCCTTGGCCCAGCTCTTATCGCGGATCAGAACGGTGGTCAGGCGGATGATGATCCAGACGGTGAGCAGGCTGACCGTGACGGTCATCAGATGGTGCGGCCATTCGGCGAAGGCGGCGATCAGCCCGAACACATATTGCAGCACCAGCCAGATGAAGGGCAGGGCGACGACGCTGAGGGTCTCGCCGGTCTTGGCGACAATATTATCGGCGCCGCGCCAATGGGTCAGCAGCGCAATCAGCCGCCCCCATTGGCGGCGCCCCATATAGGCAATGAGATAGGCAAGGACGATAACGGCAAGCTGGCCGAAAGACGAGAGCACCAGAACCTCGGCAAGCAGCCAGTCCAGCAGCGCCCGGGATTGGGTTTCCAGATAAACAGGGTCGACCAATTTTTCCATCACCGCCTCCGCATCAGCGCCTCGCGCATAGTCCGCTGATAGCGCAAAGGCTGCTAAGGAAGGCTTAACGGGGGAGGAGGGGTGGGCGAGAAAATGGTGCCCCTAACGAATAATCAGGCTATTTTTGGCTCCCGGCTAATCAGCGATTTGAGATAGGTCTTTGCTCAACGATGGCCAACTCAAATTCATAACAACTATTTAATGTGCAACCTTGTGAAATCCAATTGTTAAATTTGCGCGTGAAAGTATTGAGGTATTCTGGTTTTATTGAAGTCAAATGACCAATGAGAAATATTCAGCGCACTAATCCAATGCAATTGGAATAAAGGTGCCACGAATACCCAAAAGGGGAGCGACACATTAGACCTGTTGCAAAAGTAGGGTCCTGATTTCCGGGACACAACTTCCCTTTTAGGTCTGCTGGTTAAAACCCGGCGGCGAAGTTGATGATCCCGGCCACGGT
>CAUZTZ010000096.1:0-12300 GCA_963582805.1 Alphaproteobacteria bacterium
AGCCGAGTGTCTTGGTCTCGACGAAGTCCTTGTCGTAAAGCCCTTCGGTGATCCAGACATAGGCGATCGCCAGCGCCATGGCGGTATCGGTGGTCGGCTTCGGTGCGATCCACTTGCCGCCCAGAAGCTGGGCGCTTTCATTGAAGTAGGGATCGATGTGGACCACTTCGATGCCCAATTCGTCCAGCCATTGGCGGCGCACGCTCCCTTCCAATGCGCCGTAGGAGCCCGATGTGGCTTCCGGATTGGCCGACCAGAAAACCACCATTTCCGATTCCTGCATGCAGTCCTCGACGCCGCCATAGGTCTCGCATTGGCCGACGCGCAAGGACTGCCCCCAGTGATGGACGGCGCCCCAGTACCAGCCTTCCCAGCTGTCGGGATTGTGCAGCACCCGGGTCATGCCGACGGTGTTGATGAAACGGAACGCCGCCGAAAGGTAATAGCCGATATTGCCCCAGGTGTGGTGGGAGCCATGGGAGAGCGCGATGGCGCCGGGACCATGCACCGTCTTCTGGCGCTTGATCTCGGAAGATACGATGTCGAGGGCCTCGTCCCAGGAGATGCGCTCGTAGCCGGACTTACCCCGGTTTTGCGGATTGCGCTCGCCATTGGGATCGAAATCGACGCGCTTCATGGGATACAAAAGCCGGTCCGGCGAATAGACCATGCTTTTCCAGTTCTGCCCGTGCGGCGCGATGGAGGTTTTGCGCGGCGGCGTGAAGGTCTTGCCGCGCGCCTTGATCGACCAGGATGGCGCGTCGGTCGCATCGAACGTGATCGGCGTGATGCGGATGATCTTGCCGTCTTTTTCATAGATAAACACCGGCCCGCCATTGGTCATCTGGGTATAGCGGGTGACGCCCTTGCCCTGATCGACGCCGTACTGCCAGCCGACCGTCTGGGTCAGCAATACCGTCTGCGTAAACCAGGATGTCAGCTCATCTTCGCCATCCATGGAAAGGTGGAAGTCCTTCAAGGCGTTGATCTGTTCGAGCTGGTTGATTGGCGGCATCAGCAAACGAGCGGCAATCTCGGCGGTCTTGAAGGTGATGGTGACGTCCGGCGTAGCCGCCAGCCCGGCGCCGGATGAAACGGTGCCGTCCTTGATCTTGAACCAGCGCCCGACTTTGCCATCCTTGGTGCGAAACTGGGCGGTCAGGTTCTTTTCCTTGAGCCGCGCCCGGAATACCGGATGGCGCAGCGCCGTCCACCAAAAGAGAAGCCGCATGCCGAACAGGATCAATGCAAATTTCATGGTGGCGTCGCCCCTAATATATTTACCCATTTGGTATTTTCTTACGCAAAATGGAAGCACTTAAATCCGGTTTTCTCAAGGATTACTTTGGGCTTTGAATTGCAAAGGGCGGGTTTAAAACCCGCCCCTACAATTGCCCCTTTGGCTGCCACTATGGCGGGACGGTAATCCCGGTTTAGCTTTGGTCCCACTCCACCGGCTTGGCGCCGTCGGACTCGGGATCATAGTACCATTTGAGACCCAGCTCTTCTTCCGAGAGCACGTTGGTCTTGAAGCTGCGCCAGGCCTGGATCTCGAAATAGTCGAGCACGCCGCCGAGAGCGCGCAGCCGGTGCGGCACGCCCGGCGGGAAATAGACCAGGGTGCCCGGTTCCAGCTCCTGGGAGGTGTCGCCGACTTCGACCTGGCCGCGGCCTTTGAAGGTCATATAGCAATGCGCGGCGCCGTCCGGGTTTGCCTCGGTGCCCACATGCTGATGATAGGGCGACGAGCCGCCTTCCAGGTAGCGCATCTCGCCGGCCTGAATGGCGTTGGTTGATGTCAGCCGCGAGCCGTCCAGCAAGCGCACCGTGCTTTCGGCACAAAAACGCCGGATACGGCCGCCGCTGGCATCGGTGAGGGCGCGTAAGGTATCGCGGTCGAAGAAATATCCGGGCCCGCCCGGCAATCCGTCTTCGACGCCTGCGGGCGGCTTCGGCGTTACCATATGCAGCAGTTCCAGGTCCGAGCCGGAGGCTTCAAAGCTCGCCGTTTCGCCGGGAACCAGCAGCGCGCCGGCGCCTTCGACGGCGGCGTGGGTGGCGCCATTGAAACTGATGACGCCATTGCTGGGCGCTTCCATGACGTAAACCAAGTGATAGTCATCGCCGCCGCCGGCGCTGAAGGTTTGCCCGTCCGACACCGTCCGCCGAAAGACGTCCAGGGTCTTCGATCCACACAGGGCTGCATCGCAAATCGTCCGTTCCAACCCGGTATCCACGGTCCTGGCTTCGACTGTATTCGAGTTGATGATTGATACGTCGTCGATTGTCGGCATCGGTTGTTCCTCCTTGGATTTGAGCCTCTTTTATAGGGGCTGCACGGCCTACCGGCCAGCACAATTCGCGGGCCCCTGGAACCCCCAATAGCGGCAAAGATTGCCTCCCGGTGCGCGGTCATTAATATAGTGGCCAGCCTAACCGTCTATGGGGGGATCATCCATGGAGCCGGCATCCACAAACGCCTTGTTCGAGCAATTCAGCCTCGGTGCGCTCACCTTGGCGAGCCGCATCGTCATGGCGCCGATGACCCGGAACTTTTCGCCAGCGGGCGTGCCCGGCCAAGACGTTGCCGATTATTACCGCCGCCGCGCCGAGGCCGGCGTCGGGCTGATCATGACCGAGGGTACCTATATCGCGCACCCCTCGGCGGGCCGCGCCACGGCGGTGCCGCGCTTTCAAGCCGGCGCTCCAATGGACGGCTGGGCGCGCGTGGCGGACGCGGTGCACGGCGCCGGGGGACGCATCTTTGCCCAGCTTTGGCATGTGGGATTGTGCGGGCGGCCTTTGGGCCCCGGCGTTGACGGGGATGTAAAATTGCGCGGACCGTCCGGGCTTTGGGCGGACGGGACGCAAGAAAACGGGCCGCTCAGCGTCGCAGAGATCGAAGATATCATCCAGGCCTATGGCGTCAGCGCCGCATTGGCCCTGGAATATGGCTTCGACGGCATCGAAATTCACGCCGCCCACGGCTATTTCATCGATCAGTTTTTCTGGCCGCGGACCAACCGCCGGGACGACAAATATGGCGGCGACTGGGCGGGGCGCACCCGCTTTGGGGCCGAAGTTATTGCCGAATGCCGGCGCGCCACGGCGCCCGATTTCCCCATAAGCGTCCGCGTCTCGCAATGGAAGATGGGCGATATGAAGGCCAAGCTGGTGGCCAGCCCGGACGAATTCGGCCAATTGCTGGCGCCATTGTCAGAGGCCGGCGCCGACATGTTCCATTGCTCGACCCTCAAGTTTTGGGAGCCGGAATTCGAAGGCAGCGATCTCAATCTGGCGGGCTGGGCGAAGACGCTCACGGGCAAGCCGGCGATCAGCGTCGGCTCGGTCAACGGCAATACCGGCGCCGAGCCCAAGGGGGTGGTGGATAATGCCGCCGACGCGGCTGCCATGATCGGGCGGGAAGAGTTTGATCTCCTCGCCGTCGGGCGCGCGCTTATCGCCAACCCGGAGTGGGCGGAGATCACCCGGCGCGGCGGCTTTGATGCGCTGGCGCCCTTCGACAACGAAGATTGCAATGCGCGGCTTTATTGAGCCTTAGCGGGCGTGGCTTAAAAACTCACCCGTAGCCAGCCAGTGGGCGCATTCGGAGCCGAGCTCGGCCAGGGCGCGGGCTTCGTAGACATCGCAATCGGTATTCGACAACGTGTCTTTCCAGCGCTGGTTGGTGCCCTTGTTGACGAAGGAGGTGGCGCCGCCGGAGAACATGTCGCCGCCCAAGGGTGTGCTCAAGGTGGCGTTTTCCTTCATGTAATCGAAGGTGCATTGGAGGACCATCTTGTCCCAGGTGGATTTTTTCAAGCCGTTGACATCGTAGCCGAGAAACTCGCCGATCTTCTGCATTTCGCCTTCCATGTCGTCTTTCAGGTTCTGGTAGTGGATGAAATGCACGTTGGGCAGGTTGCGCGCCTCCCACCAGGTGCGGATGTTTTCCCAGAACGGCCAGAACGGCGCGCCGTCATTGACGAACCAGTCCATATAATATTCGTACAAATCGTCAGTTTTCGGCGGCGTCGCCACGGGCCCGAAATTGGGCAGCTTGTTAAACTCCTCGTACACCCAATCGAGCATGCTGGCGTGGTGGTTGTACATGGACCAGCAGCAATCGCGGCCATCGCGGGCGATGTAGACATATTTCACTTTCGGCGAGAATACATAGGCGTCCAGCGGCAGGTGGGTTTTGAGGAAGCGGCGATGAACTTGGGCCTCTATTTCGGGCAGCTTGACCTCCAACGGCGGCAGCCGGAAATCCAGCCAGGGCGACATGTCGGCGATGGGCAGCCCGTCGATCTCGCCCTCGAACACAAATTGGGCGATGATCTGCTGCACCCAGGTGGTGCCGGACTTGGCCCAGGTGGCGACAATGATATCGTCGTCGCGGTATTCGAATTCGTTCCAATAGGTGGAATCCATGCAGAAATTCCGCATTTCCCGGCTTTTCACCGGCCAATTGACGCCCTGATCCATGGTCTGTTCCTCCGATCTGTATCCCGGTTTTACCCAACTGGCGCAATCTAGTACACCCCAGCGTTATGACAGATGCCGTTCTCAAACCTGGAGACATGATCGTGCCGTTCGGCACCACAAGCTGGACGGCGGAGCGCATGGCGCTTGATGCGCGCACCGATGGCGGCTGGCGGCATGATTGCCCGGTCGGCTTTGCGGTCATCGGTGAGGGGCGCGGGCATCGCCTGTACGGCGCCACCCACAATCTGCCGGTTCCCACCCACATTGCGCCGGGGGACCATGCCGGCATGATCACGTTCCAAGCGAACCGGGCGCGCGGGCTTTGCGATATTTTCAATAAACGCCAGGCGGAATTCGTTGCCAATTATTTCGCCTTCATCCAGGATCACCTGGCCGAACATGGCGAGGAGGTTGACGCCATGGCGGGGCAATTCCATGGCCTCTATGCTTCTGAACACTGGCTGTTCGCCGCCTTCGCGCCGTTACCGCAAGCGCATATCTATGTGGGCGGCGAGGCGGCGGAGCGGTTCGTGCTGGCGCCGCTGGCCTTGTGGACCGACGATGGCTGCATCGCCATCTATTTCGCCGGCGCCGAGACCGCCGGCGGCAAGACGGCGCACCTTCAGGCGCGGCTCCGGGATGCGGACGTTCAGGTGTTGGAATTGGACGATGCCGCGCACGCCTCGCCGGCGGCCCTCGCCGCGGCATTACCCGGCAGCGTCAAATATTTCTGGCGCTCCCAGCCCCTGCCCATGGGGCCGTTTGCGGCGGAGTTGGCGGACGCGGCGCCCGCCTAAGGCTTCTATTCAGTCGGCTCTGCCGGCGGCGGCTCTGCCGGGTGCGGTTGGTTGTGGAACGCGAGGGTCGCCTCGGCAGCCTTTTGCAGCGCTTTGTGCAATTGCTCGGCGCTATAGGCTTTGCCCGGCTCCAGGTCCTGATGGGTGGGGGCCATGGGAAGGATCACATCGGCGTCCGGTCCGGCCTCGGATTTGAGCCATAGGGCGGCGACCATCATCGCCGGGATGCGAAGCAGGCAAGCCCGGAAGTCGCCGTCCTGGACTTCTTTCAATTGCGACGCGGTTTGCAGCATTTCCAAGGTCTGGCCGACGAATTGGCCTTCGTTGGTGCCGGCGAATTGGTGGCCGCTGCCGTCGTCTTCGGGATGGACTTCCGACGCCATGGTCGCCGGGCTGGGGATGTCTTCGGAATTGCTGTGCAGGTGCCGCCATCCAACCAAGGTTGCGCCAGCCAGGCCTTCGCTCCCGACCAGGTTCTCCAAGGTAACATTATACACTTGATGGGGATGGCCGGCATGCGCCGCGTCGGGAGCCGTGGACCCATCGTCCTGCCCAATGGCTTTAAGGAACAGCGCGCCCCGTTCCTCTTCGTTAAATATGTCGGTCAGCCCTTGTTCCAATACAGCGCGAACGCCGTCGGGAGGTGTCTCTATGCGAATTGCCATGTCATTTACCCGTTCAAGATTGCGTTATGTAGCTATGGCTCCAGGCTCCGCCGCCTTTGTAACTAAATTTCGCGATGTCGTATGGAACTCGGTGCATCCCACTCCAGGGGTCCATGACCTCTACCCAATTTTGTTGGGTTGCGGTTATTGCCACGAAATGGCCACCGCCGCCATTCCAGGCAATTCGAACGCCAACCGGATGGCCAAGTGCAATCTCATTATCCGTTTCCGCGTAGGTCAGGGCACGGGTCACCCACGTATTCAGATTTTGGGTAATGTGCAATGCGGTATGCAAAAAATACGGCTGGTTACAGGCCGTTGTTCCGCCGTTGACGCAGCAAGTGGGGTCACTGAACGCCATACTGACGATATGGCATTGCAGCCATGGGGCAACTTTATTGTAGTAGCTCGATATGCTCGACGATACCGCCGCCCAACACCATTGGTCCTGTATCTGCTTCTTCATGTAGAAGTTGATGGAAGCCATTATTGAATTATCCCTGTAAGAATATACAATCTTATAGGGTTTATATAACATTTTACAATCTAATAGTAGTTATAATTTATCAAGGCCGCCCGCGCGCCTAAATCTCCACCTCCATCTCCAGGATATAGAGCCCGCCCGTCGAGCGGTCGACGCAGTAGCAAATGCGGTTCTCGTCCACATAGACGTCGTTGATCTGGCACGCGCCGGCGCGGCTGCCTTCGGGATTCTCAGGTATGAAATGGGCGATCTCGGTGGGCTGGAACGGGTTCGAGGTGTCGAACGCGCGCACGCCGCCATTGAAGAAAGTGGCGAACACAATGGTGTCCGACCGGTAACTCGGGCCGGGCCGGTTTTCGTGCAGATTGTGCGAGCCGTAGCGCCCGCCGCGATTGCGGAATTCCTCTACCGGCGGGATCGGCAAGGTGGCGATCGGCACCAGATTATTCTCGTCGCGGGCGTCCACCACCCAGGTCAGCTTCGGCCAATCCTCGCCGCCGTCGCGGATGCATTCATCGGTGACGATCAAAAGATCGCGGCTCATCAGCGGCAGCACCGTATGCATGAAGCCGTTGTGGGGCGGGTGCGGGTTCCAGTTGCTGACCGCTTTCGGGTTGGCCTTGTCGGAAATATCCAGAATGAACATGCCGCCGTCCAGATAGGCCAGATACAACCGGTCGGGGCGTTCCGGATAGACGTTGGTGTTGTGGGCGCGAAAGCCGGAATTATAAACCGGATGGCGGGGCGGCGGATCGGCGGCGTCGCCTTCCGCCAATCCCGGCATCCACCAGCGCCCAGCCTCCTCCGGCTTCGCAGGATTGCGCACATCGATGCAGCGGTAAATCTGGTTGTCGGCGGAATCGCGGGGCTGAAAATCCGGTGCTCCGGCGGCGCAATGAATGAATTCCCCGTCGACGAACCACAATTGATGGACGCCGGAAGAAACCGGCCCGGAGCAATCGAAAAAGGAGATCGTCTTGGGGTCTTCCGGATCGGAGATATCGAACAGCTCGATGCCCGCCGGATGACGCCCGAAGCCAGGGGCCAGGGTGCCGGGCTCGGACCGGGTCTGGTAGGCAACCGCCATGATATCGCCGCACACTTCGAGGCTGTTGGAGCGCACGCAGTCATTGGCGATGTCGCGCTGCACAATCACCTTGGGATTTTTGGGATCGGTCACGTCGACGCCGGTGAAGTTTTTAGGCGGCCCTTCGTGGGCCAGCCACATGATACGGCGCCCGCCGGAGGCTTCTTGAATGGACATACCCTCGCCGATGCCGCCCCAGCCGATGAGCGTGTCGTGGGCGAGCAGTTTCATATTGAATGCTTCGTGTCCGGACATTGACGTTCCCCTGTTTATGGTGTGATGCGGCGATTATGAATGCCGGCGGCTGTGCTCCGCAAGCGCTGTCTCCAGGGCGAGATTGACGCCGGCGGCGTCCAGATCCCGGCCGATGAAGACAATGCGGCTACTTGGCGCTTCGCCACCCCAGCCCTTGAGCCGCTTCGCCGGGTGCAGCATGGACTGAATGCCGTGCACGGCGATCGGCGCGTCCAGACCGTCGATGCAAAGAATGCCCTTCATGCGCAGGATGTCGGCGCCGCGCAGGCTGGCCAGGGAGCGCAGCCAGGCCCGCACCGCCGGCCAGGGCAGGGGGGCATCCCGGCTGATGGAAATGGCGCGCACATCGTCATGGGCATTGACGTCATGGGCGCCGGCGCCATGGCCATGGCCATGGTGATGATCGTGTTCGTGATCATCGCCGTGATGATCCGTGCCGAGCCAGTCCTTGGCGGCTTCGGCATCGAAACCGTCGAGGGCGAATAGCCTTTCCGGGGCCAGATGGCCATCCACCACCGTCTCGATTTTGGCGCCCGGATTGAGGGTGCGAAGGCGCTGGGTGAGCGGTCCGGCGTCGGCCAGATCGGTCTTGGTCACCAGCAACAGATCGGCCATGCCGGCCTGTTTCACTGATTCATACTGGCTGTCCAACTGGCCCATGCCGTGCACCGCATCGACGGTGGTGGCGATAGCGCGCAAGGCGAACCCCCTGGCCGCGACCATATCATCGCTCAGACTTTCGACGATGGGCGCCGGATCGGCGAGGCCGGTGGTTTCGATCACGACGCGCTTGAAGGCCGGGATGCGGCCCATGTCGCGGCGCACCGACAAAGTCTCCAACGTGTCCAGCAAATCGCCCCGGATGGTGCAGCAGAGACAGCCATTGCTTAACAGCAAGGCATCCTCGAAGGCTTGTTCCACCAGCGCGTGGTCGATGCCCACTTCGCCGAACTCGTTGATGATGACGGCGGTGTCGGCCATCGCCGGATCGCTGACCAGATGGTTCAGCAGCGTTGTCTTGCCGCTGCCCAGGAACCCGGTGATCACATAAATGCCGATCAGCTCGCCTGCTCCGGCTATGCCTGTTGGGTCTTGCATCATCCCAGCTTACCCGATTGCCGCTTTATTGCCAGCGAGAGCGGTTCCTATTTGTCCGAAACTGCTCTAGAGGCAATAAGTTGCAGAAACAATTCTTTACAATCGGGTAACATCGGCGAAATACGTCAGCAACATTGCCTTGCTATATTCCTAATTGTGATCTGGCGGGAACGCGATTCCTCCCCCCCGCTTGGGCTCCTGGCCCACCCGTCGGATCTGAACTTCCTGTTAGACTCGCCGGCCCCCAATTTGGGGCCGGTGATTTTTTTTGGGGCCAAGTATCACGTTTCCTTGTGGGCATTGCAAAAACGGCCCTCAAACCGGCATAGTATAGCCCGTAATGTCAGGGTCCGGTGTCATGGGTTTGCTGCGATTATTACTGCTGAACGGGCTTGCCGCCGCGATATTGCTGGGCGCTTGGTCGTCTCCGGCGGGCGCCCAGTCACGCGGTCTACAGGTGACGATCAAGGAATCGGAGCGCGCCGGTGCGTCCGATGCGGGCACGCACGATCTCTATGGCGCATCGCACGCCCTGGTGATCGGCATCAACAAATATTCCAAAGGCTGGCCGCGCCTCTCGAACGCGGTGCGCGACGCCGAACTGATCGCCGACGCCTTGCAGAAACGCGGCTTCGAAGTGACCTTGCGCACCAACCTCAAATCCGACGAATTGAAATCCACCCTCGAAGAGTTTTACGTGGTCAAGGGCGCCGATCCGGTGGCGCGTCTGTTTGTCTGGTTCGCCGGCCATGGCCACACCTTGGACGATGAAGGCTTTCTGGTGCCCGCCGACGCGCCGGACCCGGACCAATCGGCCGCCGCCGCCACCCAGTTCCGGCTCAAATCCCTGTCATTGCGCCGCTTTGGCGAGTTCGTGCGCCTCGCCCAATCGAAGCACGCCTATACGGTGTTCGACGCCTGCTTCGCCGGCACCGTCTTTAACTCCCAGCGCTCGAAGCCGCCGCCGGCCATCACCCACGCCACCACGCGCCCGGTGCGCCAGTTCCTCACATCCGGCGATCGCGGCCAGACGGTTTCCGACGACGGCACCTTCCGCAAATTATTTCTGCGCGCCATCAATGGCGAAACCCGCGCCGATGCCAACGGCGACGGTTTTTTGACGGCCAGCGAGCTGGGCCTGTTTATTACCGACCGCTACACCAATATATCGCGCACAAGGCAAACGCCGCGTTCGGGCAAGCTGGCCGACGAAGACTACGACCGGGGCGATTTCGTCTTCAAGCTGGCTTCCCTCTACCATGCGCCGCCGCCGCCCCGGGTAGCCGCGGTCCCCAATTCGGCCCTCGATCTGGCCTTTTGGAATGCCATCAAAGACAGCCGCGATGGGGCCGATTTTGCAGCCTATATCAAACGCTTTCCGAACGGCACCTTCATCGATTTGGCGCAAAGCCGGCTGGCGGCGCTGGGGCCCCGCAATCAGGTCAGGCCCGATCAGCCCGTGCCGCCGGCGGTGCGCGTGCTGGCCATGGATCAGGAGATGACCGTCATCCGCTCGGCCAATGTGCGCTTAGACCCGGACGTGGATTCTCGGCGGCTCGGAAATTTGGGCGTCGGCGCCCGCGTGGCCGTCACCGGCAAAGCCGCCGGGCGCGACTGGTACCGCATCAAGTTCGAAGGCGGCCCGGCTTATGTTTTCGCGCCGCTTCTGTCGGCGGCGCCCAAACGCACCGCCGACGCATCACCAATAAGCGGGCCTGCCTTGCGCGCCGGGCAAAGTTTTCGCGACTGCCCCCAATGTCCGGAAATGGTTGTGATCCCTGAAGGCCATTTCCTGATGGGCGATCTTGCCGGCGGCGGCGAGGCCGATGAAAAGCCTGTCTACCGGGTGCGCATGCGCCGGCCCCTGGCGGTCGGCAAATTCGAGGTGACCTTCGCCCAATGGGATGCTTGCATTGCCGGCGGTGGCTGCGGCGGCTACAGCCCCGCCGATCAGGGCTGGGGTAGGGGCGCCCGGCCGGTGGTCAATGTCTCCTGGAACGATGTGGTCGGCTATTTGAAATGGCTCAGCCGCTGGACCGGCCAGCGCTACCGGCTGCTCTCCGAATCGGTCTGGGAATATGCGGCCCGCGCCGGCACCGAAACCAAATACCATTTCGGCAACCGTAGCCGCCAGCTTTGCCGCTACGCCAATGGCAGCGACCGTTCTTCCGGCGCCGCCGGCGGCAACCGCAAATGCAGCGACGGCTATGGCAACCAGACCGCGCCGGTAGGCCGCTTCGCCGCCAATGACTTCGGGCTCCACGACATGCACGGCAATGTCTGGGAATGGGTCGCCGATTGCTGGCACGATAACAATATTGGCCGCCCCGTAACCGGGCGCGCCTGGCGGGATGGCGATTGTTCCCGGCGGGTGCTGCGCGGCGGCTCCTGGTACGACCGGCCCGCTGCCTTGCGCGCCGCCAACCGGGGCAGCTTCCAGAAAGAGCGCCGGGGCGACAATGTCGGCTTCCGTGTCGCCAGGCGCATAGCGCGGCGCTGAGCCGTCTCGCATTGCCACCAAACTTTGAGGAAAAAACCCATGCCAGATGCATCAGAAAACGGAAAACCATCCCCCGGCTTTGCCAAGGCCCCCGATTACCGTGTCGATTTCGAGCCGACGCCAAGGCGGCTTCGCGTCGAATTTGGCGGCGAGATGCTGGCCGATACCCTGCAAGGACGGGTGCTTCGGGAATCCATGCATGTGCCGGTCTATTATTTCCCGCAGCGCGATGTGCGCATGGATTTGTTGGCGTCCACCGAGCTCACCACCTATTGCCCGTTCAAGGGCGAGGCCAACTATTGGACCCTGAACGCCGGCGGCAAATCCGCCGAGAACGCGGTCTGGTCCTATACCGATCCGTACGCTGAAACCCGCGCGATCAAAGATTACCTCGGCTTCTATTGGAACAAAATGGATCATTGGTACGAAGAAGACGAAGAGATTTTCGTCCACCCCCGGGATCCCCACAAACGCATCGACGCCATTCCGTCCAACCGCCAGGTTACGGTGACCTTGGGCGGCCAGGTCGTGGCCAGTTCCACGAACGCCCACTTCCTGTTCGAGACCGGCATGCCGGTGCGCTATTACCTGCCCGCCGAAGACGTGAACTTCGACGTTTTGTCCGCCAACGATCATTCCAGCCGCTGCCCCTACAAGGGCATTGCCAGTTACTGGTCGGCGGACGTGGGCGGCGAGACCTTCGAGAATATCGTCTGGAGCTATGCCGAGCCGATCGCCGAATGCCCGAAGATCAAGGGCCTGGTCTGTTTCTTCAACGAGAATGTGGACGACATCCAGGTAGACGGCGTCTCCATCGTTCGCGCCACCACCCGCTGGTCGAGCCGCTATTTGGCGGAGTCGCTCGATGGGCCGGAACATATCGTCTGAGGGGCAGGAGGGATAAAAATCGTAATTTAATAGTAAGC
>CAUZTZ010000097.1:0-12289 GCA_963582805.1 Alphaproteobacteria bacterium
CAAATGCGGTCTGATCAGTTCCCATTGTTGATCTGATAACCAAAATAAACGCCTCATAATCTGAAACTCCCATTATTAAGTTCCAGACCATTGAATCAATTAATGGTTAATGAGTTCTGACCCTAGATCAAGATGTGCCGATAGCAATGGTTCTAGGGCTCTTCCGCGCGGGGCGTCGGATAGCCGCGCTCCACCTTCAATTGCTTGATCACCTCTTTGACGACGCCGGACAGCGGTAAAGGCAGGCGCAGCCGGTCGGCCTCGGAAAGCACGATCATCATGTCCTTTTCCGCCCACGGCGTCGGCGCTTCGTCGGCGCGGGTCTCCAAGCTCCAATTACCGGCGCTGGACGCTAACAATGCGACGCGCAGTTTTTCCTGATCAACGCCCAGCCCATCGGCCAGCATCATGGCTTCCCGGTTGGCCGACATGCAGGCCCACAAGATCATGTTGTTGACCATCTTGCCGGTGCTGCCGGCGCCCGCCGGGCCTAAGTGAAATATGGAATCGGCATAACATTGCATCACCGGGCGGCAGGCTTCGAAGTCAGCCTCCGCGCCGCCCACCATGGTCAGCATCTTGCCGTCGATGGCCGCCTGTTCGCCCCGCGTCAGCGGGCAATCGATGAGGCGCACCGGCGCCGCGCCGATACGCTTGGCGATTTTGGCAACGGTGCTGGGCGCGATGGTCGAGCAGATAGCGATAATGCCGCCTTCGTTGATCCCTTCCATGACGCCATCGGTTCCGAACAAGGCGGTTTCCACTTCCGCATCGAAGCCGACGGCGATCAGGATCAACTCAGACGCCGCGGCGACTTCGGACGGAGACGAAGCCGCCGCCGCGCCATCTCGGACCGCCGCTTCGATCATCTCGGCGTGCACGTCATAGCCGGTCACCGTGAAGCCGCCGGCCAGCATGTGCCGGGCCATGGGCCCGCCCATCTTGCCGAGCCCGATCAGCCCGACCCGTTTTATGGCTGCATCGCTCATATCCCGTTCCTTTCTAAGAGGCCGGCAGGCGCAAGCCGGTCTCGACCATCAGCGGCATCACGTCGTCGATCCACTGCCGCAATTCGTCTTTGTAATTGACCCAGGAGATCAGGCAGCCATCGACGCCGATATCGGCCAGAGTTTGCAAGCCTTCCACCACTTGTTCCGGCGTCCCTACAAGCGGGTAGCCGCCATGGCCGGCGATGAAATGAAAGCGGAACTGCTCCAAGGCGCTCTCGGGCAATGTCTCGGTCTGCACCTCGAAGATATCGAGGAGGTTATCGACCGCCTCGTAATCGCCCTTCTGGCGCACATAGTAATCGAGATATTCCTCGGCTTCTTTTTCGGTTTCGCGGCAGACCACATAGACATGCACCCAGACCTGCACCTCGCGCCCGTTCGCCCGCGCCATATTTTTCAGCTTGTCCACCTGCGCCTTGCCCTCCTCGAACTGGTGCGCCTTCAAAAGCGCGAAGTTCATGTCGGCGACGGTGGCGGCAAACTCCTGGCCGGCCTCGGAGCCGCCGGCATTCATGATCGGCGGAAAGGGTTTCTGGATCGGCTTCGGCTGGCTCCAGGCGGCCTTGGAATGGAAATAATCGCCATCGAAATCAAAGGCCTCTTCCTCGGACCATAATTTGCGCGCGAAATCCACCCATTCGGCGCCGTAGACATAGCGTTCGTCGTGGTTGCGCATTGGCACATCGAACATGTCGAACTCGCCCTTGAACCAGCCACAGACCACGTTCAGGCAGAACCGGCCGCGGCTGGCATGGTCAACGGTGGTGGCCATTTTGGCGGCCATCACCGGATTGATCAGCGGCACGTGGCAGGTGGCGAAGACACCGATATGGCTGGTGATGGCGCTTAAGGCGGCGGCCCAGGTGAAGCTCTCGAACGTGGCGTTATTGAAATTGGTGGGCCCGCCATAGCCGCGCCAGCGGCCCACTGGCAACAAGGCTTCGAGGCCGGCGTCGTCGGCCATCTTGGCGACGATCTCGGTCTCCGGCCAGGACAACTGCCAGGCTTCGTCGACGGTGGTGATCGACGAGCCGTGGCTGCAATTGAACGCCATGACGCCGAGCTTCATCTTGTGACCGCTGTAAAGCGGATTGGTAACTGTTCTGTCGCCCACAATATTCACGCCCCCATTTGCAAAGGGATTGAATGGGTTTCGCCGCCTCATTGCAAGAAAAGTTAGTTGCGCGGAGCCCCGTTCTGACCGATGCTTCGGGTCAGCGAAGATAGAAAGGGGGTATGGGCCATGGCTGACGGCACGGTAATATCTGGAATTACGCCCGCGAAATCGGACCGGGCGCTGTGGCGCGGGTCCGAGATTGCCCAAAGCGGCGATTGGCGATTTCCGCTTTCCGGTGAAGCGGCGGCGGAAATTAGAGCCTGTATGGAACCCTTCAAGGGCAAGGATATCTCCCCCGACGGCTTGACCGAGGCTGACTTTCCGGCGCCGGTCCTTGGCGCCGAGCTGGCGCCATTGGCGCAAGAGATCAGCGATCACGGCCTTGGTTTTGCGGTGCTCAAGGGCGTGCCCATCGACGGCTTCTCGGGCCGCGATTTCGAGATTATTCATTGGGCTATCGGCAAGGCCATTGGCTTGGTGGTGACCCAGGGCGGATCGCTCGGATATATCGCCCATGTGCGGGATTTGGGCCAGAACGTGGCGAAAACCTATTACGCCCAGGTGGGCGGGCCACTGCCCATGCACAAAGACCCCATCGATCTGGCGGCGCTGCTTTGCCTGAAGGCCGGGCGCAGCGGCGGCACCAATCTTTTGGTCAGCGCGGCGGCGCTGCACAATCATCTGCTGGAACGCCGCCCGGAAATATTGGAGCGCCTGTATAAAGGCTATTTCCATTCCAGCCAGCCCGAAGAAACCGGTGATCCGGGTATTACCCGGGAACGCCTGCCTTTGTTTATTCAGCAGAACGGCCATACCTTCGCCAATTATCTGCAAGCGCCCATCTACCGGGCAGTGGAAAGCGGCAAGGTAAGCCTTAGCGCTGCCGAAAAAGACGCGCTGGAAGTGTTCGATGCCGAGGCCCTGTCCGAGGATTTGACCATCGCCATCGATGCGGAACCTGGCGATGTGTTGTTCCTCAACAACCGGACGGTGCTGCACAGCCGCACCCATTATGAAGATTTCGACGCGCTCGAAGACCGCCGCCATTTGCTCCGGGTGTGGATGAACATGCCCGAATGGGACCGTCTGCCGCCGGGCAGCTTCCATTACGCCATGAGTGACGACGGCAAGAAGAAAATATTCATGCCCGACCTCCTGGGCGCCGGCTAGGCCGGTCTGCCGACGAGCCTATGCCGGACCTTGTCCCTGACCAATTGTCCGCGTTTTACCGGACCATGGTGACCATCCGCGCGTTCGAGGACCAAGTGCGCCAGTTTCACCGGGCCGGACTGGCGCCGGGATTGGTGCATCTCTACTCCGGCCAGGAGGCGGTCGCCGTCGGCGCTTGCGGCGCGCTGCAGCCCGCCGACGTGATCGCCAGCCATCACCGGGGCCACGGCCATTGCATCGCCAAGGGCGGCAAGTTGGATCAGTTGTTCGCTGAAATTCTGGGGCGGGCTTCCGAATATGGGCTGGGGCGCGGCGGCTCCATGCATATTTACGATCCCGCCAATGGCAATCTCGGCACCAACGGCATCGTCGGCGGCGGCGTGCCGCTGGCCACCGGCGCCGCCTTGTCGGCGAAATTGAAGGGCGACGAAAGCATCGCCGTCTGTTTCTTCGGCGACGGCGTCCTTAATCAGGGCATCTTGTTCGAAGCCATGAATATGGCGGCGCTGTGGGCGCTCCCCGTTCTCTATATCTGCGAAAACAACGGCTATGGGGAGTTCACCGAAATCGACGACGTCACCGCCGGGCGCCCCTACACACGGCGCGGCGAGGCGTTCGGTATTGCATCGGAAAAAATCGATGGCATGGACGTCGCCCAAGTCTACGCCGCCGTTTCCGCCGCCGCCGAAAAAGCGCGCAGCGGCGGCGGCCCGACATTTTTGATATGTGATACCTACCGCTATAGCGGCCACCATGTGGGCGACGCCGAAGAATACAAAGACGATGCGGAGCGCCAGCTTTGGCTCGAGCGCGACCCGATCCTTAAAATCGCCGCGCTGTTGGGCAGCCATGACGCCGCCGCCATCACCACCGAGGTGGAGGCGGAGGTCAAGGCAGCCGCCGGGCGGGCCAAGGCGGTTCCCATGCCCGCCGCCGCTGACGGGGGAGGCGGCGTCTATGCCCAATGAGGCGCAAACCATGAGCCTCAAGGAAGCCGTCCTCTCGGCCATGTTCGAGGAGATGGAGGCCGACGAGCGGGTCATTATGATGGGCGAGGATATCGGCGCCGCCGGCGGTGTTTTCAAGCAGACCGATGGCCTGTTCGAACGTTTCGGCGCGGCCCGCATCATCGATACGCCGATCTCCGAATCTGCCATATTCGGGCTGGCGGTCGGCGCCGCCATGACCGGATCGCGCCCCATTGTCGAGATCATGTTCGGCGATTTCATCACCCTGGTGATGGACCAGTTGGTCAATCAGGCGGCCAAGGTGCATTACATGTCGGCGGGCGGCTACGCCGTGCCGCTGGTTCTCAGGACCGGTATCGGCGTCGGCGGCAATCTGGGGCCCCAGCATTCGCAAAGCCTGCACGCCTGGCTGGCCCATATTCCAGGGCTAAAGGTCGTGATGCCGGCGAGCGCGGCGGACGCCAAGGGCCTGATGAAAGCCGCCGTTCGCGACAACAACCCGGTGATCTTCGCCGAAGACCGCATGACCTATAATCTCTTGGGCCCGGTGCCGGCGGGCGAGCATCTGGTGCCCCTCGGCCAGGCTGTTATCAAGCGCCCGGGGCGTGATCTTAGCCTCATCGCCATATCGCGCATGGTGCATACGGCATTGGCGGCGGCCGAAACCCTGGCCGCGCGCGGCATCGATGCGGAGGTGGTCGATCTTCGCTGCCTGGCGCCTTTGGATATGGAGACGGTCCTTACATCCGCCAGAAAGACGGGCCGCGCGCTGGTGCTCGACGGCGCCCATTTGTCGTTCGGCATCACCGGCGAGATCGCGGCGTCTATTGGCGAGGCGGCGTTCGATTATCTGGACGCGCCGGTGATGCGTCTGGCGGCGCCCGATCATCCCGTGCCTTACAGCCCGGCGCTGGAACAGCTTAGCGTTCCGGACGTTGATCAGGTGATAGCGAAAGTGGACGCCATGCTGGGATTGGCGGCGTAGGTTCGATGCATAACAGGAGGGTGCGATGGCGGAGAAATTAGAGGCGGGCGGGCGCCGGGATATGTTCGAGGCGATGCTGTTGATGCGCCGCTTCGAAGAATCCGTGGCGTTGATGTCAAAAGATCACCCGTTCGGGCACTTCCATCTTTATATCGGCCAAGAAGCCACCGGCGCCGGCGTGCTGGCCGCCCTTCGCAGCGATGATCTGACCCTCACCACGCACCGTAATCACGGCCATGTTGTGGGCCGCGGCGCTGATCCGGCGCGGGCGTTGGCGGAAATTCTGGGCCGCGCCGACGGATTGTCCGGCGGGCGCGGCGGCACCTTGCATCTGACGGACCGCTCGGCCGGGTTCCTGTCCACCTCGGCGGTGGTCGGCGGCGCCATCGGGCTGGCCACCGGCGCCGGCCATGCCCTGCGCCGCCAGGCCAACGGCGCCGTGTCGGTATCGTTTTTCGGCGATGGCTCCATGGAAGAGGGCATCGCTTTTGAAGCCTTCAACATGGCCGCCCTTTGGAAGCTGCCCATATTGTATGTCTGCGAGAACAACACCAAGGGCGCCATGGCCTCCACCGAGGGCGGATTTTCGTCTTCCACCATGGCCATCGACGAGCTGGTGAAAATCCCCCGCGCCCTCGGCATCCGCTCCGAAGTGGTCGACGGCGCCGACGCGGACGCGGTGTATGAGGTGGCCGCCGCCCTGATAGAGGATTTGCGCGCCGGCAACGGCCCCGCCTTTATCGAGGCGCGCACCGAACGCTGGCCCGGCTCGCGCCCGATCTGGCCAGATTTATCGCTCACCGGGATTACCGATCTGGATATGGCCTGGGCGCCCGATAAAGCGGCCGGCGAATTTGCCGGCTGGCAGCGGGACCATGATCCGGTGCTGCGCCTTGCGGCAAGGCTTAGCGCAGACCGCGTCCTCGGCCAGGACGAAATCGGCGCCATGGACGCGGCCATCCAGACCCAATTGCAGGCGGCCCGGGATTTCGCTGCCGCCAGCCCATGGCCGGACGCCGATTTGGCGCTCACCGGCACGTTCGCCTGAAAGGAGCGGGACATGTCCATCAAAAGTTACGCCCAGGCGATGCTCGAAGGCATGCTGTTCGCCATGGAAGAAGACGAGCGTATTAATCTGGTCGGCGGCTCGTTGTTCGGCCTCGGCCCGCAACGGGCGCTATCGGCGCAGCTGCGGGAACGTTTCGGCGAGCGCATCATTGATCCGCCCATATCGGAATCGGCCATGGTATCCCTCGGCATCGGCGCCGCCATGGCCGGTGACCGGCCGATGATCGATATCGGAACCGCCAGCTTCGTCTATGAAGCCTGGTCGCAACTCATCAACGAAGCCGGCCCGGCTCACTACATGACCAATGGCCAGGTATCAGTGCCGGTTACCCTGCACATGCTGCATGGGCTGCGCGGCGGCTCGGCGGCCCAGCATGGCGGCTCGCCCGAAGCCATGATGTGGAACGCGCCGGGCATCGAAATTGTGCTGCCGTCGTGCGCTGCGGACGTAAAGGGGCTGATCCGGAGCGCCCTGAAAAGCGACAACCCGACGGTGGTCATCGGCCATGCCAAGCTATTGGGCGTGGAAGAAGAGGTGGCTGACGAAGATTACGCCATTCCGTTGGGTCAGGCCGACATCAAGCGGGCGGGGAGCGATATTACCCTGGTGGCCACCTCGTTGATGGTTTCCCGCACCCTGGAAGCCGCCGAGACGCTTACCTCCCAAGGCATTGATGCCGAAGTGATTGATCCCCGCACTCTGGTGCCGCTGGACAAAGATGCGATCCTCGCCTCGGTGGCCAAGACCGGGCGGCTGGCGGTGATCGACGAGGCCAATCAAAGCTGTAGCGTGGCGTCCGAAATTGCTGCTATCGTGGCGAGCCAAGGCTTTGCGTATCTTAAGTCGCCGGTCATCCGCATCGCGCGGCCCGACGTGCCGATCCCGTTCAGCCCGCCCATGGAAGAGCGCCTAACGGTGACGTCGGAGCGCATCGCCGAAGCGGTGGCCGCCGGTATTGGCTAAGGAGCGACACATGTCCGATCAAAACGACCAACGCTATACCATTCAGGGCCGCGAAATGATCGCCGAAACCGCCGATCTTCGGGTGCAGATTTTGACCCTGGCGGCGGGCGAAGAGGTCCCCTGGCACCATCATACAAATGTGTCCGACACCTTCTTCTGCCTGGATGGGCCGATGCTGGTGGAGACCAGGAGCGCCGAAGGCGATCACCCGCTGGCGCCCGGCGAGCGTTGTTCGACGGCGCCGGGCACCCAACACCGGGTGACCGGAAAAGACGGCGGCGCCTGCCGCTTTGTGATCGTGCAGGGAATCGGCAAATACGACTACGTTGCCGCTGATGGTTAAGCTGGGCGGTATGGGTCCGGAGCGTCATCGCGGCAGAAGGCAACAGGAAAATCGGTGAAAAAATTCCTGCCGCCAAATTTTATCGCCACGGCCGTTTCCGGCACCGGCCAAGGTGCTGCGCCGGAACTTCCCGATCAGGATAAATTGAATAATATTTCAACCAAAGCGTTTGGACTTGGGGGCGGATCGGGTGACGTTTCACAACGCTTTCAGAAGAAATTACCCTCATGGGATTCTCCGCCGGTAAATACGATATCCAATTTATGGATGTAACCCTGCGGTGCCGTGGCGCGAGACCGCCGGCCCCAGCCCCGGCCCCAAAACCTCATTAATCCCGGTTTTACGGGTCTGACACGGTATTGCTAGGGTCCGGCCCATGGATATAGATTGACCGGATCAATGGTTGATCGGGATAGGAGGGGGCCATGCTGAGCCGCGAAAACAACGAACGGATCACCCGCGTGGGCGCCGGCACGCCCATGGGCGAGACCATGCGTCGCTATTGGATGCCGGCGCTGCTGGCCTGGGAATTGCCGGAGCCCGATTGCGCCCCGGTGCGCGTGCGCCTGCTCGGCGAAGACCTGGTGGCGTTCCGCACCACCGATGGCCACATCGGCATGGTGGAAGAGTTCTGCCCGCACCGGCGGGCGTCTTTGTGGTTCGGCCGCAACGAAGAAAACGGGCTGCGCTGCGTCTATCATGGCTGGAAGTTCGATATCGAGGGCAATTGCACCGAACAGATGAACGAGCCAAGGGAGTTTTGCTCCAAGGTCGGCCTCACCGCCTACCCGGCGTTGGAGATCGGCGGCGTTATCTGGACCTATATGGGCCCCGCCGAGAAAAAGCCGGCGCCGCCCAACTATGCCTGGACCCAGGTGCCCGAAGATCAGCGCTTTGCCTCGAAAGTGTTCGAGGAATGCAATTGGCTGCAGGCCTTGGAAGGCGGCATCGACACCTCCCACTTCACCATTATGCACCGGGCCATCAAGAAAGACCCGGCGCATTCAGGCATTGCCGTTGATAATCCCGGCGTCGTCGGCGGCGCCCCGGATTTGGAAGTGGATATCACCGATTACGGTTATGCCTATTTCGGCATACGCCCGCTGGGCGAGGACCAGGCATACGTGCGCGGCTATCACTTCATCATGCCGTTCACCCAACTGCGCCCGCCGGGACCGGACCAGCAGCGCACCAACGGCCACTATTGGGTGCCCATGGATGACGAAAGCTGCATGGTCTGGAATTTTTACCATACCCATGACGGCCAGCCCATTTCCAAAGATGTCGACAAGGGCGCCGGCAACGAGCCTGGCGTCGACGTGGATGTGGAAAACGGCTTCCGCTCGATCCGCAACAGGTCCAACGACTGGATGATCGACCGCCAGGTGCAAAAGACCGACACGTTTTCAGGGATAAAAGGCATCAACGCCCAGGACCGTGCCGTGCAGGAAAGCATGGGGCCGATCGTTGACCGCTCGAAAGAGCATCTCGGCCCCGCCGACCGGGCCATCATCGCCACCCGCAAAATGCTGTTGGAGGCGATCGCTGTGGTTGAGCAGGGCGGCGATCCCGCCGGCACTTCCGACAGCTATTACGAAGTGGTGGCCGCCGAGGACACGTTCCCGAAAGACGCCGATTGGCGCCAGGAGTTGCGCCCGCGCATGTATCCCAAATCCGAGGGGCGCGATATTGGAGCCGACAATGAGGCGGCGGCGATGGAAAAGACCATCTACGCGGAATCGGAAACCCACCTGACGCCCGCTGCCGAATAGGCGAGCGGTCCCGAAACCGCTCTAGCCGTCCGCCATGGGCACGGGGATGTCTACCGGCACGTCCACTTCGAACACATTGACCCACATGGCGACCGCCGCGTAATAGCCGGTGGTCGCCACCAGATCGAGCAACTGGTTGAACCCCAATGCCGCTTCCGCCTCGGCGAACAAATCGTCGGGGATCGCGCCGTGCTCCGCCAAGGAAGCCGCCACGTCGTAGACTATTCGGTCCATGGCGTCATCGAGGTCCGGCGTTTTGCCTTCGTTTATGGCGTTGACGACCTCTTCGGAGATGCCTTCGGCCAAGGAGGCTCGCGCCTGCACGCCCCACGCATAGGCGCCCTGGAATTTGCGCACCGCCACCATCACCGCCAATTGGCGAAGGCGCGGCGCGAGGTCGGTACCCCGCAAATAGGTACTCATCTCCTGATTGATCTGGAACAGGTCCGGGATGCGCACATGGATGCCGTTGGGACCGCCAAGGCGTCCGCCCTTGGCGGCGGCATCGTCATAGGCGGCGCGCTGTTCGGCGTTCATGTCTTCCGGCTCGAGCGGCTCAAGTCTGGCCATGGGATGCCTCGCTTTTCATGGGGTTCGTCCGTGCGGGAATGCGGGCGCCTTGAACCCATCCGGCGCCGGCACTTCGAAGCTGTTTAGGGTCAGGCTGATGGTCGTGTAATGGGTAAAGGTGGCCATCAAATCGATCAGGCCGGTTTCGCCGAAACGGCTGAGGGCGCGCGCGTACAAATCATCATCGATGTTTTTCGTCTCCAACAGGCAGCTGCAAAATTCATGAATCAAGGCTTCCGCCGGATCGGTAAAGACGGGCGCCCCACCGGCTTCCAAGGCGTCGATGATGGCGGGATCCAGCCCCGCATCGACGGCCAGCTTGGCATGCACGCTCCATTCCACATGGGCGCCCCAATAGCGCCCGATGGTGGCGATGGCGAGCTCCTTGAGATTGTCCGCCAAGCTCGATTGCCAGCGCACATAGGCACCGGATTTCTGTAACGCCGAGGCAAGACCGGGATTGTGCATGAGCACCAGAAACGGCCCATAGATGCGCCCGCGCGGGCCGCTGACGATATCGTCATAAACGGCGCGCTGGTGATCGGTCATCACATCCGGTGAGAAATCCTGGTAGCGGGCCATTATCTTCCCGGCCCGAAGGGCGGCGTCTTGGCGCCTTCGGGTACCGGCACCTGGAAGGAATTGAGGGTCAGGCTGACCATTGTGTAATGGGTCAGCGTCGCCATCAAATCAATGACGCCGGCCTCGCCGAACAATTCCAGGCAGCGCCTGTAAACGGCGTCTTCGACGCGCTTGGCTTCGAACACGCCGGTGCAGAAATCATAGATCGCCTGCTCGTCCGGCTCGCCGAACGCCGGCGCTTGCCCCTCATGGATGGCGTCGATGACCGGTTGCGAAATACCCGCCTCCAACGCCAGGCGCGAATGGGCAATCCACTCCACATGGGCGCCCCAATAGCGTCCGCAAATGGCAATCGCCAGCTCGTTCAGCCGGTCCGGCAGGGTGTTGTTGAAGCGCGCATAGGCGCCATATTTTTCTAAGATTTGCGCCAGCGCCGGATTGTGCAGCAGCACCTGAAACGGGCCGCGCACGCTGCCCCGGGAGCCGGCAATTACCTCGGCCGCCGCCTTCTGTTCGCTGGAATAATCGTCCGGATCGATGATCGCGTAGCGCGCCAATGCCGCCTCCCATATTTGCAGGCGTCATTGTAACCCCATTCGACGGAGGCCGGCCAAGCAAAAAGCGGGGGCCGGTACCGCTCTAATCCAGTTTCAGCACATTGGGCAGCCACAAAACGACCAACGGGAAGGCCAGGATAATCGTCACCCGCACGCCGCCACCACGATCACCATCGGTTTTCCGTCTGACCGTGTGCTTAGCTGAGAAAAGCCGTCTATAGTAAGTGCGGACCGCATAACATATCCGGGGGAGCCGAGATGATTTACGAAATTCGAACTTACGATCTTAAGGTGCGCAGCCTGCCCGAAGTGCTGAAGCGCTTCGCCGGCGCCATCGAAAAGCGCCAGGCGCTTTCGCCCCTCGCCGGGTTTTTTCATACCGATATTGGCATGCTCAACCAAATCGTTCATATCTGGTCCTACGACGACGCCGATCACCGGGAACGGGTCCGCGAAGAAGCCGCCGCTACGGATTTCTGGCCGCCCAAGGTCGGCGAATTCATTGTCAAACAAACCAACGAGATATTTAACCCATGGCCGGGCGCGCCGTTGTTGAACCCGGGCGCGCACGGCCCGTTCTACGAAATGCGCAGCTATCATATAATGACGGGCCGCATGGATCAGACCCGGGAACGCTGGGACGGGGCCTTGGCGGAACGGGTTAGTCGCTCGCCGCTCCTGAGCATCATGGAGTGCGAGATGGAAGACAGCCACAAGCTGGTTCACTTCTGGCCCTACAAAAGCCTGGATGAACGTTGGGCGGTTCGCGCCAAGGCGGTGGCCGACGGCATCTGGCCGCCCAAGGGCGGCGACGCCGAAGAGGTGATCAGCCAGGAGAATAAAATCCTGATCCCGGCAGGCTTCTCGCCGCTGCAGTAACCGCCAGCCAATTGCCGTGCAAGCTGGATGGTGAGGTGCTAGCCATTGCCATTGCAATGGAAGTGGCGCTTCAATGAAGACATCCGGATTTGTGCAATCCCATCCCCGCTGGACCGGGCTTGCGCTGGCGGCGGCGGTGCTGGTGGCCGGGACCTTGGGCACCGAAATCGTGCTCTCCCATTTCTTCCCCTACAGCATCTATTCCGCCGGCTTTGTCCATACCGGCAACGGCAAGCATTATGGCTGGGGGTTTGATCCGGGCCAGGCTATTTTGGTCATCGATCCCGATACCGGCGCCCGCCAT
>CAUZTZ010000098.1:0-12255 GCA_963582805.1 Alphaproteobacteria bacterium
CTTGTATGATAGCTGGAAGACCACCATCCAGGGTCCGGGCGTGGTGGCCAGCGACGGCACCTTGCTCAGCAACGTCACCTTTGCGCAAATGGATCCGGGATGGCTGGAGCCGGCGGTTCAGTATATTTTTCTAAAAATAGGCTTGATTACCAAGCAGCCATTTGGCGTCAACCAGGCGGGCACAATCACGACAATTTCGGGCGACAATCCCAGCGTCGCCGTGCTCGGCGATTGGGGCACCGGCAAGTGGCAGGACGGCAACGATGCGAACGGCCCGGCCATATCCATCATCGACCAGATCGGCGCCATGAACCCAGCGCCCGATTTGACCATTCATCTGGGCGACGTCTATTACGCCGGCACCGAAATTCAGGAAGAGGCGTTGTTCCTCGACCCTTGGATCGCCGGCAGCCAGGGAACCTTTGCCCTCAACTCGAACCATGAAATGTATCCGGGCGGCACCGGCTATTTCGAAAAGACGCTGACCGATCAAAGATTTGCCGCGCAGGTGCAGGCCAGCTATTTCGCCATCAATCTCGCCGATTGGGTGATCATCGGCCTGGATTCCGCCTACGACATCGATTTTCCGACGAATACGACGACCCCGTTCCTGCTCGACGGGCGCATTACCGACAGCGATCAGGCCGACTTCGTGAAAGGCCTCGACCTGCTGGATGCCAACCAGGTGCGCAAAAAGATCATGGTGATGACCCACCATACGGGCATAGCAACCGACGGCACCGGCGAGCCGCTGGCACTGATGGGTGATATCAACACAATGCTGGCCGCCAACCCGGCCTATGCGAGCGCCGAGGCGGCCTATCCGGACTATTGGTATTGGGGGCACGTCCATAACGGCATTGTCTACAAGGACAGCGCCCCGGGCCTCGCCGGCACCGGTATCCAGGCCCGTTGCGCCGGCCACGGCGCCATCCCCTTCGGCAACGGCTACGGGCTGGACGGCAACGCCAATGTGGAATGGTACGCGCAAACCCCCTATAGCGCCCTCGCCACGCCGACCCCGCAACAGGTCAACCGGGTGCTCAACGGGTATGCGATCCTGACCTTTAGCGGCAGCACCGTGACCGAAGAATTCTATAATCAAGGTGACAGCGCGACGCCGATCTATACGGTGCCGCCGGCTGGCGGGTAGGGAGCGCGCGCGGGTAGGGGTGAGGGCCGCTTAAGCCCGCTTCCGCTTCTTGCGTTTGCGCCCCAGATACTGGGCCAGATACGCGCCGGTATAACTGCCCTCCGTCTCGGCCACGTCTTCAGGCGTGCCGGCGGCGATGATGCGGCCGCCCTTGTCACCGCCCTCGGGGCCGAGATCGAGTATCCAGTCCGCCGTCTTGATGACCTCCAGATTGTGCTCGATGACGATGATCGTGTTGCCTTGCTCGACCAGCGCCTGCAAAACCTCGATCAGCTTTTTCACGTCTTCGAAATGCAGACCGGTGGTCGGCTCGTCCAGTATATATAATGTCTTGCCGGTGGAGCGGCGGGAAAGCTCCTTGGCCAGCTTGACCCGCTGCGCCTCGCCGCCCGAAAGGGTGGTCGCCTGCTGGCCGAGATGGATGTATCCCAAACCCACCCGGTTGAGGGTCAGCATCTTGTCGCGGATCGACGGCACCGCCTTGAAATATTCCAAACCCTCCTCGACGGTCATGTCGAGCACATCGGCGATGGACTTGCCGCGAAAGGCGATCTCCAGGGTTTCCCGGTTGTAGCGCTTGCCTTTGCATTGGTCGCATTGGACATAGACGTCGGGCAGGAAATGCATTTCGATCTTGATCAGCCCGTCGCCCTGGCAGGCCTCGCAGCGCCCGCCCTTGACGTTGAAGGAAAAGCGCCCGGGCTTGTAGCCGCGGGTCTTGGCTTCGGGCAGGCCTGCGAACCAATCCCGGATCGGCGTGAAGGCGCCGGTATAGGTGGCCGGGTTGGAGCGCGGCGTCCGCCCGATGGGGCTCTGGTCGATATCGACCACCTTGTCGAGAAATTCGATGCCGGCGATATGGTCGTGGGTTCCTGGATGCACGCGGGTGCCGTTCAGGCGCCGCGCCAATGCCTTATATAATGTCTCGACAACCAGGGTTGACTTGCCGCCCCCCGATACGCCGGTGATGCAGGTGAAGGTGCCCAAGGGGAATTCGGCGGTGATGTTGGCGAGGTTGTTTTCGCGGGCGCCGGCGACCTTCAATATCTGCCCCTTATGGCCGGGGCGGCGCTGTTTCGGAATTTCGATCTGGCGGAAGCCGGTCATATATTGGCCCGTGAGGCTTTCGCTTGAACCCATGATTTCTTCGGGCGTGCCGGACGCCACCATCAGCCCGCCATGAATGCCGGCGCCGGGGCCCATATCGATAACATGGTCGGCGGCCCGGATGGCCTCCTCGTCATGTTCGACCACGACCACCGAATTGCCGAGATCGCGAAGCCGCACCAAGGTGGCCAGCAAACGCTCGTTGTCGCGCTGATGCAGGCCAATGGACGGCTCGTCGAGCACATAAAGGACGCCGGTGAGCCCCGATCCGATCTGCGAGGCGAGGCGGATACGCTGGCTTTCGCCCCCCGATAATGTGCGCGATGCGCGCGCCAGGGTGAGGTATTCGAGGCCGACATTTTTCAAGAACCCAAGCCGCTCGTTAATCTCCTTCAAGATGCGCTGGGCGATCTCGTTCTGTTTGTCGGTGAGCCGCTCGTGCAGGCCGGCGAACCAAAGCTGGCTTTCGTCGATGGACATGCGCGTCACTTGGCCGGCGTGCAGCCCGTCGATCTTGACCGCCAGCGCTTCCGGTTTCAGCCGGTAGCCCTCGCAGGTCTCGCAACCGGTCACGGTCTGATAGCGGCTCAATTCGTCGCGCACCCAGGCGCTATCGGTTTCCTTCCAGCGCCGCTCCATATTGGGGACCACGCCTTCGAACGGCTTTTTGATGTCGTAGGCCTGCTTGCCGTCGTTGTAGCGCATGGTGACGGCGGTCTTGCCGGTGCCAAACAAAATGACTTCCCGGTGCTTCTTCTTGAGCTTCGACCAGGGCGCGCCCAAATCGATCTTGAAATGGGCGGCGAGGCTGTCGAGGGTTTGGCGGTAGTATTGGGAGCCGGAATTGGCCCACGGGCCGACGGCGCCCTCGGCCAGGCTCAAGCGGTCGTCGGGAACCACCAGGCCGGGATCGAAAAACATTTGCGTGCCGAGCCCATCACACGATGGGCAGGCGCCGAACGGATTGTTGAAGGAAAACAGGCGCGGCTCGATCTCCTCGATGGTGAAGCCGGACACCGGGCAGGCGAACTTGGCCGAGAACGTGACCCGGGCGCCGTCGTCGGCATCTTCGGTAATGGCCAGCCCGTCGGCCAGCTCGAGCGCCGTCTCAAACGATTCCGCAAGGCGTTGTTCCAAACCACCCCGCACCACAAGCCGGTCGACCACCACCTCGATATCGTGCTTGAAGTTTTTCTCCAAAGTGGGGGCTTCGTCAATGTCGTAATGTTCGCCGTCCACCTTGACCCGCTGGAAACCCTTCTTGGCCAGCTCCGCAAATTCGCGCCGGTACTCGCCCTTGCGCCCGCGCGCGATGGGGGCCATCAAATAGAGCCGGGCGCCGGCCTTCATCGCCATCACCCGATCGACCATCTGCGAGACGGTCTGCGCCTCGATGGGCAGGCCGGTGGCCGGTGAATAGGGGATGCCGATGCGCGCGAACATGAGGCGCATATAGTCATAAATCTCGGTCACCGTGCCGACCGTGGAGCGCGGATTGCGCGACGTGGTTTTTTGCTCGATGGAGATCGCCGGCGACAGGCCGTCGATGGAATCCACGTCCGGCTTTTGCATCAGTTCCAGGAACTGGCGGGCATAGGCCGACAGGCTTTCCACATAGCGGCGCTGGCCTTCGGCATAGACGGTATCGAATGCCAGCGACGATTTGCCCGACCCGGACAGGCCGGTGATCACGGTCAAAGTGTCGCGGGGGATATCCACATCGATATTTCTAAGATTGTGCTGGCGCGCGCCGCGCACGGCGATGACGGTGCGCGCGCCCTTGGAATCGCTTTTCGGAGCTTTTTTTCCGTTGCTTTTGGCCATGCACTTATATGACCCGCCGCACGGCAAAAAGCTAGCGAGGATTTGGCATCTTTACCGGTCTTAAAGTTCTCATCGCTACAATCGTCTCCAATAAAGACTATTATAGTGGGCGAGACTGTTTCGAAGGCCGATCCAATGACCATCAGTCATGCAAATTCGCGCCCCGGTGGCGAGGCCGCGCTCCGCCGCCAGACCGCGCGGTTTGATATCAGCGGCGGCGTCCGGGCCGGGGCCGGGGGCTACGAGATCCGCCTTCGGGCGCGCCAGGGCGGGCGCAATCATGCGGTCCATACGCATTTTAACCTGGTCGCCGATTCGGGCGATTTGATT
This sequence comes from Alphaproteobacteria bacterium, assembly GCA_963582805.1. Lineage (GTDB taxonomy): Bacteria > Pseudomonadota > Alphaproteobacteria > Rhodospirillales > UBA2165. Next base: position 4,415 of record CAUZTZ010000098.1, read on the forward strand.
GAACGCCGGCCCCTGGATGCCCAGGCGGCGCGCTTCATCATCGATAATTTCGAGGCAAGGGGCGATACCGCGTCCTTTGATGTTTTCGCCAGCGACCTGGCCGGATCGGGGCTTCGGGAGCGCGCTTCCGCCGCCGCCGATCCCGGCACCGTCCGCCACCAGCTTACCGGCTCCGAGCAGAGCTATACCGCCACCGGCGCCAAGCTGGCTTATCACCAGCCGATCTTCGACAAATACCGGGAAACCGGTTACGCCAGCATCATCCGCGCCACCATGACCCTGCACCAGGTGTGCGCCTCCAAATGCCCCTATTGCTCGACATTGCGCCGCAATCGGGCCGACGCCATCACCCTGGATGAGGCGAAAGCCTTCGTGATCAAGCTGGGGGCCGATCAGGAACGTCATAACCGGGAGCATTTTCCAGAATATAACGACCGCTACCTGGCGGCGACCGGCAACCATATCGGTCTTCGCGGTCTTATCCTGTCGGGCGGCGGGCAGCCAAATCTGTGGCCCCATTTCGCCGAGTTTGTGGAGTGGCTATCGGACTTGGATATCGATCTCGGCCTGATCACCAACGGCTTTCCGGCCGGCATCGACGAAGACATCTACCGCCATTTCCAATGGATCCGCCTGTCGATCACGCCGGAAGACGCTTCGCCCCATTATCCGGGCCAGCGCTTTAATGCCCAGTACCTGCCGGAGACCATCCGCCATAACGACGCCATCACGGTGGGCTTGTCTTATGTCCACGGCCCCTGGACCGATGACGGCATCCTGGCCCGCATCGATGCCGCGCTGGCCGATAACGGCTTCGATTACTGCCGCGTGCTGGCCGATTGCAATCTGGGCCGGAGCGCCCAGCTGGCGGCCCACCGGGCGCTGGCGGAACGCTTGTTCCAGCTTGGCTTTATCGATGCGGACGGTGCGCCCTTGAAGCGCATTTTCCACCAGCTTAAATATCACGGCGACGCCGGCGAGGCGGAAGAACTTTGGGACGGCGGGCAGTGCTATTTGCAGGTCTACAACACATTTTGGGATACCACCGGGCACGAGGCGAACGGCCAATCCAGTTGCTATCCGTGCGATTCGGTCACCGTTCTGGCCGGCGAAGAAGATTCCGAGCGGCGCTTCGATGCGGCGCGCTGGGGCACCCATGCCAATACGGAGGCCGAAAAGCTGTATACCGAACCCGTACGCCCGTTTTTCGATCCGCGCCAGAACTGCGCCGCCTGCCTGTTCATGCGCAACAACCGCATGGTCAAGGAATTGAGCAGCCGCGGCCCCGAAATCCAACCGGGCTCAACCCCCGACCACATCAATTTTCCTTAAAGGCTACAAACTGCATGGATCAACTCTATAAACACATTCCGTTCGACCGGGAATATTTCGAGTTTGGCGCCGTCACCGGCGTGTCCGGTTACACCAACTACCGCTGGATGCCGGAGCTGACCTTGCGCATGGCCTACCATCTGGTGCGCCAGCTTCCCATCGAGGCGGGCCAAAGCATTTTGGATTTCGGCTGCGCCAAGGGCTATCTGGTCAAGGCGCTGCGCATCTTTGATTTCGATGCCTGGGGAGCCGACATATCGCCTTACGCCATCGATAATTGCGACACCGAAGTGCGCGATTTCTGCCGCCATATCGAAGGCGCCGGCGATGTGGCTTTGTTCCCGAAAGACTATGATTGGGTCGTTGCCAAGGACGTGCTCGAACATGTGCCGGAGGATGACTTGCGTCTGTTCGTATCCCGCGCGGCGCGCCATGCGGACAATCTGTTCGTGGTGGTGCCGCTGGCCGCCGACGACATTTGCGGCCACTACATCGTTCCCGATTACGATCAGGACGCCACCCATGTGATCGCCAAATCGTTGGACTGGTGGGCCGAATTGCTGGCCGAATGCGGCTGGAAGGTGGATCTGAAAACCACCCATATTGCCGGCTGCAAGGAAAACTGGCGGCTCCGCTGGCCCGACGGCAACGGCTTTTTTCGGGCCAAATCGGCGATGCGCTAATATGGCGGACGCCGCCAAGCTCAATCACTACCTGACCGAGCTTGCCAAGGATGTGGACGGCTATTTGCAGAGCGGCTCGGCGTCCATCATCTGGTCCCTGTTCGAAGTCCAAGAAGAGCTGGGCATCACCGGCAACATCGCCGAGATCGGCGTTTATCACGGGCGTCTGTTTGTGTTCCTGTGCCACGCGGCCGAAGACGGCGAAATTGCCTTCGCCATCGATGTGTTCAATTCGGCGCCCCACATCCAGGGCATCGAAACCGACGCAGACGCCCTCCGTTTTTCCGACGCGAACCTGAAGCGCAACCTCGCCGCCGCCGGCATCGGCGAAGACAAAACCCGCATCGTCACCGCCAACAGCCAGGACATGACGGCGCCTGAAATGCGCGCCCTGACCGGCGGCGCCAATGTGCGCCTGTTCAGCGTCGACGGCGATCATTCGCGCGCCGGCGTGCGCCATGATCTGGGCCTTGCCGAGGCGGCGCTGGCCGCTGGCGGGGTTATCCTGGCCGACGATCTTTTCAACACCCTTTGCCCGTCTTTGACCGAGGGTATTATCGATTATTTCGGTGAGGGCGCGCCGGATTTGGAGCCGGTGGCGATCATCGCGTCGAACGGCCCGCTCATTACCGGCGGCGCCAAGCTGTTGCTCGCGCGGCCCCAGTTTGCCCCTGTCTACAAGGCCTATCTGCGGCTCTTGAACCGGGACAATTTTCGCCATGCGGTGCCGTTTTTGGGCTTCGAGAACGTGCTGGTCTTCGATTTTCAAGGCGCCCCGGTGCGCCATCCCCTGGACGCTGCGGTGCGCGCCGCCGTCGCCCGTTTTATGAACGAAGACGCAAGGTTCTGACATGGATATCTCGGTGGTTATCGTGACCCGCAACCGGGCTAAGTATCTGGCCGGCGCGCTTTTGAGCCTGGCCGCCCAGGACTTCGATGGCCAGCGCTTCGAAGTGATCGTCGGCGACAACGGCTCCACCGATGCGACCGGGGATGTGGCCGCTTCCCACACCAAAACCTTCGCCAATTTCCATCATTTCCACGATCCCCGGCCGGGCCAGCTCGTCGGCTGGCATACGGCATTGGCGCAAGCCCAAGGCGAGGTGGTGGCCTTCATCGACGACGACACCCGGCCCGAGCCCGGCTGGCTGGACGCCATTGCCGCCGTCTTCACCGACGCAGATGTGGGCCTCGCCACTGGTCCGATCACGCCGGCATTCGAAACCGAGGTGCCCGATTGGCGCAAATCCATGATCCTCGATTACCAGGGCGGCGTCTGGTCGGCCCATTGGGGATTGCTGGATTTCGGAACCGAGCGGCTGGAGATTCCCGCCGCCTTTGTCTGGGGGCGGAATTTTATTGCCCGGCGCTCGGCCATGTTGGAGGCCGGCGGCTTCCATCCGGGCGGCATGCCGGCGCATCTGTTTCACTTCACCGGCGATGGCGACATGGGCGCCGGCAAGGCCATCGAAGGGCTCGGCCACAAGGTGATTTATGATCCGGGCCTTGGCGTCACCAATATCTTCCAGGCCCACCAGAACGACGCCCAAGAAATCCAGCGCTGGATTTATGGCGAGGGGCTGGTCACCTCTTATGTGCTGATGCGGCGGCTGGCGGCGGGGCACAGCGGCGCCGCATCGGGCGATCTAGCCGATTTAGTGCCGGAAGCCATCGTCGCCTACAACGTGGATCTGGACCGCATCGGGCATGGCTATCTTACCAGCCTCGATGATTTGCCCGCCCGCTTGCGCGCCGTGATGGAGACGGCGGGGCGCCAGGGCTTCGATGCTCACCAGCAGCATTTCCGTACCGATGCGGCGTTTCGCGATTGGGTCCTGCGCCCCAACTATCTGGATATCGATCAGTGCTACGTCCATCCTGATTTGCATTGAGACCCAGGAACTGGCAGATAATTCCCAACGTATTTTGAAGGGGTTATCATGCTGACGCTTTACCACGGCGATACATCGGTCTGCTCGCAAAAGGTCCGCCTGGCGCTGACCGAGAAACAGCTCGAATGGACCGGCTCGTTCATCGATCTCGGCAAGGGCGATCAGTTCGATCCCGAATATATGAAGCTCAATCCCAATGCGGTGGTGCCGACATTGGTTCACGACGGCAAGGTGATTATCGAATCCTCGATGATCAACGAATATGTGGATGATGCCTTTCCCGATATGCCCTTGCGCCCCGCCGATCCTTACAGCCGCGCGGCCATGCGGCTCTGGGTCAAGCAGTTGGACGACGGCATTCATTACGCCATCAACACCGTGACCTTCGCCATCGCCATGCGCCTGCCGGTTTTGGAGCAATCACCGGAAGAACAGAAAGCCCGCTGGCAAAAAATCCCCGACCCGGCGCGCGCCGCCAAGATGCGCGAATTGATCGAGCAGGGCATCGATTCGCCCCTGGTCGTGGACGCGCTCAAACGTTTGGACAAGATGCTGGCTGATATGGAGACCGCGTTGGCCAGCGCCGATTGGCTGGCGGGCGGCGCCTATTCCCTGGCCGATGCGGGGCTGACGCCTTACGTCAACCGCATGAATATGCTCGGCCTGTCGGCCATGTGGGAAAAAGATCGCACCGCTGTTACCGATTGGTACGCCCGCGCCCGCGCCCGCCGCAATTACGCCGAAGCCATTCTGGCCCACGATCCGCCAAAGAAAATCAAAATCATGAACGAGGCCGGCGCCGCCCAATGGCCGGAGGTGGCGCGCAAATTACAAGCGCTTAGGCCCTGATCAGGCGCGCCGCAGCACCACCGTTGTCGCCGCGAACATGGCGGCCAGAAAGGCTGCGGCGGCGGAGGAGAAATAGAGCGCCTGATAGCCGCCCAGCACCAACATGAAGCCGGCCGCGATGGGGGCGATCATTTGGCCCAGGCGCAAAAAGAAACTGCCCGCCGAGGCGAAGGTGGCGCGCAAATCGGCCGGCGCGATCTCGATCAGCAGAAGCTGCAAGGACGGCCGCACAATGGCGAACGAGCCGCCATAGATGACCGCCGTGATCATGATCGCCCAGACGTTGGGCATGAACGGAACGATCACCATGCCGATGCCGAGGGCCACGAAAGCGCCCGAAATCAAAGCCCGGTAGGAGTAGCGCTCGGTGAACCTGGAAAGCTGAGTGGCGATGATAACGCCGGAGACGGAGCGCGCCGCCAGCACCACGCCGATCAGAATTTCCGGCGTCGCGAAACTGTCTTTCAGGAACAACGGCATGTAGGTCACGAACGCGCCGAAGCCGACAAAGATAAAAAAGCCGGTCATCAGCAGCAATTCGATCACGCGGCGGTCCATCAAATGGCGCCAGGCATAACCGATAAAGGCGCCGGTGCCGGTGGTGGTTTCGGCCTTCGCCGGCTCCAGGAAATAAATAATGTAGATGCCGATGGGGATGCCGATCAGCGGCAGCGCGAAGGGCCAGAACCAGGCGATGGAGGCCAGCAATCCGCCGAGGATCGGCAATAGCCCGGAGCCCACATTCTGCAAGGCGGCGATATTGCCGGTGGCGCGCACTCGGTCCTGGCCCTGGAACAGATCGCCGGCCAGGGCGAAATTCAACGACACCAGCGACGAGCCGCCGATCCCCTGGACGAAGCGCAAGGCCAAGACCCATTCCAGGTCGGGGGCCAACATGATCGCGCCGCCGGCGGCGGCGAACAGGAACAGGGACGGCACCAGCACAATCTTTTTGCCCAGCCGGTCGGCGAGCAGCCCGGTCAGCGGCACGAACAGGAACGCGGGCAGGGAATAGGCGGTCATCACCAGGCCGATATTTTCGGTGGGAATATCAAGCGCTTCGCGCATGGCCGGCAGCGCCGGCGAGATGATCGGAAAGGCCAGCAGGCCGGCGAGGGTGGTCAGAAAGATGATATTGAGCGGATGATTGCGCGGAAAGCGGGGCATGGCTTTGCTTAAACTGCCCGGCGGCGGGCGGAAAGCGAATTCGCGCCTTGGCGCGCGGCCAATTAATTTATGCCCGCTGCCGCAACGGTCTTTTCTCCGCAAGGCCGGGCGTGTAGGTTAGGCGCGCATTCGAAACCGAGAGCGCCAACGGAGGGAACTATGGCCGAAATGCAGCTCAAAGTCGCCGATATCCAGCAATTGACGGCGGGCATCAAGAAATTCGAATTTGTAGCCGAGGATGGCGGCGATTTGCCCGAATGGCAGGCCGGTGCGCATTTGATCTTTGTGCTCGACACGCATCTGCATAATTCCTATTCCCTGTCCAGCGATCCTACCGACCTCAGCAAATATGTGACCGCCGTACTGCGCGAAGAAAACGGCGCCGGCGGCTCCAAGCATATGCACGATAAGGTTTCGGTCGGCGACATGCTGACCGTCCAGGGTCCCAGCAACAATTTTCCGCTGGCCGATGATGCCGCGTCGCATCTGTTGATCGCCGGCGGCATCGGCATCACGCCAATGCTGGCCATGGGCCGCCACTTGAAGGCCACCGGCGGCAATGTGCATCTGCATTATTGCTCCAAATCGCCGGAAGAGACCGCCTATATGGACGAGGTGAAGGCGGTGTTCGGCGATAACCTGACCTTCCACCACGACGGCGGTGATCCGGCCAACGGCATCAAGCTGAACGAGGTGTTGAAGAGGCCCGGTGATGGCGCCCATCTTTATATCTGCGGGCCTACCGGCTTGCTGAACGCGGCCCGCGAGGCCGCCGGCCATTGGCCCGACGGCAGCGTTCATTTCGAATTGTTCGCCAGCGCCAAGGCCCCGGTTGAGGCTGCCCAGGCCGCCGACGCCGACGGCGACCATGCGTTCGAGATCGAATTAAAAGTCACCGGCAAGACCTTCACCGTGCCCACCGATAAGACCATCATGGAAGTCCTCTGGGACAATGATGTGGAGGTTATGTATGCCTGCGAAGAAGGCTGGTGCGGCAACTGCAAGACCGGATTGCTGGGCGGCGACGTCGATCACCGGGACGAATATCTGGACGATGCGGAGCGCGAAAACCACATCCAGGTCTGCTGCTCCCGCGCCGCGCCCGGCGAGACCAAGCTGATCCTCGATATTTGAGCCTGGGCGGCTATTTGGCCGCGATTTTATTTTTGCCGAATATTCCGGTTTGGCGGTTGTAATTTTCGCCGCCCTCCCAATATGCGAAAGAGAACCAATTTTTTGAAATTGGCGGGAACGTATTGAGGGAAGCAGTTTGTTTTTTAATAGCTGCAACTGGGACGTTATGAAGGAATGGCAACCAGACACTATATTGATGCCGGCGTAAATTGCGTCTTCATTGAACATGTGGGCGAAATTGTGTGCGGCGAAGGGCCGGCGAACCTGGCGGAAATCCTCCGCGATCCGGCGTTCCGGCCGGGCATGAATTTTTTCCGGGATTCCGCCAGCACATCCTTGCCAACCGAATTCGGCTATGAATATTTCGCCCGCACCAATGAGCAAAGCGTGGGCGTCATCGAAAAACAGATCGGGGCGATAAAAATGGCGTGGCTGGTCGACGGCGCCCACGATTTTACCATCATTCATCAATTGAGCGTCAGCACCCGGCTGACCCCCACCGGCTTGCAGCGGCGCCCGTTCCGGAGCATCGAAAGCGCCTTCGATTGGCTGCAATTGCCGGCGGACTACCAAATCCGCTATCCGGCCAGCGCCGCCGAGCCGCGCCAATTGACGGCGGCCGCGGTCGCAATTTAAACATCGATCCCGGCAATTATTGGCAACAACACCAAGACCGGTTGATACCAAGTTGCATAGATAAACACCCGTTGTGATCTTCTTTCCCGTTTCCTCGGTAGGAGGGGAGGCGCCGGCGATGGCGTCCCATCGTTAAGCCTTCCCGACA
>CAUZTZ010000099.1:0-12195 GCA_963582805.1 Alphaproteobacteria bacterium
CTTGCCCAGGATGTCGCTGTCGCGGAACCGGCCGTTCCGGTTCACCGAAAAACTCGAGTGGTGGGGAACCTTGTCCTCAAGCCCCAACCGGCAAAACCACCGATAGGCCAGGTTGAGATCGACTTCTTCACAAAGCTGACGATCGAAGCGGATCGCGTAGCAATAGCCGACGACCAACATTCGGATCATCAGTTCCGGATCAATCGAGGGACAGCCCGTATGGCTGTAATAGGGGGAAAGCTCGCCGCGAAGCCAGCTTAGGTCGAGAACCGCATCAATCCGGCGCAGAAGATGATCGGCTGGTATCCGATCCTCGAGGTTGAACTCGTAAAATAGCCGGTCCTGACTGCCAACCGCTGGTCCCATCATGGCAAAACACCTCCAATTCAAAAGCGCCTGCCAGCAATTGAGATTGAATCATGATTTGGGGGAGTTGTTCAACAGTCTCAGCCCTAAGCGGACATCGTTAACATTTGAAATCGGATTAAAGAATTCGCCGTCAACGCGGAGGATGCGTTGACGGCGATTTGTGCAATTCGAATTTATTTTTGGAAGAACCATATAATTATCACGAATGCGCACTTTCACCTAGATGCGAATGGTTTTTGTTTGCGAGCCAGCCCATGCCACTTGGCGGCTAATTGTAATCACTTGAATTCGACGACTGCGTTACCCCCGGAAGCGGACATTCAGCGGAAATAGCGGGAACGACTGCTTCTGGCCCAGGCTGTGTGAAAACAGTTTCCGAGGGTCCAGCGGCGCAATATTGATTCAACCAAGGTTCGTTTCCGGCAACATCGAGATAAATTTGCGGTCACTTTGATTCTCTTGTTGTGCGTCGTTGGCAACTTGAAACGTTTTCACACAGCCTGGGCCCATTCCGGACATTGGCACCCTGACCATAGAACGTGCAATTTTCCTCGCATCATCATTCCGAGCGCGGGAATTTCGCAGCCGACTATTCGCCACACTCCAAATCGCTGGCCGTGGTGCCGGGGCCGGTCCAGGAGACCTTGCATTTCATGCCCGGGCTCAAGGCACGGACCTTGAAGGGTGGCGGTTTGATTTCGCGGCCGAAGGTGGTGAGCTTGGTTGTTCGCGCATCCAATTGAACGGCGATGGGTTTTCCGTTGCCCTTGAAAAGCAATACGGCGTGCGGGCTGCGGCCTTTTGGTTTTATTTGAGCCAACGTAGCATTGAAGGATGTGTATTTGACCTTCTCAACAAAACGTTTGTCGGCCAGCGCTTTACGGGCCATGGCCTTGGCTGCGGTAGGGAGGGCGTAGATCTTCTGCACATAGCGCAACATGTCAGGCCCGCTCATGGGATTCTCAGTTCCTACCTTCTTATTCTTGGCCTCGGCAACCAACGCCGGGTCCACCATGGCGCTCATGAATGCTTTTTGTAGCGCTTTCAGTATATTGGTTGGGATATCTGGCGGCCCCATCAACGGCCGGTCCAAAACCTGACTGGCAAAGGCAATTTCCATCGCCTGTTTCCGGATTGCCGCCGCTGCAGCCTGTCCGGCCAATATCACCTTCGGATAGGCGGCGCTTTTGGTGGAAGCAGTGTAGCGGAGTATGGGTATCGCTTTTCCACCACTGAGAAGGGCCGGGTAATAGCGCCGGTGTTCGGCGCCCCCGGTCACGCCGGCCCCGGCAACGCCCTGGGTATCGCCGCGCAGCATGGCGGCAAAGGCATCACGGTGGGCTGGATAATTGCCCACGTAGGTGATTTTAGTACCGAGAATATTGTTGAGGGCCGCGACAAAGTTTTTATAGGCGCCGCGCGCGTTGCTGACCCGGAGCGGCTTGGATTTTAAATCGGCGAGGGTCCGGATGCCGGCGTCAGAACGGACAAAAAGGTAAGTGTCCCCCGCTGAATTGACGTTGCCGATGTAACTCATTTCGAGCGGATCGTATTTCACCGGGATTTTGGTTTGCAGCGGCATCCAAGGACCAAGGGAGCCGGGCATGGCCAGATGTGTGCCGTCCTTGGGCGCCCACTGGTTCAGAAAATCGAGGACCGCCGTACCAATCCGGCCAGGACGCGGCGCAAAGACAATTTTCGGATTGCCTGGAATATGTTTTTGCATGTGCTTCCCGACAAGCTTGGCGGACGCAAAAAATCCACCGCCGGGGAAACCCATATGGATAGTTATGGTGTTGTCCTTATAGAACTCCGAAACCGATTCCGCCGCTAGAGGTTCGGTGGCCGGCCACATTGATAGCGCTGTGATGATGGCCACGCCAACCAACGTTCGAATATTGGTCATAATCATTTTCTCCCGTCCGAACCGGTGAAATCCGCACCAACATGGTGGGTGTAGATATTTAACTGCCTTGACAATATTTGTCTAGGCAAATAAAATAATTTCCATGGCAACGAAGTCGATGGCCAGTCGCGAAAACATACCCTCCACGGACCCCGTCACCGAATTCTATCGCGGCGACGCGGTCGCGCTCGGCGATCACGAATCTGTCGGCTATCTGATCAAACTGGCCAACCAGATGGTGCTGCGCAATCTGGATATCCAGCTACAACCATACGACTTGACCGCACCGCAATGGGTGCCCCTGTTGGTTATCTCCAATGGGCGCGCAGACACGGTTGCCGGTTGCGCCCGCGAGATCTGCGTCGATACCGGGGCCATGACCCGCATGCTGGACCGGCTCGAAGCGAAAGGATTCATCGTTCGCAGCCGCAGCGGCGATGACCGCCGCGTTGTTAAATTGGCGCTCACCAAGGCAGGCCGCGAGATCGTCAAATTGATTCCCCCGACGATTTGCGCGGTATTGAACGATCATTTAAGGGGATTCAGCGCGCAGGAATTTGCCACGTTCAAGAATATGTTGCGCCGCTTCCTGGCCAACGGGGATGGCGTGGCAAACAACCAGACGTCAAATTAAATAAGAAGGAAGTGCCATGGATGCGAACGTGAAAGATTTCAGGACCGGAAGCCTCAAGGGCCTGAAGGCCGTCGTAGAACCAGCAGACTACGACCGGCTGTTTCCCGCGAACCGCTATATCGGGAATGACTGGCTGCAAAAGGAATATGACCTCCTATGGCCGCGGGTCTGGCAGTGGGCGTGCCGCGAAGAGGAAATTCCCAATGTGGGCGATTTCTACGAGTACCGCATTGGTGATCAGTCATTTCTCATTGTCCGCGATGAGGACCAATCACTGAAATCCTATTACAACAGTTGCATGCACCGGGGGACGCGGCTTGTGGAAGGCGCCCATGAATTTGGCGGTCCTGGCACGTTCAATGGCAACAAGGCGCAATTCGACGGTAAAATCACCTGCGTCTTTCACGGTTGGGCCTATGATCTGGACGGCGAATTGTGCCATCTGCCGGGCGCCAAAGATTTCGCCAAAGGCATGGTCAAACGGGAAGACGTATGCCTTCGAAAGACGTTAGTTGATACATGGGAAGGATTTGTGTTCATCAATATGGACATGGACGCCGAGCCTTTGCTCGACTACCTGCATCCGGCCCCCGAGAATTTAGGGGCTTACAGCATCGGCAAGATGCGCCTGCAACGGCATTACACGACGGTACTGCCATGCAACTGGAAATACGGCATCGACCAGTTCCAAGAGGGCTATCATGTGTGGGCCACCCATGTGATGGACTTGAACAATGTGGGTGCCGTCTCCACCGGGCCGGGGGGCCGCCGGGTCGGCGAAAAGAAGGGCGGCGGCTATCCACCGCCGGACAAAGTGGGCGCCATGACCGTCTACGAGCAGTTTGACCTGCACACCAACTTTTGGGAGCCCCAATGGCAGCTCACCACCGGATTACCGCCGGGGGTCAAGTTGGGCGATCTCGGCGATGACGATTTCCCAACGCCCAGAGAATGGGCGCGCAAAGCCATCGAAACCATGGTCACGCAAAACCGCGTTGCCCAATACGAGCTCGACCATTTTGACGGACTTGAACATCTGCCCCTCGATATGATGGGACCGGAGTTCATGTTGAAGTTACGCCATGATGCTTGTGCCGCCCATGGCATCGATTTGTCGCATCTGGACGATAACCAAATGTTCGGGTTCCCTTGCGAGCACCGGATTTTTCCCAATATGCTTGGCCCCGTCGCGGGCAATAGTTTCGGCTTGTTTCGGGCACGCCCGAATGGCGACGATCCCGACAGCATGATCTGGGATATCTATTTTATGTTCCGCTACGGCGAGGGAGAAGAGCCGCCTATCCACTACGAGTTCATTCCCGAATGGCAGAACTATCCCCGCGACCGCATGCCGCCATCCTTTATGCAGGATTTCAAAACGACGCCCCTGTTTCAGAAAGGCATGCATTCAAAAGCCTTTCTTGGGCACCGGTATTGCACGCAGGAACAAAACGTTATCCACACCCAGAAACTGCTCGATCAAATCATTGGTATGGATTAGCCAGGAGTCAAAACAGGCTGGAAATAAATGCGGCGATCTGATTCTGAATACTGTCCATGTAATCGGGCAGCACCAGCACGGTCCAGAATGGAAACAGGACGATCAGGGCCAGGCGCACGAGATCGGCCATAAAAAACGGGATGATGCCTTTGTATATTGTGCCGAGGGTCACGTCGGGCAGCATGGATTTCAGCACGAACACATTCATGCCGATCGGCGGCGTGATCTGGCCGATTTCGGCAACCACGACGATCACGATCCCGAACCAGATGAGAACATTTTCCGGGCTGGTATCGAACTGGGCGTCCAATCCGAGGCCGGCGATCAGCGGAAAAAACACCGGCACCGTCAATAGCACCAGGGCAAAGGCGCTAAAGACGCAGCCGAAGCCGATATAGAATAAGAGGATCATCAACAATACGCCGGTCGCCGTGAGATCGAGACCCTCAATCGTGGCTAGCATCTGGCCGGGCAGGTCGGCGGCGTTGATAAAAGCGGAAAAAAGCTGGGCGCCGAATATCACGAAAAACAGCATGGCCGAAGTGCGGATGGTTTCCGACAAAGCATCGCGAAATGCCGCAAAACTCAGCACCCGCCGACCGATGGCAAACAGAAACGCCCCCGCCGCGCCGACGCCGCCGGCCTCGACCGGAGTCACGAAGCCCACATAGATTCCACCCAAGACAAACAGGAACAAAGCCACCACGCCCCACACCTTGGTGAGCGAGCGAAAGCGCGCAGCCAAAGGCATCGGCTCGCCGCGCGGGCCCAGCTCCGGCTTTATCCGGGTCATCACGTCGATGACCACAAAGTATGATGCGATGGAAATCAGCCCGGGCACGATACCGGCGATGAACAGCTTGCCGATATCGGTGTTGGTCAGGATGCCGTAAAAAACCAGCAACACGCTCGGCGGGATGAGGATGCCCAAGGTGCCGCCCGCCGCTATGGCGCCGGTCGCCAGGCCATCGTCGTAGCCGTATTTGCGCATTGACGGCATGGCAACCTTGGCCATGGTGGCGGTGGTGACGATGGAGGAACCACAGACTGCCGCGAACCCGCCGCAGGCGGCAACGGTGGCCTTGGCGAGCCCGCCCGGGCGGTGCCCCATCCAGGCATTGGCAGCATCGTAAAGATCCCCCGACAGTCCCGAGCGAAACACCAGGTTGCCCATCAGCAGAAACAAAGGCAGTAGCGTAAAGCCATAGGACATGGACGCATCGAAGATAAGTGTTCCGGCGAGCGACGCCGAAGCCTCCATGCCGCGGAGGAATGCAAAGCCGAAAAAACCGGTCAGGAACATGGCAACGCCAAGGTGAATACCGGCGAACGCCATTCCGAGGAGGGCTACGAATCCAATCAGGCCAGCTTCCATAGTAATCACCGCGCTCCGAAACGCTCAGGTTCTAGGAATTGCCGTGCCGGCCGGCCGGCTTGTCATAATCCGGGCCCTTGCCGGTCAGATCGCGGCCCACATGATTGAGGAATACAAATATGGTGAGAAAACACATGGCCGCCATCAGGAACGCGAACGGTGCCTGTTCGAATTCGAAATCCTGTGTGATCATCAGGTCTTCGGCCAGCCCGATGCCGTGTATCCATAACAAGTAGGCGAACAGGATGAAGGTCAGCGCGGCGATAGTGTTGACGATGATTTGCTGAACCCGCCTTGCCCTTGGGCCCAGGAACCCGCCCATGATATCGACTGTCAGATGTTCGCGCGCGCTGGTGACCAGGGGCATGCCGAGAAAGATCATGATGCCCATGGCTAGGGTGATCATTTCATGGGCGCCGATGAGGGGGGCGGCGAAGAAATAACGTCCCGCCACGTCGATGCAGGTGATAATCACCATGGCGCTCAAAAGAATGTTCGCAAGCGCACCCAAAATAGTACCGGCCCACGGAAATACCGGGCCGCGCCCCTCGGGAATTCGCCGGCTGGCTTCAATATCAGGCACCGGACTTATCGCCCCCCATGCAGCTTGGCCAAGGCGCCCCGGTAAAATGCCACCGCCGCCTTGCCGTCAATTCCAAGCTTGCCGGCATCGGCGATCCATTGCGGCTCGATGACCGACCAGCGTTTTTTTAACTCCGCCAAGGCCGCCGGCGGCAGCGGGGTCGTCTGAATACCGGCTTCCCGGGCCTGGCGCACCGCATCCTTTTCGTTGGTGTCCCAGCCAGCTGCATAGGCTCCAAACGCCTCGCCCGAGACAGCCATGATGGCATCCCGATCCGGTTTGCCGAGGCCGTCGAATTTCTTTTGGTTGATCACCAGAAAAATCGAGGTATTGCCGACACCGCCCGGAACCGGCGTCGCGAATTTAATGAACTTGGCGAGCCTGAATCCCATAATGCCGCCAAAATTGCTGAAGGTCCCATCAACGACGCCCCTGGAAAATTGCTCATAGGCAAAGGGTAGCGGGATCGTCACCACGGGTGCGCCGAGCAGTTTGGCCGGCTGCACCAGGGATCCGGCGGCCAGGATTTTCAAAGACCGAAAATCCTTTAGCGATTTGATCGGTTTCTTGGAATTGAAGATCAAGGTAGGTGGCGGGCTCACGACGCCGACAAGTTTTACGCCCTTGTACTCCGACGCCTTGCCGAATTTTTGCACGGTCTGCCACGCCGCGATCGATGCGGCGCGGGATGTGCGGGCGGCAAACGGCAATTCGGATACCCGCGCCGTGACGGTGCGGCGCCGGGTAAAATGGTGAATGCCCATGCCTGCGTCGGCGACGCCTTTGGCGACCATTCTGAGCTGACGATTGACCGGCGCCAAGCTCGAAGCAGTGAACTTAATCTCGATACGGCCCTCGGTGGAACTGGCCATCGCCGTGGCCCAAGGCCCGACAACGTTGGTGAACATGGCGGTGGTGCGCGGCAAATAGAGATTAAACAATAATTCGTTGGCGGCACGGGTTTGGGCAGCCGGCGCTTTCGGCTGGCCGGTATCGGCGGACTTTACCGGCGTCTTGCATTCCTCACCTTGAAAAAATCCGAGTATTTCCTTGCCGTCCAAATTGCCCGATCTGTCGCAATCGATCTCGTCGAAGCTCGGTGCCAGGGGTCCGGCGGCTTCGCTGCGCTCGATGCGGTTGTTGTTGTTGGCGTCGCGCATCTTGGCCAGCGGCGGCAGCTCGGGTTCGCTCGCTTGGGCGAGCGCGGTGCCAGGGATCAATGCAATCCCGATCGCTGCCGATATCGCCGCCGCTATGGTAATCCCTGCCCTGGTCATGGGTTCACATAGGCAACGAGCGTGCCCGTCTCTTTATCGAAACCCAGCACCACCTTGGTCTCGCCCGGCGGCAACAGGCCGATTTGCGCCGTCACCTCCGTCTCGCCGATCATGCCGATTTTGTTGAACCCCTCGCCGGGCAATTCTGAACGGGAAACCGGCAACGCGTGAAAGCCAATCTGGCAACAGGAATCCGGAGGATGATCGACAATGGCAATCACCGCATCGGCCAATTGCTCCCGGATTTGGGAAATTGCCGGCATGGCATTTTCCTTAACCGTCAGTCCATGTCCGAATTCATGATCAGGCACTGTATTTTGCTCCCGGGCCATGGCCCTTTTTGGCCGTGATTTCGGCGGCGCTCATGCCGGTAGGATTATCGCCGAAAGCTGGGCCGGCGGGAAGATCAGGAATTTCGGCGCCATTTGTATGGACATAGGCCTCTTCGCCATTGACGATCAAATGGGCGCGGAGCGGCGTTTTGTTGCGCACCACGTCGGAGGCGTAACAGCCGTCTTCGGCATGTTTCAGCATTTCGATTAATTTATCCTTGGGCGCATCCGAACGAAGATCGATATGAAATATCAAGCCCAGAGCTGCCTGCTCCAGATCGGCGATATTGAATTTGCGCCGGTTGTCCCAGAGAACCGTCGCCTCAACCTCCAGGGCGGTGAACGGCACCTCCAAATAGGCGGCGCTTTGCGTAATATGGCTGGTCAGGCAGGCCGCCGCGCCGGCAGAAAAATACGCCATCGGCGACGGCGCCAGGCCGCTGCCGCCGCGCGCGACCGGCTCGTCGATCTGAAAGGTGTGGCCCTCCGCCGTCGCCTCGAACAGGCGTTCGCGGATGACCCGCACGGTTGCCTTCGGCGCGCCGATGGCCGGCCGGTCGGGGTTTTCCTGCATACGCCGGGTGGCGCCTTCGAATATATTTTTTACCTTGGCCCAGTTTATTTCAACGGCATCGGACATGGGGAACCTCCTCGGATTAATTCAGGCGCTGCGCCGCTCGAAGCGGCGATTATAGGCGGCAATGAAGTCGGCAACATGATCGGCGCGCAGCGCCGTGTGATCGCGGAATATCTGCTCTGCCGATTTCTCGTCCCGATCAAGCATCGCAGCCACAACGCCGTCATGCTCTTCATAGGGGATACGGAGATCGAGAGGCTCTTCCCGGTAGATGCGCCGGTAAGGGGACAGGTGCTTGTTGAGCCCGTCGATCTCGGCGCTTAAGATATCGTTATGAGCGCCGGCGTGAATCATGCCGTGAAATGTCTTGTTCAGGGCCGGAAATTCATCGGTTTCGCCCGCCTTGATCAGGCGGCCGATGCTGGCATGCTGGGCAGCCAAAGCCGAGCGTTGGTCGCGGGTCATGCGCCGCACCGCCAAGCGCGCGCTGAGACCTTCCAATTCGGCCAGAACCTCGTACATCTGGATAACATGTCCGGCGCCGATCTCGGCGACGACGGCGCTGCAGTACGGTCGCATCTCCACCAAACCCGATGTGGCAAGCTCGACCAGCGCTTCGCGCACCGGTGTTCGCGATACTGTGAATTGGCGGGTCAGTTGCGGCTCATCCAGGCGCTCACCGGGAAAACGAACGCCGGAAATGATTTCCTGTTCCAAGGCGTCCCGAATGGTATTTGCGCGGGTTTCCATTTCTCAACCGTCCAAGACTGTCCGTAATTACGTTGGACAGTAATAAATAGATTGTCATACATTACAATAAATATCGTATACGAAATTTGGCCATTATAAATGGCCGTGTTTTACCCAGACGAGGCACTTTCCCTTGCAATCTTTGTTGAACTTACCCTTTTTTTCCCACGGTCACGCCACCCTCAAGGAATTGGATGCGTCGGTGCGGTTTTACCGGGAATTTCTGGGGTTTGAGGTTATCAGGACCAGCAAGCGCACGCTGGTTGCCCGGCTTGGTAGCAACACCGTCATCGTCGGCGTCACTCTTGGCGAGAAGGGATTGGCGAAGAACGCGCGACCCTGGCTTGAAAACGCCCATTTTGGGCTCGATTTAGCAACCGCCGATGGGGTCCGCGAAGCGCGCGAGCTGGCCCTGGAAAACCAGGATGAATTCGACATTCTGCACGTGGGCAACGTCACCGAGGGCGACGGCGGGGCCGCATTCATGTTGACCGACCTGGACGGCAATTTTTGGGAGATCCTCGAAAATCCACCCGGCGGATATTCCGGGCGTTTCCAAGGGACCTGCGAAACCGGCCATGCGCTACGTACATTTCAAGACCAGGCACCCGGGGAGCAGCGGACGTCCGTTTTGAAGCCTTGCCTCTTGTCGCACGTGACCGTGGAGGTCATCAATTTGGCGAAGTCCCGGGAATTATATGAGACCATGTTCGGCCTGGAGATTGCCCAGCTTGGACCCAAGCGTATGCTCGCCCGCCTTAACAGCGTCGCCGTCATGGACATCATCGAAACCGACACCACGATTCGGGACCATAAAATGCATAACCATATCGGTTTCGATGTGGCTGGGCCGAACATTGTCGATGCGGCGCGGGTGATCATCGCTGACAACCAGGACCGGTTCGGTTTTGAAGTTATTCACAAAACCAGCGGCAGCCACGGCAGTTACGGCTTCACCTTTTCCGATCTTGATAATAACGCCTGGCAGATCGAGGATTACCCAAGGGGCGGCTATTATTGGATGTTTGAGCAGGGCGGCGATTTGGTCAATCCGTTCCAGCCCAATGTGGCGGGCGCCGCCGATTGGCACGAGCTAATCGAGCCCGATACCTATGAATATCGCGGCACCCGGGAAATTGACCCGGCTATTGGGAAAAATTGATTATGGATCAAACGGACCAACTCGTCATCAAAGACGCCTGCCAGTCGCTTTCGCTTCGCTTCGGCCGATTGCAGGACGAACGGCGCCATGATGATTTGGCGGATTTGATGACCGCTGATGGCTGCTACGTCCGTCTGGGCGAAGAATTGCCGGTGGAGGCATTTATCGCCTGGGTCAAAACCACGCCGCCCAACAAAACGCGGCATTTTGTTACACCGACGGATTTCTCGCTGGTCGAAGCGGATAGCGCCCGGGGCGTCACCTATTACACGCTCTACCTCTATGGCGGGGACGACGCGGCGCCCTATCCGCTCGAAGGACCGTTCGTCGTCGGCGAATACTTGGAAGAATTTGCGCGCACCGATTTCGGATGGAAAATTGCGCGCCGCGAAGCCCGCATCATATTTCGCCGGCGCGATTGAGGAGGCGTTTATGAACATCACCGGTATCGACGCGGTCACTTTTGGCGTCCGCAGCCTCCCCAAAGCCAGGCGGTTTATGGCCGATTGGGGAATGCAGCAGGTGCGGGCCGGAAAATTCGGCGCCGACTACGTTTGCGTGGACGGTGGAGAAGTGAAAATCCGAAGCCACGACAACAAGCGCCTGCCGCCGCCGATCCAGGCCGGGTCCACGGTCCGTGAGGTCATATGGGGCGTGAAAAACAAGCGTGATCTGAAGGCCATAGCCAAGGAGCTTTCCCGCGACCGCCGGGTAACAATAAACAAGGATAGTTCCATCAGCAGCGTTGATGACATGGGGCTGGGAATTGGATTTCGCGTCTCCAAGTGCAAGGTTCTGAAGCCGGACCCTTTGCCATTCAACCTGCCTGGGAAAAATGTTCGTATCGACCAACCGGCGACTTTTCATGAACGCGCCAGACCGCAGGCCATCAGCCATATCGTGTTCGGGGTGCCCGACTTCCGTACCGTCGAATCCTTCTATGGCGATCGTCTGGGTTTTCGCACCACCGACCGGTATCGCGAGCGCGGAATATTCTTGCGCGCCACATCCCCCAGCAACCACCATAATCTGTTTGTCATGAACACCGGCGGGCGAAAGCCGAAATTCAATCACCTTGCCTTCAAAGTGCGCGACATTCACGAGGTTATCGGCGGCGGTCAGTTCCTGGTGCGGCAGGGCTGGCAAAGCCAAGTTGGTCCCGGCCGGCATTACGTATCTTCGGGCTGCTTTTGGTATTTTCACAGCCCATTCGGCGGTGCCATGGAATATTGCGCCGACGAGGATGTCATGACCGATAAATGGAAGCCGCGGGAGTTTGAGGTCGGTCCCGAAATCTTCACCGAATGGACCTTCAACGCGGAAACGACGTTCAAGGCGCCAACCGCGGCAAGCCGGGCCAAATAAGTTGCCAGACCATATACAAAAGCAGTCGGCCATCTATTACTGAAGCAAATCCATGCAAAATTTCCACCCATCCAATTTTGGTGTTGGAGCCAAATCTAATGCCAGATCAAACGCCCCGGTACTGTCTGGTGTTGATGCAGTGGACGACCCCCAACTGCAGGCATCACGGCGTGTCAAATATGTTGGTGTTGAAGGAACGCTAATGTCCGCCTCTGGGCTAGAAGCAGACATCGCGCACCCTGAAATCGATGTCCGCTTCACCCCGGTGGTCTCAACTGATCGACGCAACACTTTATCTTAAATGGAAAGATGGAGTGTTTGATTATGGAACGAAGATATCGTCGAGGATTTAGTAGACCTGTTG
>CAUZTZ010000100.1:0-12111 GCA_963582805.1 Alphaproteobacteria bacterium
AACCGCACCGAAGTCGCCGACATCGCCCCCATCGCCGGGCTCACTAGTCTGGAAATCCTTGATCTCAACGGCACCCAAGTCGCCGACATCGCCCCCATCGCCGGGCTCACTAGTCTGGAAGTCCTTGATCTCAACGGTACCCAAGTCGCCGACATCGCTCCCCTCGAAATATTAGCAAATTTAACATTCCTAATGGTGGGCGCGGGTCAGTTCCCGCGGGAGCAAATGGATGCCCTCCGCACCGCACGGCCCGATCTCAAAATTATGGAGCCGAATGCAGAGGAGGCCGATTAACGGGCACCACCACCGCCCCGCCGCCCGCATTCAGGGCCGAGTCCGTCCAATACCCGACGGCCCACTTCCCGGCAAATCCCTTGATTTTGTTCCCATTATGTGCTACCAATATATTTGCTTTCCTAGCAATCGTATTTCCGTCCGAGCTTGCCTCGGCGCCCACATGGCCGGGCCCGGCAGGTCCCCATGTGGGCTGCGCCTTTGGCATTGAAAACCGGTACAATCCGGTAGGAACCGTTAGGAAAGCTCGTGAAACGGTATGGTCGATTTCGCGAAAATATGTCGCACGAAGAAGAGGAAAAAGATGAATCAACACAGGGAACACAGAGGAGGAGGAAATGTGCTACGCGCGGAAACAAAATCTTCCGCCTCACCGCCTCACCGTCTCCGTGCTTCACCCTCCTTGGGAGCCCCAGTAAATGTCCGAAAATGATAACAAATGCTAATAAATGATAATAATGTCTATGTGATTCCGTGTGTCGCATGTCGCACAAAGAAGAAGAATTTTCACCACAGAGCGACTGTGATGAAAACCTTTTTAAAGCGCCCCCAAGGCGCTAGCTTACGAAGCCAACCAACCCAGGACCGCACCCCATGGATAAAACCCTGACCGCCCGCCAATACCGCGACCTGCCCGAACATATCGACGCCTTGCGCGACGCCGGTCTGTTGTTCGAAGTGGACCGCCCGATCAACAAGGATACCGAGATGCACCCGCTGGTGCGCTGGCAGTATCGGGGCGGGGTTCCCGAAAGCGACCGCAAAGCCTGGCTGTTCACCAACGTCACCGACGCCAAGGGCAAACATTATGACATGCCGGTGCTGGTCGGCGGGCTGGCGGGCAACCGGGCCATCTATCAGCTGGGCTTCGGCCACGATCTGGCCACTATCAATGAGACCTGGATCAATGCCATCGCCAATCCGATCCAGCCGGTGGTGGTCGATGGCGCCGATGCGCCCTGCCAGGAGATTGTTATCCAGGGCGAGGATCTTCTGAGCGGTCAGGGGCTCGACGCCCTGCCGGTGCCGATCTCGACGCCGGGCTGGGACAACGGGCCCTATTTGTCGTCCGGGCACTTCATCACCAAGGACCCGGCAACGGGCATCCAGAACGTCGGCATATATCGGTCGCAACTGAAGGCGCCCAACCGGCTCGGCATGAACACGTCCGTGGAGCTGCGCCCCGGCGGCTTTCGCCATTGGCAGGCCTGCAAAGAAAGGGGCGAGCCCATGCCCTGCGCCATCGCTATTGGCTGTCCGCCGGCGGTGACTTATGGCGCGGTGCAGAAAGTGCCGCTGGATCTGGACGAGATCGCCGTGGTCGGCGGGCTTATCGGTGCGCCGGTCAATGTGGTGCGCGCCATCACCGTCGATTTGATGGTTCCGGCGGAAAGCGAGATTATCATCGAAGGCTTTGTGGACACCGAATACCTGGAGCCGGAAGGACCGTTCGGCGAATCCCACGGTCACGTAAATTTGATGGAGTATAACGGCTTCATGAATGTGACCGCGATTACCCGCAAAACGGCGCCGGTATTCACGTCAATCATCTCCCAGGTGACGCCGTCGGAATCCTCGGTCATCAAGCGCGTCGCCTATGAGCCGTTGTTCCTCAACCACCTGCAAAGCGCGCTCGGCATTCGCGGCGTGCTCGGCGTCTCCATGCACGAGCCGCTCACCAATATCCGCAAAGTCATTGTTTTGAAGATGGCCGACGATGTGCCGCGCACCGAAGTTTGGCGGGCGCTTTATGGCACCGCCAGCTTACAGGCGGCGTCCGGCAAGTATGTTATCGCGGTCAACGGCGACATCGATCCCGACAATGCGGACGCCGTGTTCTGGGCCATGTCGTACCGGGCCAAACCGCACAGGGACATTGAAATTCTGCGCCACAAGGACGAGGGCCATGGCCCCCGCAGCCAGGCGGATTCCGAAGATTCTGCGCTTCTGATCGACGCCACCTTGAAGGAAACCTTTCCGCCGATCTCGCTGCCTAAGAAGCAATTCATGGAGCGCGCGGCAGAGATTTGGGCCGAGCTTGGATTGCCGGAATTGAAACCCGAAGCGCCCTGGCACGGCTACGATCTCGGCGAGTGGACCGACGAGATGGAGGCCATGGCGGTGCGCGCCACCGAAGGCGATTATTGGGAAACCGGGCGCGCCTATGCCCAGCGGCGGCGCGGCGATATTGCAATGAACACCGAGATAAGGGCGCTCAGGCGCAGCGAAGAGGACGGCGAATGAGCGCTGCAAGGGCCGCCGCAGCGAGGCGCCGGAATAGTTGCCGGGGCGGCGGGAGCCCCATAATATCCGCCGCAATTGACGAAATTTAAACAACGCGATCTGGACAGTAAGGAGACGCGGAATGCCGTCTAAAGAATACGAACATTTCAAGGATTTTTCCGCCAGCAATGTGCCCATGGATGAGCGGCGCAAAATCTGGATGGAACTTTCCAACATGACCAAAGGCGATTTCGACAAGATGTTCGCCGACCAAAAAGTGCGCCAGCAACGGGTTCCCGAGATTGGCCAGCCAGCCCCGGATTTCGAGGCCGAGCTTTTGCACGCCGACCGCGCCCGCTCCGGCGAGACGGTCAAATTATCGGATTTGCGCGGCAAGCCGGTGGCGCTGGTTTTCGGCTCCTATACGTGACCCCCGTTTCGTGCTCAGGCCGTGCGCCAGAACGAAATCTTCGAAGCCTACAAGACCGACGTGCAATTTTTCATGGTCTATATCTCCGAAGCCCATCCCACCGACGGCTGGGTGACGCCGCAAAATCTCTATGACGAGATCGATTTCGATCAGCCCGCCGACGAAGACCAGCGGGCCGAGGTGGCGCACGCCTGCCAGCTTGGCATGGAGGTCAAAATGCCCATGCTGATCGACAGTATCGATAACGACATGGACGAAAAATACATCGCCGAGCCGACCCGCTATTACGTCATCGGCGGCGATGGCACGCTTCAATTTAACGGCGCCCAGGGGCCGAGGGGTCTCGATCCGGACGCCTGGGAAGCCGCAATCAAGGAGCAGATCGCGGCCAATAAATAGTTTCGGCTTAGGTCCGGTCCGGGTGCTTTGGCGCCGCCGGCGCCGGCGCCAGCCCGGAGGCGCAAGCGAGCTTTGCCGATTATGGCCGGAGCCGTCTGCCCCATTGACATCTGGGACCGATAGGCTAATTATCGCGGCAACGTGTTGCATTTGTTTAGCGTTACCAGAATTACGGTAACCCGTTTAGCTTTGCTATACCTTGACAATGTGCTCGTTTAAAGATGCGCGCTATCACATGGTGTGAGGCGCGGAATTACGTTTCTTGTTAGAGGTAATAGTTATGGCTACTGGTACTGTTAAATGGTTCAACCCCGCCAAGGGTTATGGTTTCATCGAGCCCGAAGACGGATCGAAAGATGCGTTCGTGCACATCTCCGCCGTCGAGCGCGCCGGACTTAGCTCGCTCAGCGAAGGTCAAAAGGTCTCCTTCGAGCTGCAACCGGGACAGAACGGCAAATCCTCCGCCGAAAACCTGTCTGTTATCGAGTAATCACGCTGGTCACCGCTCCCGGCATCTGCCGGGGCGGGCGCCGCGTGCCCTTGGGCGGCGCGGCATGAATAATTGGCGTGACGCGACGAACGATTTTGACCGGTCGCACCCAGGTCTCTGACGTTCTTGTCTAATAGGTTGAAACGACGAACGGTCGATCTTGCGATGGGTCCGACGTTGCGGTGCGCCGTACAATCGCCGAACTTGACCCTTCCCTAAACGGGGACGGTTCCGCCCTTGCCCCACCAGGTGGCCCGAGGCGCGAATTTCCCATCGGCGGCAACAAAGGCAACTTAAGGAATGTAACGAATGCTAAAGCGCGTGAAATCGAAGGCCGAAGAACAATTCGCCGCCATCCAAAAAAAGGACAAGCAGGCGCTGTTGGACAAGGAAACGGCGCAAGATGAACGAGACAATAAAATTCGGCGCCTGAAAGCGCTTCGCCTGGCGAAAGAAGCCGCCGACCGCAAAGCCGCTGCCGCCAGCTAATAAAACTGCACCGCTCCCGGCCGCTGGATTTCAGCGCGGCCGGTTTAAGGATTGATTGGATATGGCTCGCAAGCCCAATTACAATTTCGAACGCCGCGAACGCGAACGCGTGAAGGCCGCCAAAAAGACCGCCCGGCTTGAGGCCAAGCGGGAACGCTCGGAAAAAAGAAAGGCGGAAGCCGCCGGCCTGCCGTATCCCGCTGAAGACGCCAACGGCGAAACCACGGGCGAAGCCACGGACGGCCCGGAAATTGGTCCCGGCGGCGCGGCCCCGATGGCCGGCCCGGAAAACAATCAAGAGTAAACGCCGGCGCCGAGCCCAGAATACCGGCATTTCTTGCTCCCAGCCCCGCAACCTGATAGGTAACCGGCGGCCAACGGCTGCCCTTAAGGGCTGGGTGGCCATTCATAAATTTGACAAACCGAAGAGACGTGAGGCCATGAAAATCAACGGCAATGCGATCCGCCCGGGCATGGTGATCGAACACCAGGGAAACCTGTGGCGGGCCGTGAAGATCCAGCACACCCAGCCCGGCAAGGGCGGCGCCTATTTGCAGGTGGAGCTGAAAGATATCCGCTCCGGCAGCAAGCTGAACGAACGCTTCCGCTCCTCTGAAACCGTGGAGCGGGCGCGCCTGGAGCAGCACCAGCATCAATATCTGTTTTCCGATGACGGCATGCACACCTTCATGCACAACGTAACCTACGACCAGATATCACTGTCCACCGAGGCCATCGGCGAAGAGCAGGCCGCCTATCTGCAGGACGGCATGAATGTCATGATCGAAAGCTTCGAAGAAGAACCCCTCGGCATGCAACTGCCCGACCACGTCTCCTTGGGAGTGGTCGAGGCCGATGCGGTTGTCAAAGGCCAGACGGCGGCGTCCAGCTATAAGCCGGCGGTATTGGAAAACGGCATGCGCACCCTGGTGCCGCCGCATATCGAGATCGGCACGCGGGTGGTGATCGCCACCGAAGACTGTTCCTACGTGGAACGGGCCAAGGATTAGAGCGGTCCAGCGTGAAAATGAACCGATCTGAATTTTAAAGCGATGGCTCTCCGTTCTCCCAACCTCAACGTCATGATCCGGGCGGCGCGCGAAGCGTCGATCAAGCTCAAGCGCGACTATGGCGAGGTGGACCAGCTCCAGGTCTCCAAGAAAGGCCCGGCCGATTACGTCACCGCCGCCGATATCCGCACCGAAAAAATTCTGCGTGGCGAGCTTTCAAAAGCCCGGCCCGGCTATGGGTTTCTGATGGAGGAAGCCGGCACCGTCGAGGGCGCCGATCCCGACCGGCGCTGGATTATCGATCCCATCGACGGCACCACCAACTTCGTCCACGGCATCGCCCACTTCGCCATGTCCATCGCCTTGCAAGAGCACGGCCGCATCACCGCCGGCGTCGTGTTCAATCCGATCTCGGAAGAATTGTTTTGCGCCGAGTTGGGTCAGGGCGCCTATTTGAACGACCGCCGCATCCGGGTCTCGTCCCGGGGCGCCATGGACAACGCCGTCTTCGCCACCGGCATTCCATTTTTGGGCCGTGGCACCGAAGGCGATCACCAGACTTTCTTAAAGGAAATGGGCGCCGTCATGGCAGTCTCGTCGGGCATCAGGCGCTTCGGCTCGGCGGCCCTTGATCTCGCCTTTGTCGCCGCCGGACGTTATGACGGATTTTGGGAAAACGGGCTGCAGCCCTGGGACATCGCCGCCGGCGTTATCTTGGTGCGCGAAGCCGGCGGGCTGGTTACCGACATGCAAGGCCGCGATTTGCGCCTGG
The DNA here is from genome assembly GCA_963582805.1 of Alphaproteobacteria bacterium. Taxonomy (GTDB): domain Bacteria; phylum Pseudomonadota; class Alphaproteobacteria; order Rhodospirillales; family UBA2165. Next base: position 6,108 of record CAUZTZ010000100.1, read on the forward strand.
AAGCGGGCTCCATCCTGACCGCCAACCGCAACCTGCATCAACCCCTAGGCGACACCTTGCGCGAGGCGCGCAAATAAGCGTTTTTGAGTTTTTGGGAGGACAGCATGGACCAGGACCTTCTTGACCGCTTGGCGATCCGCGATCTGGTGGAAAATTGGGCGCTCTGGCGGGATGCCGGCTTTTGGGAAAAGTTCCGCACTTGCTGGCACGATGACGGCGTCATGATGGCCACCTGGACGCAAGGCACCGGCGCCGAATTCATCGAGATCACCAAAAAAGGTTTTTACGGCGATAGCAGCATTTTGCATTTCCTCGGCGGCACGACCATCGAGCTAGCCAAAGACGAAGGCGATGCAAGGCGCGCCATTGTGCAGACCAAAATGACCATATCGCAACGGGCGCCGGTGCATGATGTCTGGGTCGATGTGGTCTGCACTGGCCGGTTCTTCGATTTCATCGAGAAGCGCGATGGCGTCTGGCGCGTGCTCCTGCGCCAGCCGATTTACGAAAAAGACCGTATGGACCCCATCGACCATGGCGCCGAGCTTGCCCTTGATCCTGAAATCCTGGACCGCTATCCGATCGGCTACCGGCATCTCGCCTATCTGCAATCGGGGCTCGGCTTCGAGGTGAAGCGCGACATGCCCGGCCTGTTGGGTGCCCGCGTCGAGGAATTGTATGCCGCCGGCGAGACCTGGCTACACGGCGGCGCCATCAACTGGTCCTGACCGGCCTCAAGGTTCGCCCGGCGTCGCGGTCGCCAACTGGGCGCGGGTGCCGGACCAAGACATGGTCCTGGCCGGCGCGACGAAGACACGCTCAGAGCCGAGCCCGAAGCGCATATGCAATCGGGCACCTCGGAGATCAAGAACTGGGTGGCGGCGATGGGTGCGCTGGACGGCACCGGGCTCGAATTCCAGCGCGTGGATTACATTCCGTGCTACCGCTCCGAAGCCGGCACCGGCAACGCCATGTGCTTCGGCCTTTGGAACTAAGCTACTAAATCTAAATGGATATTTCGGGTCCGGTCACCATCTGACCGGGCCCGGCTCCAACCCGAGGGCGATGCGGCCATAGACCGTTCCGTTGGCGTCCCAGTTGAGGCATATCTGCTGGGCGCCGGCGTTCACGTCCCGGTAATAGCGCTGCAGATCATCGTCCAAATCCAGGCTCTCGGCGCCCGAGGCGTAGAACAATCGGTCCACGGCGCGCTTCGCCAGCAGCGGCGCAAAGGCCATGTCGCGGAGGTTGCGGGCGCGCATTTGAACCGGCACTTCGCCGGCGCTCTCCAACACCTGGTGGGTATCGCGAAGATCGCCGAGGATCATACGCCGCGCCGCATCCAGCTCCGCCGCCGCCTCGGCAATGCGCAGCTGGATGGACTGGAACTCGGCAACATGCGCGCCAAACTTGGCCTCGCGCCCGGACACCATGTCGATGAACAGGCGCAGCGCGCCCTCGCCGGCGCCGACCACGGCGGCGGCCAGGCAGAACGGGCCGGTGGACCATTGCGGCTGGCGATAGAGCGGTGTGTCGTCGAACCAGGGGCCCGGATCGGTATCGAAGCGGATGCGATGATCGGGCAGCAGCACATTGTTGAGCTTGACGTCATGGCTGCCGGTGCCGGCCAGGCCCATGGAATTCCAGCTATCGATAATCTCGTTGCCGGCCTGAGGAAACAAGATGCGGCCCGGGCGGCCATTGATGCGCCCGCCGGTCATGTGCCAGGTGACAAACTCGCAGCCCGACGAAAAGCGTAACTGGCCGTTGACCAGCCAGCCATTGTCTTGTTGCGTATAGACCAGCTCCGGCGAATTGCCCGAACCGATATAGGTGTCCGGGGCTTCCGCCCAGACATCGTCCTGGGCCTGTTTCGGATAATAAGCGCCGAGGGTGACATTGTGCTCGCCAATGACCGCGTAGATCCATCCCGTCGACGGACAGCCCTGGGCAATCTCCATGACCGCCTCGCAAAAGACATGATAGGGCAATTGGGTGCCGCCATAGGCTTTCGGCTGGGTCATACGAAACAACCCGGCTTCTTTCATTTCGTTAAAGCTGTCGAACGATATCTTGCGTGCCGCCTCCACCGACTTGGCGCGCGTCCGCAAGGCCGGGTAAAGGGCTCGGGCGCTCTCCAGCAGTCCGGCGGGATCCGAAGTCGCGGCGTCCATGATGGCTAAGGCTACTGGAACTTGTCGGCGTTGATCAGCAAATGCACCCAGATGCTGGCGGCGTAGCCGAGTGCGATCGCCCACGACCATTTGAGGTGGGCAAGGAATGTGTAGGTGCCGCGCGCCTGGCCCATGACCGCGACGCCGGCCGCCGAGCCGATGGACAGCATCGAACCGCCAACGCCGGCGGTCAGTGTCACCAGCAACCATTGCCCGTGATCCATCTCCGGCAGGACCGACAATACCGCGAACATCACCGGGATATTATCGACAATCGCCGACAAAAATCCGACCAGAATGTTGGCCGTGGTCGGTCCGAGATCACCGTAAAGGAAGTTCGAGCCGAGGGTGAGGTACCCGAAGGTGCCGAGCCCGCCGATGGCCAGAATGACGCCGTAGAAAAACATCAGGGTATCCCACTCGGCCCGCTCCAGCGCCTTGAAGATATTGAACGGCTCGGTACTGCTTGCCGCGTCCGGCTCCGGCTCGGAGCTGGTTTCCAGCTCCAGCGCCATTTCGCCGAAATCATCATCGGCCGGCGAGGGGAAGAAATTGTTGCGGCGCTTTAAATAATATCCGTACAGCTTTAGCAATGCGAGCCCGGTCATCATCCCCATCACCGGCGGCAAGTGCAAAAAGCCATGCGCCAGGACGGCCATGGCGACGGTTACGATAAACAACCCGACCACCACCCAGGCGCCGTGCTGCAGCATGGGTTCCGATTGAATGGCATCCGGCTTTCCCGACGGCAGCACGAAATTCATGATGATCGCCGGCACCAGCCAATTGACCACCGACGGAACCACAAGCGCAAAAAATTCGGTGAAACTGACCAGCCCCTTTTGCCAGACCATCAGCGTGGTGATATCGCCGAACGGCGAGAAGGCACCGCCGGCATTGGCGGCGACGACCACGTTGATACAGGCGACAGCGACGAAGTTTTTATTGGTGCCGCCGACCGCCAGGATCACCGTGGCCATCAGCAAGGCCGTGGTCAGATTGTCGGCAATGGGCGAAATGACAAAAGACAGAAGACCGGTCAGCCAGAATATGGCGCGGAACGAAAATCCCCGCGACACCAGCCAGGAGCGCAAGGTATCGAACACGCCGCGCTCGTCCATGGTGTTGATGTAGGTCATGGCCGCCAGCAGGAACAAAAACAACTCGGCGAATTCCAGAAGATTGTGGCGCACTGCCGCTTCGGCAGTTTCGGTATCGCCGGCACCGGCATAAGCAATGGCCACCAGCGCCCAGATGATGCCGGCGGCCAGCATTACCGGCTTCGATTTCCGAAGGTGCAGGGTCTCCTCGCCGATAACCAGCAGGTAGGCGATGAAAAATACCGCCAGCGCGGCGAACCCGGCCCAGTGTTTGGTGAAGTCCGCCGCGTTCGCCGTCGCCGCCTGGGCGGAACCGGCAAACACCAGCGCCCAAATCACGGCGCCGGAAATGACGAACAGTAACTGACGTGCGAATGTTCCGCGCATGAAATTCTCCCAACCTAACTGATCGCGGCTTAACCCCGATTGGCTGCGGACAGGTTAAAATTTTCCAATCCACTCCGGCGCGCCCTGTTTGCGCTCATTGCCACACTTACGAGGCCCCTATAGTCTGCCAAAAGATAACATAATTGCTGGGGAGGCAAGAGCATCATGAAATTTGGACTGTTCGATCATGTGGATGCCAACGGCCGCGCGCTGGCGCAGCAATTGGATGAGCGTATCGCGTTTGTAGCGGCGGCCGAAGCGGCTGGATTTTACAGCTATCATGTCGCCGAACATCACGCCACGCCGCTCAATCTGGTGCCGGTGCCGGGCGTCTATCTCGGCGCCGTTGCGCGCGCCACTTCAACCATCCGGCTAGGACCGCTCGGTTATTTGCTGCCGCTCTATTCGCCGCTGCGCCTGATCGAGGAAATCTGCATCCTCGATCATTTGAGCCATGGCCGCCTGGATGTTGGCGTCGGGCGCGGCATCTCACCGTTCGAGCTGAAATATCACGACGTCGATCCGAGCACCAGCCACGGCATTTTTCGCGAAGCCCTGGAAACGGTTCTCTATGGCCTTGATCACGAAGTGCTTGAGCATAAGGGCGAGAATTACACCTACCACGACGTGCCCATGGAGCTGCGCCCGCTGCAGGACCCGCATCCGCCGATCTGGTATCCGACCATGAGCACCGACGGCGCCACGTTCGGCGGCGACAACGGCTATCACTTCGTCACCTTGGGCGGCGTCGATTTCATCAAGCCGGTGGTCGATGCCTTCAAAGAGGCCTTCGCCAAGCGCGGCCGGCCCGGCGACGGCGCAACCAAGGATTTCGATGGCGGCGCCGCAATCGGCATCATGCGCCATCTGGTCATCGCCGATACCGACGCCGAAGCCATGCAGCTGGCGGATCCGGCCTATCAGGCCTGGGAGGCCAGCCTCACCAAACTTTGGCGCGTCAACAAAGTGCCCGGCCCGAATATCGCCGAGTTCGTTCCGCCCACCTTGGGCGAAGCCATGGAGCGCGGCTCGGTGGTGGTCGGGGCGGCCTCCACGGTGCGCGACAAATTGGCCGCCGATATCGAAGCGCTGGGGCTGAACTATATGGTAACGGCCTTTTATTTCGGCGATATCGGCCATAGCCAGGCGATGCATTCGATGCAGACCTTCGCCGCCGATATCATGCCCGATTTGGCGGGCCTATAGGCGGCGGCCCTATTTGGCCGCGCCCGGGGCCTGAAACTGGAACCAGGGGCCGGAAGGCCCGGCGAACAGGAAACCGGTTTTCCGGTAGCGCGACCAGGCGGTCACGATATCGCCCCGGCGCAGACGCACCCCCCAATTATAGCGGGAACCGGGTTTGAGCGGCCCGGCCACGGTAAATTGCGCCGCCCATAAATTCTGCAGATAGGCCACCGCCGGGCCCGGCAATTTGGAGGAAAACGCACCGAGCCCGTAGCTGAACGCGATTTCTTCGAACACCACCACGTCGTAGCGGATCGATCCGTCGCCCTTGGACGGCACCCATTCCAATGTCGGGCTGAGGCTGGCCACAGCCGCCGACGGCGCGCCGTCATCCATGGGGGCGAGCGGTGTTACACCCTGGAAGTTTTGGTTGCAATCGATGCCCCAGCCGCCGCAACCGGCGACAATATCGGCAAAGCTGCCCTGGTCGGCGATCATCTTCATCAGCGACCATTTCGGCGTCCCCATGCCGGGATATTTTTTGGCCAGGGCCTGGAAGTTGGAATCCAGATCATCGCCCACCTCGGCATCGACGGTGCCGCGGTTCAGGCGGATGCTCAGATCGCCGATATAGACGGCGCCGCCTGCGGCATCGGCGGGCACCGTGAATGCCGCCCACAAGCGGCCGCTGGTTTCCTTGGCCAGCTCGCGCTTCACGAAACCCAGCACATGATAGTCACCCGGCGCCAGCGCCCAATAGAACGCCGCCTCGGGCCCAAGCCGGTAACTGACCGCGGTGGATGCGCCCTTGGCCAAAATCAACAGCCAAAACTGGGAGCCGGCCAGATAGCCCGCCGGCCATTTCATTTCCGTTTCGTTTTCGATCACCCGCACCGAGCCGGTAACCAGGGGCTTGTCTTTCGGCGGCTGGGTCACATTCTCCAGGGCGCCGGCGGCGAGGCAGCCGCTCAAGGCCAGCGCCGCCATCAGGGCCGCCAGCCGCCCCATTGCCGGCCAATGCCGGGGCGCGCCGATTTACCGCTCCCACATGCGCTGAAAGGCCTGTTTGCGAAGTTCGTTGCCGGCGATGCGCTCCGCCGGCGGCGCCTCACCGCTCCAGATATCCATGATGCCCTCCACCTTGTCCCGGTAAGCGGC
>CAUZTZ010000101.1:0-12077 GCA_963582805.1 Alphaproteobacteria bacterium
CGACCTTCGATGAACTCTATTCGGGGGAATGGGAGCACCCTACATGTTGCGGGTGAGTGCGTTAACCGGATAGGCAAGGATTGTACATGCTAATATTGGCGAAATAGAATACATCTATTGGGGCGTGGGGCGCGGGGCGCGGTCAGGCGTCTGGCGCCGTCCGGCAGATGCCCAGCTTCATGAGCCAGACCAAAGTGCGCTGCAAAATATCGGCGTCCACATGGGGCATGGCGCCTAAGATATCGGCGACGGTGACGCCCGGGTTGGCTTCCAGATGGCCGATCAAAAATGGCAATTCTTCCAGCTCCATGAGTGAGCCGGAATAAACCAGCCCGGCCTTCAGCTTGATCCGCTCAAATGCTTCGGTCCAATCGAGGCCGGTCAGTTGCACCGGATCGCCTTTGCCGAGGGCCCGGGTGGCAAAGCCAGCGAACATGGCGAACGGATCCGGGTGCGAGGGGTGAAAGGCCTGGCCGCCGCTACGCGCGCCCATCTCCGTTTCCGACATACGGCTTTCCGATAGCGCGTCCCACAACGTCTCGTAAAGCCCGATGACGCGCGCCCAGTCGTAGGTATCCCTTGCCCGCTTTTTTGCCGCCTCGGCCATTGTCCGGCGGGCGCCATCGTCATTGACCAATTGATAGAGCGCTTGGCCAAGGGCGTTCACATCCACCGATGTGGATTGGGACTGGGCGCCGAGATAGTCGCCATAGGTGTTTTGCCGGGTGAAATAGCGGTAGGCGATTTCCGCGCCGGTTCCGGGCGGCGCCATGGTTGTCGGGATGCAGTAACCATCGATGCCGTCGCGGATCGATTCCCGGTAGCCGTTCCAGTCGCTGACGATGGAGGGCAGGCCCGCCGCCATGGCTTCCACCGGCGTCAATCCGAAGCTTTCCTGGATATTGTCCGACAGCGAGCAGAAAATATCCGCCGCCGCCCAGACGCCGTCGGGAAAATCCTCGTCGCCGTGGCGGACGATCTGCAATTTGGCGACGTCGAGGATGCCATTGGCCGCCTCGATGAAGGCGGCTTCGTTCACGTCGTCATTGAAATAACCGTTGAGCAGGATGCGCACCGGACGCGACGAGCGTTTGGCGGTCTCTTCGGCGGCGATGAACAGGGCCAGGGGGTTGGCCTTGGCCACATAATTCAAGCGGCCCACATAGAGTATGGCAATTTCATTGTCGCCAAGGGCCAGCGCCCGGCGTTGGGATTGGCGCTTGGTCTCGCCGGTGATGGCGGCGAAGCGGCCGGTATCGACGCCGAGGGGGATAATGGGAAGCTGCACCGGGCACGATACAGGGCTGCCGAAACGGGCGCCCAGATAGTCGCACCAGCCGTCGATGATATGACGGACAGCCGATTGAATGGCCTCCGACGGGCAGATGAGGGCGTCCCAGCTTTGCAGGGGCGCCGCCACATAATCGCCGATCGCCTGCATGGCGTTCGCCGATGCGCTGGCATGGGCGATGCCGATGAGCGAGTAGCGGCGCTGGCCGTGGTAGCGGCGCAGCCAGGCCTGGCTGACCAGATCGGGATCATAGCGCACCAGGACGCCTGAGGCTTCGATCGCGTCGGCGCCGTGGCGGCCAAGGGCGGTGCAGCGCGACGCCGCGACGTTTTCTTCGGCGGCGAAATTGGTGAACTCGGTAAAGGCCTTGTCGTTGGGGCAGAGGCACGCAAACTGGTTTTGCCGGGCGTGCCGGAAAAAGCCGCGCAGGAATTCCCGCGTCGCCACATCGATGCCGAGGGGGCCCGCGCCGGTGTCAGGCAATCCGCTGAAATCTATGATCGCCGGCATGGTAACCTGCTCCGGGAGGCTCTAGGTGAAGGCCTTGAAGGTGATCATGGTAAAGGTGTCTTTGATGCCAGGCACGGTTTGGATGCGCTCGGTAACGAAATGGCCGGCATCCTCGCCGTCATTCAGATAGCATTTCAGCAAAAGATCAAACTGCCCGGATGTGGAATGCACCTCGGAGACCTGCTCGACGGTCTCGATGGCCGCCTCGGCAACTTTATAAGCCTGTCCGAGATCGCACTTAACCTGAATGAAGATGGTCTGCATCTGGGGCTCCGAATTATCCGGTTAGGATGGTTGAGGATCGAAGCTTACACGAAATTGGCTGGCCGCCGAAAGGCAAACCGTCAGGATTTGACCGGGTTGGCCAGGAACGCCGGCATATGATCGCCCATGCCGGTCACCGGTTTATCGGACGCCGTGTCTTCCTTGGCGGCTTGCTTGGGTTTGCGCGCGGCTTTCGGTTTGGCGCGTCTCTTGGGCGCTTCCGGGGTGGGCGCTTCCGGGGCGGGCGCTTCCGGGGCGGGCGCCTCTGATGTTGGTGCTTCCGGAGCCGGCGCGGCGGTTTTTTCCGGCTCCGCATCCGGCTTGGCTTCCTTAGCGGGGATTGCCTCTGGCGCCGCTTCGGCGGCGCTGGTCTTGCCGGCTCCGTGCAGCGGGATCGGCTTGCCGATCAGCTTTTCGATGGCATCGATATATTTCCGGTCTTCGCGCCAGGCGAGGGTGAAGGCTCGCCCATCGCGCCCGGCGCGCCCGGTGCGGCCGATGCGGTGAACGTAATCTTCCGCATGCATGGGCACATCGAAATTAAACACATGGCTCAGATCATCGATATCCAGCCCACGGGCGGCGACATCGCTGCACACCAGCAGGGCGATCTCTTGGGCTTTGAATTTGTTCATGGTCTCGGTGCGCGCCGGCTGGCTCATATCGCCATGCAGTCGCGCCGCGTCGTGCCCGTGTTTGACCAGCGATTTGTGCAAGATATCCACGTCGCGCTTGCGATTGCAGAAAATCAGCGCGTTGCGCACATTGTCCTCGGCGATCAATTTGCGCAAGGCATCGCGTTTTTTCTTGCCGAGCCCGTCCATATCGCGCTTTGTGCGGTGATCGACCATGACCAGTCTTTGGACGATTTTTTCGACTGGTGTTGCCGGCGGCGCGACGGTGATTTCCCTCGGGTTCATCAAAAACGCGTCGGCGAGCCGTTTGATCTCCGCCGGCATGGTGGCCGAGAAAAACAGGGTCTGGCGAATCTTCGGGATCAAGGAAACGATCTTTTCCACATCCGGGATAAAGCCCATATCGAGCATCCGGTCGGCTTCATCGATGACCAGGATCTTCACGTCGTTGAGGATCATGCCGCCGCGATCAAACAGATCGAGCAGCCGGCCCGGCGTGGCGATCAGCACATCGACGCCGCGGTCCAATATCTTGACCTGTTCGCCCATGGATTCGCCGCCGATGATCAGCGCCTTGGCGAGGGACGTATATTTGCCATAAATATCGAAATTTTCCGCCACTTGCGTCGCCAGCTCGCGGGTCGGTTCCAGGATCAGTGTCCTCGGCATGCGCGCGCGGGCGCGGCCCGATGCCAGGATGTCGATCATCGGAAGGGTGAAAGAAGCCGTCTTTCCGGTACCCGTTTGGGCGCACCCCAGGATGTCGCGGCCCATCAATACATGGGGGATGGCTTTTTCTTGAATGGGGGTTGGTTCGCTATAGCCGGCGTCGTTTACCGCCTTTAGAACCTCGTTACTCAGACCGAGGTCGTCGAAAATCATACGCTAATATCCAATTTGAAAATGTTGCCGGTTACGCGCACATGTGCGCCCGGTTGCCTTGGAAATAGGCATTCAGTGGCATTTTGTCAATTGTTTACATAGGCGAAGCCTGATTTATTGGTTGGCGTCGGCTGATTTTTTTCGATTTCGGTGTTTGCGGGGCCGGATACTTAGTCTATTTTCGGGATATGTTTTCAAAAACCGGAATTTCGTAGCGTCGTTCGCATCCCGTTAACTATCTTTGGTCATTTATCTTAAGGTTGGGTAAATTGCCGATCTCACCGGTGCGAGGGGGACAGAAGGGAATTATGCAGCTAGTCAATAAATCAGTGGCCGCTTGTTTGCGGCGGACAACCAAATTCTTGGGCTCGAAGCGCGCGCCCCTGACCCTTGCCGTGCTCGCCTTTACGCTGGCCGCCTGCGCCGACGTGCCGGACGCCGCCAATCCTATCGAATGGTATAAGAGTGCGAAAAACGTGCTGACCGGCGAAAGCTCGGATAAATCCGGCGAGGCCGGCGATCCATCCAACCGGCTGGTCGCTGACCGGGACAAACCGGCGCCAGGCGCCGACGAGGCAACGCCCAGTCTCTCCACTGTGCCGCCGCGCCCGGTGGCGCCGGCCCGGTTTGACCGGGACAGTATTTCCAGTGGGCTGGTCGCCGACCGGGAAAGCGCGCGCCGCTATTCCAACGAAGTGATCCGCCGCCAAGGGGAAGCTGGCGCGGTCGTCCGGCGCGCGCCGCCGCCGCCGCCCGCACCAACGCCGGCGCTTAAGCCCGCTCCCAAAGCGGCGCCCCAGCCCGCTCCCAAAGCGGCGCCCCAGCCCGCTCCCAAAGCGGCGCCCCAGCCGGCGCCTAAACCCGCCGCATCCGCACCGGCGCCCGCAACGCCGGCGCCGGCCGTGGTCTCGGCGCCGGTGCAACAGGCCGCCGCGCCCGATCCAATTCCGGCGCCGCCCCGTTTGCGCAGCGTGAGCCCGCCGGCGCGCCAAGCGCGCACCGCCGCCCAGCCGCCGGCCCTGCCCAATATTGATATTCCAGCGGTGACGCCCAATGCGCCGCAATTGGCGGAAGTGCGGCCCTATATTCCGCCGCGCGGCGTCGACGATCTGGGCACCGTTATTATTTCCGGCTCCGGCCAGGTCAGCAGCAATGCCGCCAGCCCGCGCCGGTTGCCGCCGAGGCCGGCCGCTCGGCCAAGAGCAGCCGCGCCGCCATTGGCGGCCTCCGGACCGGCATTTCCGGCGCGCACCTTGGCGGGTGGCAATGGCTCCTATCAGGTGGCGACCATCCAGTTTCTGAATGGATCGTCGAAAATCGGCGCCGCCGAGCGTAGAATCCTTCGCCAGGTCTCGGCCCAGCACAAGAAAACCGGCGGAACGATTCGCGTCGTCGGCCATGCCAGCAGCCGCACCCGGTCCACGGATGTCGCCAAGCACAAATTGATCAATTTGCGGGTGTCGGCGGCGCGCGCCGATTCGATCGCCAAGGAATTGGTGGGATTCGGGACCAAGACCAGTGATATAGCCATCGGCGCGGTTTCAGATTCAGAACCGAAGTACCATGAATATATGCCGTCCGGTGAAGCCGGAAATCGGCGCGCCGAAATTTATATCGATTTTTAAATCGCGCCGATAGCGTTACCCTGGCCAGCCTAAATCTGTTAGGCTTTGCCGGCATTTTAATTTGTGCGCACTCTGGATAGTTACAAACGATGCAACAGGAATTCCATCGGATTAAACGGTTGCCGCCGTACGTCTTCAACGAAGTGAACGCGATGAAGGCCAAGGCGCGCGCCGCCGGCGAGGACATTATTGATTTCGGCATGGGCAATCCCGATAGCCCGACGCCGGCCCATATTGTTGAAAAGCTGGTGGAAACGATCGCCGATCCGCGCACCCACCGCTATTCGGCTTCGCGCGGCATTCCGGGCTTGCGCAAAGCCATCGCCGCCTATTACGAGCGCCGCTTCGGCGTTAATATTGATCCCGAAAGCGAAGCCATCGTTACCCTGGGCTCCAAGGAAGGGCTGGCCAATCTTGCCTCGGCGATCACCAGCCCCGGCGATGTGATTTTGGTGCCCAACCCGTCTTACCCGATCCACCAATTCGGTTTCATCATCGCCGATGGCGCGGTGCGCAATATCCCGGTGCTCCCCGACGAGGATTTTTTCACTGCCTTGGACAGCGCCGTTGCGCAAAGCGTGCCGAAGCCGATGGCGGTGGTGCTCAACTATCCCAACAATCCGACCACCGCCATGGCCGATTTGGCCTTCTATGAGCGGGTGGTGGATTATTGCCGCCATCACGAAATTTATATTCTGTCCGATCTGGCTTATGCGGAGCTGTATTTCGATGGCCCGCCGCCGCCGTCCATCCTGCAGGTGCCGGGCGCCAGGGACATCGCCGTGGAATTCACATCCATGAGCAAGACCTATTCCATGCCCGGCTGGCGCATCGGTTTCGCCACCGGCAATAAACATTTGATCTCGGCCCTGTCGCGGATCAAATCCTATCTCGATTACGGCGCCTTTACGCCGATCCAGGTGGCCGCCACCGCCGCCCTCAACGGGCCCCAGGATTGCGTCGATCAGATGCGCCAATTGTACCGGGAGCGGCGCGACGTGCTGATCGACAGCATGGACCAGGCCGGCTGGGAAATCCCGTCGCCGCCATCGACCATGTTTGCCTGGGCGCCGCTGCCAGCTGCCTTCGCCGATTTGGGCTCCAACGAATTTGCCAAGCTGTTGCTGCGCGAAGCCATGGTCGCGGTTTCGCCGGGCATCGCCTTTGGCGAGCATGGCGACGGCCATGTGCGTATCTCCCTGGTCGAAAATCGTCAGCGCATCCGCCAGGCGGCGCGCAATATCAAAGCCTTCTTCGGGCGCTATGATCAGGCGTCCGCCGGAACGGAGCCGCGCCAAGCGGTCGTGTCTTGAGCGCACCCAGCGGAGCCGCGCCGCTAAAGGTAGGCATTGCCGGTCTCGGCACCGTCGGCGCCGGCACCCACAAGGTCCTCGTCCAAAACCGCGAAATATTGGCCGCCCGCTGTGGCCGGGAATTGGTGGTAACGGCGGTTAGCGCGCGCGACAAATCCAAGGATCGGGGTATCGATCTGGCCGGCATCCATTGGTGCGATGACGCCGCCGAGCTGGCGGCGCGCGATGATGTGGATGTTATCGCCGAATTGATCGGCGGCGAGGCTGGTATCGCCAAATCCCTGGTCGAGGCTGCCATCCAAAACGGCAAGCATGTGGTGACCGCCAACAAGGCGTTGCTGGCCCATCACGGCACAACCCTGGCCCTGGCCGCCGAGGCGGCGGGCGTTACTTTGGCGTTTGAGGCTGCCGTCGCCGGCGGCATTCCCATCGTCAAGGCCATGCGCGAAGGCCTCGCCGCCAATCAAATCTCCCGGGTCTATGGCATCTTGAACGGCACTTGCAATTATATCCTGTCCGAGATGCGCGAAACCGGGCGCGATTTTGGCGATGTTCTGGCCGAAGCCCAGGCGCTTGGTTATGCCGAAGCCGATCCGGCTTTCGATATCGACGGCGTCGACGCCGCCCACAAACTGGCGCTGCTGACTGCCCTGGCGTTCGGCTGCGAGGTGAGCTTCGACGATGTCCATGTGGAAGGCATCCGCGCCATTTCGCCATTGGATATCCACTTTGCCGAGGAGCTCGGCTACCGCATCAAATTGCTCGGCCTGGCCTCCAGGACGGAGCGCGGCATCGAGCAGCGCGTGCATCCCTCCATGGTGCCCATGGGCGCGCCCATTGCCCATGTGGAAGATGTTTTCAACGCCGTGGTCGCCGACGGTGATTTCGTGGGCACGACGCTCTATCAAGGCCCGGGCGCCGGCGCCGGTCCGACCGCATCGGCGGTGGTCGCCGATCTGACCGATATCGCCCGCGGCAACAAATCGGCCACCTTCGCGGTGCCGGCGGCAGCGTTGACGCCGTTAAAGGCGGCGCCCATGGCGGGCCATGTGGGCTGCTATTATGTGCGCCTCATGGTCGTCGATAAGCCCGGCGTGTTTGCCGAAATAGCCGGCGCGCTGCACGATCATCAGGTGTCCATGGAATCGATTTTGCAGCATGGCCGCGATCCCGGCGAGGCGGTGCCGGTTGTGTTGACCACCCACGAAACCAAAGAGGCGGCGATGCTGGACACCTTGGCGGCAATCGAAAAATCCAACGCGGTGGTTGAAACACCGATGCTGATTAGAATAGAAGCGTTATAGAGCCGAATGGAAAATTTAAGGGGCGTGTGAAAAAATGAGTGACGAAACGGTGAAAATGGATCGTAATCTGGCGTTGGAGGCGGTGCGCGTTACCGAAGCCGCCGCCTTGGCGGCATCCCGGCTGATGGGCCGGGGCGATGAAAAGGCGGCCGATCAGGCGGCGGTGGATGCCATGCGCCGGGCCCTCAACAGCTTGCATATCCAAGGCACGGTGCGCATCGGCGAGGGCGAGCGCGACGAAGCGCCGATGCTGTTCATCGGCGAAGAGGTTGGCGTCGGCGACGGCCCGGCCATTGATATCGCCCTCGATCCCCTGGAAGGCACGACGCTGACCGCCAAGGGCGGGCCCAACGCCCTGGCGGTGATCGCCATGGCCGAGGCCGGCGGCTTTCTCAATGCGCCCGACACCTATATGGACAAAATCGCCATCGGCAAGGGACTGCCCGAAGAGGTGGTCGATCTGGACGAAGACCCGGCGACCAATTTGAAAGCGTTGGCGGCCGCCAAAAAAGTCGAAGTGGGTGATCTGGTCGCCTGCATTTTGGACCGGCCCCGCCATGACGAGCTGATCGCCAAATCCCGCGAAGCCGGCGCCCGCATCATGCTGATCGGCGACGGCGACGTATCCGGCGTCATCGCCACGTCCGAGGTGGAGGCCGGCGTTGACATATATATGGGCGTCGGCGGCGCGCCCGAAGGCGTGCTGGCGGCGGCCGCCTTGCGCTGCATTGGCGGCCAGATGCAAGGCCGGCTGGTGTTCCGCAACGACGACGAGCGGGGCCGGGGCTCGCGCCTCGGCATCACCGATTTCGACCGCAAATACAATCTGCACGAACTGGCCGGCGGTGAGGTGATGTTCGCCGCTACCGGCGTGACCTCGGGCGCTATGTTACGCGGCGTGCGCCGTTTCCGGGGCGGCGCCGCCACCCAATCGCTGGTCATGCGCTCCAAATCGGGCACCGTTCGCTATATCGAAGCGAGCCACAACTTCGAGCAAAAAACCGGGTTCGATCCGGTCGACGGTTAGATGACACAGGCCACTTGAGCGGTGCCCCAAGAAGATTTCGTCTTCGGTGTCGCGCGCTCGTTTTCGGGCAAGGAGTGGCGCTTGCGGGCAGCCGACGACCGCCTGGGTCTGGCCTTGTCACAGCAATTGGGCCTCGCCGAGATTGTCGGGCGCCTCTTGGCCCAGCGCGGCGTCGATGCGGGTGCTGCCGAAAGCTATCTCGATCCCAAACTGTCCGGCCTGTTGCCCGACCCATCCCATCTAAAAGACATGGACGTGGCAGCAGCCCGCCTCGCCGATGCGGTCGAGGCCGGCGAAGGCATCGCCGTCTTTGGTGATTACGATGTGGATGGCGCCACCTCATCGGCATTGCTGGAGCGATATTTCCGGGCCATCGGCGTTGCCATCCAGGTCTATATCCCGGACCGTATGGCCGAAGGCTACGGCCCCAACATCGCCGCCCTCGAAAAATTAAAGGCCGGCGGCGCCAAGGTGGTGATCACCGTCGATTGCGGCACCACCGCTTATGAGCCCCTGGCCAAGGCGCGCGCTATTGGACTGGATGTCATCGTCGCCGATCACCACGTGGCCGAGGCCGGCCTGCCGGAAGCTGCTGCCGTGGTCAATCCGAACCGCCTGGACGATGACAGCCCGCACGGCCAACTTGCCGCCGTTGGCGTCACTTTTCTGCTCGCCATCGCCCTCAACCGCCAGCTTCGCGAACGCGGCTTTTTCGGTGGGGCTGAGCTGGCTGAGCCCGATCTGCTCGGTCTGTTGGATCTGGTTGCCCTCGGCACTGTCGCCGACGTGGTGCCGCTCACCGGCGTCAACCGGGCGCTGGTGGTGCAGGGGCTTAAAATTTTGGCCAAGCGGCGCAATCCCGGCCTGGTGGCGCTGGCCGACGGCGCCGGCATCGACGAGACCCCCAGCGCCTATCATCTTGGCTTTGTGCTCGGCCCCCGGGTCAATGCCGGCGGGCGCGTTGGCGAGGCCCGGTTGGGCTCGCGCCTGCTGGCCACCGAAGATGCCGGTGAAGCCCGCGAGATCGCCGCCCGGCTGGAAGTCTGCAACGCCGAACGGCGCGTCATCGAAGACGGCATTTTAGGCGAAGCCATTGCATCTTGCGAACAAGACGAAAGCGCCGGCGCCGTGGCGTTCGCCGCCGGCGCGGGCTGGCATGCCGGCGTCATCGGCATTATCGCCAGCCGCCTGAAAGACCGCTACAACCGGCCCGCCTGCGTGGTGTCCATCGGCGACGAGGCTTGCGTCGGATCGGCGCGCTCGATCCCCGGCTTCGATCTCGGCGCTGCCGTCATCGCGGCCCGGCAATCGGGCCTGCTGATCAACGGCGGCGGTCACGCCATGGCCGCCGGCATAACCTGCGCACCGGACAAGCTGGCGGAATTTCGCGCCTTCCTGGAGGAGCGCGTCGCCCGCCATATTGCCGCTTCGGGCTTCGTGCCCTCGCTTTCCGTCGATGGCGTGCTCAATGCCGGCGGCGCCACGCTGGAGCTGATCGCCGATGTGCAGAAGCTGGGCCCCTTCGGCAGCGGCAACGCCGAGCCGCGCTTCGCCTTCGCCGGACTTCGGGTTGCCAAGTCAGACGTGGTCGGCAAGGACCATGTGCGCTGCTATTTGAACGATGCGGGCGGCGCGCGGCTAACCGCCATCGCCTTTCGCGCCGCCGACAGCGATATGGGCAAGGCGCTTCTGGACCGCAGCGGCGTGCCTCTCAATCTGGTGGGCCGCTTGCGCGAAAACATATGGCAGGGCCGCTCGTCGGTGCAATTGCTCATCGATGACGCCGCTCATGGCTGACAAGCCATCCTCCACAGAGGCTGATAAGCCATCCTCCACATTTGCGGTCATCGCTATCTGCGCCACCCAGGTGATGACCATGATGGGCCTGTTCACCTTTCCCGCCCTGCTGCCCGAATTTTCCGAGATTTGGAAATTGAGCAACACCGAGGCGGGCTGGATATCGGGCATCGTGCTCGGCGCCTATGCGATCACGGTGCCGGTATTGGTGGCGCTGACCGACCGCATCGATGCCCGCCTGATCCATATGGCGGGCACCTTCACCACAACCCTGTCCCTGGCCGGTTTCGCGTTGTTCGCCGAAGGCTTTTGGTCGGCGTTTGCTTTTCGCGGCCTTGCCGGAGTTGCCCTGGCGGCCACCTACATGCCGGGCCTCCGCATGCTTGTCGATCGCTACCACGGCAAGCGGCAAGCCCGCATGGTGGCCTTTTATACCGCCAGCTTCAGCCTCGGCTCGGCATTGTCCTTCTACCTGGCCGGCGTCATTGGCGAGGCTTCGGGCTGGCAATGGGCGTTCGGTGCTGCCGCCGTCGGCGCCGCCGGGGCGTTTCTGGTGATCCTCCTGGCGGTCCGGCCGAGCCCGCCGGAAGAAGCCGCCGGCGACACGGCGCTACTGGATTTCCGCCCGATTTTGCGCAACCGGGAGGTTCTCGGCTACATCATCGCCTACGGCGCCCATTCGTGGGAATTGTTCGCCATGCGCGCCTGGCTGGTGGCATTCCTGGCATTTTCGTTGAGCCTGGCCCCGGCTAGCCGGGGCCTATGGCCGAGCCCCACCGACGTGGCCGCCATCGGCGCCGTTATTGCGGTTTTTGCCAGCATCTTCGGCAACGAGGCTGCGGGCCGCTATGGCCGCCGCCGGGTGGTGTCGGGCTATTTGCTGGTCTCTGCGATCATGGCCTCGTTCCTGGGCTTCCTGGCGGGCGCCCCCTATTGGACGCTGGTCTTGCTGACCCTTCTATACGCGGCCCTGATCCAGTTAGACTCGGCGGCCCTGACCGCCGGCGCCATCGAAGAATCCGAGCCCGGCCGCCGCGGCGCCACCTTGGGCGTGCATTCCTTCGTCGGTTTCATGGGCGCCGCCGCCGGTCCCTTGGCGGTCGGCATCGTGCTTGACGTTTCCGGCGGCGGCGGGGGCGGCGGCGTGATCGGCGGCGATGCCTTCACCTGGGGTTTGGGGTTCATCGCCATGGGCCTGGTCGGCTTTATCGGCCCGGTGGCGCTGGCCCTTTTGCGCGGCAAAGCACCGGGCTAGTTTATGGCCTGGAACGGCGCTGCCGATTGGGTCTTGATTTCCGCCGACGCTCCGGTTATTCCACCGCCTCGGCAACGTGACCCCTTCGTCTAGCCAGGTCTAGGACACCAGATTTTCATTCTGGCAACACGGGTTCAAATCCCGTAGGGGTCACCAACTACCTCCAGTAAAATC
>CAUZTZ010000102.1:0-12006 GCA_963582805.1 Alphaproteobacteria bacterium
AAATTCCTGGCCGTTATCGATCAGAATATCGACGGTACGCTGCAAATCGGGATAGGTGCCGGCGCAATAGTGATACCAGACCGTAAAATTATCGGGCAGCGCCGGGATATCCCTTTCGCGCATACAGGCCATTGCCTTTTCGGCGGAAATATTTGCATCGCTCATGGCTTGGCCATTCGCTCCCTGGTGCGATGCCCAAGCGCCGCAATTGCTGCGTTGCCTGAAAACCGCGATGACACGAAAACATAAAATACGATTTCGATCACCAATCTTCAATAGCTCAAATGGGTATTAATTCAGAGAAATCCACTCTTGATATCCGGCGTCCCGCCGAGGCGTGCATTTTGGGCCAATCGGTTATAAATTACGGCATGGCAAAATATGCAGATCGATTACCGGCCAATGTGGACGGCGCGCTGTTCGTCGACGGGAACTGCATCGATTGCAACACCTGCCGCTGGATCGCGCCGAAGCTGTTCAGCGCCGCCGACGGCTATTCCCGCGTTTACCGCCAACCCAAATCGGCGCCCGATTGGACCGATGCTGCGCGCGCGCTGATCGCCTGTCCCACCGGCGCCATCGGCAGCCGCGACAAAAGCCGGCCCGAACTTGGGCCCGAGCCCTATCCGGAGCTGATCCATGGCGACGTTTATTATTGCGGCTATCATTCGCCCGCCAGTTTCGGCGCCGCCAGCTACCTGATCCGCACCGATGATGGCAATATATTGGTGGATTCGCCCCGTTTCGCGCGCCGCCTGGTGGACCGCATCGAAGCCCTGGGCGGTATCGAAACCATGTTCCTGACACACCGGGACGATGTCGCCGATCACGACAAATTCGCCGCCCATTTCGGCTGCGACCGCATCCTCCACGCCGATGATATCAGCGCCGGCACGCGCGGCGTCGAGCGCCAACTGACCGGCACCGAGCCGATTTCCATCGGCCAAAACCTCACCGTCATTCCGGTGCCCGGCCACACGCCGGGTTCGGCCTGTCTTTTGTATAAGGATCAGTATTTGTTCACCGGCGATCATTTATCGTGGGATGCGGATTTCCCCCGCCTCAGGGCATCGCGCCAGGTGTGCTGGTACGATTGGGACCTGCAATGCGCGTCCATGCAGCTTCTGGCCGATTTCCGCTTCGAGTGGATATTGCCCGGCCACGGACGGCGCTGCCATCTGGCCGCCGCCGACATGGGCCCGGCCCTGGCCGAGCTGATCGGGCGCATGCGAGGCGGCGCGGCGGGCGCTTACCAAGTTCACAATCTGGCCGCAGCGTCATGAGCGAGGGCGGCGAGGCAAACCCCCGCGTCTATCTGGCGGGTCCCGATATCTACCATCCGCGCGCCGCCGAGATTGCCGCCAACAAAAAATCCATCTGCGAGCGCTATGGAATTGAAGGCGTAACGCCCTTGGATATCGACGGCGGCCGGGCGCATTCGGGCAGCGCCGATGACGGGCTTGGAATTTACCGGGCGGCGCGCATCATGATCGCCGGCTGCGACGCCCTGATCGCCAACATGACGCCGTTTCGCGGCCCCGGCATCGATGCGGCGACGGCCCTGGAAATGGGCCTCATGGCCGGTTACGGGCGGCCCGTCGTCGGCTACAGTTTGGATAGCCAGATCTACAAAGACCGCCTTGCGCTTTTGTTTCAGGAGATCGACGAGGATCTGGTCAAATCCGGCGCCGGCCTTGCCAGTCGCGACGGGCTGTCGGTGGAGGATTTCGGGCTTGCCGATTCGGCCATCACCGCCGGCGCGGCGCTGACCGCCGGCGCCCCCATCGCCGAGGATTTCGAGGCCGCAGTGCGCTGGCTGCGCCGCCTGCTCCGGCCCGCCTGAAATTTTTTTAAAATTCTGCATAGCGATTCAAAGTATATTAACGCCTCTGCTCTATGGTGATGTTGCTAGAGGGACAAACCCTTCCACAGACGCCAAGAATTGGCGCGGCGGACAGATACTAGGCGGGCAGAAACCATGTGGAAATTCGATTGGACTCACTATGTCAGTGAGCAAATCAAGTGGGCCGAAATTCTGATCACCAAGGCCGACGACATCCCCGGATACGAATCAGCTAAATTGCGCGACCGCGGCAGTGAAATTCTGTGCCGGGTTTCGCGCATGATCGGCGAAGACCTGACCGACGATGATGATTACGGGGCGCTTCTGGAACGGTTATTGGCCAACGGCCACGATATCAGCCGCTTCCGCATCGATGCGCGCCTCACGCATTAGCGCGTTTCGGCTCATAGCTTAAATTGGGCGCCAGCCAGGTTTCGGCCTGGGCCAGCGAGACCCCACGGCGGCGCGCATAATCGGCGATCTGATCCTTGCCGACGCGGCCCAGCCCGAAATAGCGGGCCCCCGGATGGGCAAAATAAAATCCCGACACCGACGCCGCCGGTAGCATGGCGAAACTTTCCGTCAGTTCGATCCGGGCCTTGCCGTGGGCATCCAGCAATTCGAACAGCAACGGCTTCAAGGAGTGATCCGGGCAGGCCGGATAGCCGGGCGCCGGGCGGATGCCCTGATAGCCTTCCTTGATCACATCCGAGTTGGAAAGATCCTCGTCAGGCGCGTACCCCCAATAGGTTTTGCGCACCCGTTCGTGCAGCCGCTCGGCGAAGGCTTCGGCCAGACGGTCGGCCAGCGCCTGCAGCATGATATCGCCATAGTCGTTGTGATGGGCGAGGAAATCGGCGCGCTTGGCTTCAATGCCGTGCCCGGTGGTGACCGCGAACAGCCCGATATGATCTTCGGCCCCAGTTTCCTTGGGCGCCACGAAATCGGCCAGGCAATGATTTATGCCGCCGTCGCGCTTGATCATCTGCTGGCGCAGGAACGGCAGGGTCATGCGCACCCGCCGCCTGGATGCATCGGTGTAAATTTCGATATCGTCGCCCACCGAATTGGCCGGGAAAAACCCGAACGCGGCGTTAGCGTGCAGCCAGCCTTCGCCGGTGATCCGCTCCAACATGGCGCCGGCATCCTTGAACAGGCCGCGCGCCGCTTCGCCTTGGGCGGCGTCATACAATATGGCCGGGTAGTTGCCCTTGAGCTCCCAGGTACGGAAGAACGGCGTCCAGTCGATGCGCGGCACCAGATCGCCGAGATCAACCTCGCGCAAGGAGCGAACGCCGAGGAATGTGGGCGCAGCGGCGATCTCGTCCCAATCGAGCTTATTGTTGGCCGCCCTGGCGGCTTCGATATCGTGCAGGCGCTGGGCTGCGGCGCGGCCCTCGTGGCGGCGCCGGACCTCGGCGTATTCGGCTTCGGTCTCGGCCATGAAGGCGCCCTTCGCCTCGGCGCTCAGCAGCCGCCCGGCGACGCCGACGGCGCGCGATGCGTCGGTCACATAGACCGTCGGGCCGGAATAGGCGGGCGCGATCTTGACCGCCGTATGGGCTTTCGACGTGGTCGCGCCGCCGATCAGGAGCGGAATATCCAAACCCGCCCTGCTCATTTCCGACGCCACCAGGCTCATTTCCTCCAACGACGGTGTGATCAAACCCGATAGCCCGATGGCGTCCACCTTTTCGGCCGCCGCCGTTTCCAGAATTTTTTCGTAAGGCACCATGACGCCGAGATCGACAATGTCGTAATTGTTGCACTGCAAAACGACGGAAACGATGTTCTTGCCGATATCGTGCACGTCGCCCTTGACCGTGGCCATCAGGATCTTGGCCTTAGGCTGGGCTTCGGTGGTCTTGTCGGCTTCGATGAAGGGCAAAAGATGGCTCACCGCCTGCTTCATGACGCGGGCGCTTTTGACCACTTGCGGCAGGAACATCTGGCCCGATCCGAACAGATCGCCAACCACGTTCATGCCGGCCATTAATGTTTGCTCGACCACATCGATAGGACGGGCAGCCTGCAGCCGCGCCTCTTCGGCGTCTTCGACAATAAATTCGGTGATGCCGTTTACCAAAGCGTGGGTGATGCGGTCCTGGATATCGCCGTCCCGCCAGGCCAGGTCAGGGGCGGCGCCCGGCCCGGCGCCCTTGGCGGTGTCGGCGACTTGCAGAAGCCGCTCGGTGGCGTCTTCGCGGCGATTGAGGATGACGTCTTCGATGCGCTCCAGAAGTTGTGGCTCGATATCCGCATAGATGGCCAGCTGGCCCGCATTGACGATGCCCATATCGAGCCCGGCGGCCACCGCGTGATAGAGAAACACCGCATGCATGGCTTCGCGCAAAGCATTGTTGCCGCGAAATGAAAACGACACATTGCTGATGCCCCCCGACACAAGTACGCCGGGCAGGGTCTTCTTGATATGGGCGACGGCGGCGATGTAATCGGCGGCGAAACCCCGATGTTCGTCGATCCCGGTGGCGACCGGAAAGACGTTGGGATCGAAAATAATATTGCCAGCCGGGAAGCCCACCTCTTCAGTCAGGATGCGGTAGGAGCGTTCCGTGATGGCTTTCATACGGTCCAAATTATCGGCCTGGCCGTCTTCGTCGAAGGCCATGACGACGGCGGCGGCGCCGAACTTCATGACGCTGCGTGCGTGGGCGCGGAACACATCTTCGCCTTCCTTGAGGCTGATGGAATTGACGATGCATTTGCCCTGGATACATTTGAGGCCGGTTTCGATCACCGAGAATTTGGACGAATCGATCATCATTGGCACGCGCGCGATATCGGGCTCGGACGCGATCAGTTTCAAAAACCGGTCCATGGCGTATTCCGAATCGAGCATCGCCTCGTCCATGTTGACGTCAACCACCTGGGCGCCGCCATTCACTTGCGCCCGAGCAACGTCGAGGGCGGCCTCATAATCCCCCTCGACGATCAATTTATTGAAGCGGGCCGAACCGGCGACGTTGGTGCGCTCGCCGACATTGACGAAGCCGGTCACGGCGTCGAGATGCAGGGCTTCCAGCCCCGACAGCAGGCTGCCCTTTGCCGGCTCTGGAATATCGCGGGGGGCGGCGCCGTCCAGAGCGGCGGCCAGGGCGCGCACATGATCGGGCGTCGTGCCGCAACACCCCCCGGCGATATTGATCAGCCCTTCGCCCGCGAAACTGCGGATGGTGGCCGCCATCTCTTCCGGGGTTTCGTCATATTCGCCGAAGGCGTTGGGCAGCCCGGCGTTGGGATGCACCGAAACAAAGGTATCGGCGGCGCGCGAAAGGGCTTGCAGATGGGGGCGCAAATCCTCGGCGCCGAGGGCACAGTTGAAGCCGGCGATCAGCGGCTTGGCGTGATTGATGGATATCCAGAACGCTTCCGGCGTCTGTCCCGACAGGGTGCGCCCCGAGGCATCGGTGATGGTGCCCGAGACCATCATCGGAACCGGCCGGCCGAGGTTTTCTTCGAGGGCCAGCACCGCATGGATCGCCGCCTTGGCGTTGAGGGTGTCGAACACGGTTTCGATCATGATCAGATCGGCGCCGCCGGCGACCAGACCGGCGGCGGCCTCGCCATAGGCGGCGGCCAATTCATCGAAGCCGGTATTGCGGAAACCGGGATCGTTGACATCGGGAGATATGGAGGCGGTGCGGTTGGTCGGGCCCATGACACCGGCAACGAAGCGGGGCCGCGCCGGATCAATTGCGGACGCGGCATCGGCGGCGGCGCGGGCGATGACGGCGCCTTCATAATTGATCTCGTGGATCAGCTCTTGGGTGCCGTAATCGGCCTGGGCGATCGAGGTGGCGTTGAAGGTGTTTGTTTCGATGATATCGGCGCCGGCTTCGAAATATTCCCGGTGCAGCCCGGCCACCAGATCGGGTTGGGTCAGGTTCAAGATATCGGCGTTGCCTTTAAGATCGTGCCCGTGATCGGTGAATTGGGATCCCCGGTAATCGCCCTCGTCCAGCTTTTGCGCCTGGATCATGGTGCCAGTGGCGCCATCGAGGATCAAGATGCGCTCGGCCATCGCTGCGCGCAGGGCATTGATGCGTTTGCCGCTCACTTGGTCGTCATTCATTGCGGGGGACCCGTTTCGCCGCGCCCGCCGCTGCCGGCGCGAATGCCGAGGAGATGGCAAATCGCGTAGACCAGATCGGCGCGGTTCAAAGTGTAGAAATGGAAATCGGTCACGCCTTCGAAGTGCAGCCGGCGGCATTGCTCGGCGGCAACCGTGGCGGCGATCAGCTTGCGGGTTTCCGCATCCTCATCGAGGCCGGCGAAAAGCGTCACCATCCAGTTAGGCACGTCGGCGCCGCACATGGCGGCGAAGCGCACAGCCTGTTTGAAATTTGTGACCGGCAATATGCCCGGCACGATGGGCGCGCCGATGCCGGCGGCGGCGGCTGTATCGCGGAATCTGAGAAAGGTCTCGGGCTCGAAAAAGAGTTGCGTGATGGCCCGTTTCGCCCCGGCGCCGAGCTTGCGCTTGAGATTTTCAAGGTCTGCCTCGGCGCTGGCAGATTCCGGATGCATTTCCGGATAGGCGGCGACGCTGATCTCGAAATCCTGGAGACGCATCAGCCCGGCGACCAGATCGGCGGCATAGGCGTAGCCGCCGGGATGGGGAGAATAACGGTCATCGCCGGCGGGCGGATCGCCGCGCAAGGCGACGATATGGCGGATGCCCGCATCCCAGTAGCGGCGCGCCACGTCATCGATTTCGCCCGCGGAAGCGCCGACGCAGGTCAAATGCGCGGCCGCCGGTATCGCGGTATCGTTCTGGATGCGGGTGACAATGGTATGGGTCCGCTCCCGGGTCGATCCGCCGGCGCCATAGGTGACCGACATAAATGCCGGCGCCAGCGGCGCCAATCGCTCGATGCAGGACCAAAGCGCCTTTTCCATGGCCTTATCCTTGGGCGGAAAAAATTCGAACGAGGCCGCCGCATCCTTGGCCAGGCCCGGGGCCAGCCCGCCGGCCGCCTGGCCGTCCGGCACTTGGCGCGATGTTCCTAAATCAGCCATTGCGCTTACCGGCCTGGCGCGGTTCCTTGATCGCCGGCCAGACAACCACCGTCAGGGCGCCGCCGGCCAGGCGCACCGGCGGCTGTTCGGTTAATCCGGCGGCGCCGAGCCAGCCGCTCATACCGGCCTGATCAAACCCTAAGCGCTGGTGGCGGTAAACATCGCGCAATTCCTGATGATCGTGGCGGGCGAAATCGGCCACCACGACGCGCCCGCCCGGCTTGATAATCCGCGCCGCCTCGGCCAGCACGGCGCCCGGATCATCGGCATAATGGAGCACCTGATGGATCACGGCGGCATCGAAGGCGCCGCCATCAAAGGGCAGCCGGTACATGTCCGCATGGCGGACGCTGCAATTATTCAGGCCCGCCCGGTCCAGCTTGGCGCGCGCGATGGTCAGCATTTCGTGTGAGGTATCGATGCCGATGGCCTCTTCCATATAGGGGCTCAGGATTTCCAGCATGCGACCGGTGCCGGTGCCGATATCGATCAGCCAGCCGGGCAGCGTGCCGGCCAGCGCCGCCTGGATCGCCTGCTCGACCCCCTGATCGCCCATATAGAGGCTGCGGATGTGATCCCATTCACCGGCAACCTCTTGAAAATATTGATCGGCGCTCTGTCTGCGCGCCGACTTGACCGCATCCAGCCGTTCCAAATCGCGGGCGATAACCGGGTCTTCGCCGGGCAGCAACGCCAACAGGTGATTCGCCGCGATGCGCGCTTCCACCCCGCTTGCCTGGCGATAATAGGCCCAATTGCCCTCGCTCAGCCGTTCCAGAAAACCGGCGTCGCACAATATCTTCAAATGCCGGGAAACCCGGGGCTGGCTTTGGTTGAGAATTTGCACAAGTTCGCTCACCGTGAACTCGCCCTTGGCGCACACCGCCAGCAACCTAAGCCGGCTCGGATCGGCCGCCGCCCGCAACTGAACTATCAAACCATCCATAAGAGGAAAATAGGGACAAAATCGCTTAATTTAAAGCACTTTTTTTTATAACATAATCATATAAGGATTTCGTTATATATATTTGATATTTGGGCATCGGCTTGAGCATTTGGTAACAATTTGGCGTTATAGTTGCCTTGCATGCTCACCCAGGGGCAACATCGGTTGCGCAGCTTCGGCAGCGGCGGAACAGAGGCCGCAACCGTATCCGGGAACGATTGTTGCAATAATACAACAAATAATAATTTCGACGTGACCAAGTCGCTTCAGGTTACTGGTAATTCCGGGAAGCGTATGTATATTCAGAAGCACGGATTTATTCCGTGTGGTTACCCAACCGGGAGCGAATGCTTATCGTCCATTGATATCTGCGAACAACAGAGAAAATAATGGCCGCCCGATCTGATGCGGCGCTCTGTTGCACGCTTTGTTGTGATGCGGGGACTTTGCATTTCAATCCGGCCGGGAAATCGCTTCGGCGCTACTCAGAAGACTAGGCCTTGCCTGAACGGGCGATAAAAAATTAAGAGGTCGGCATGTGGGCAGATAACGGGTTACGGAGATGGGCAAGGATCGGCGTGCTGGTGCTGGCGATGTTCGTGCTAGCCAATTGCGCAAGCGCACCGGAAAATGATCCGGAAGCTTTGGCCGAATACAACACCATCAACGATCCGATCGAGCCGGCCAACCGCGGCATCTTTGAATTCAATCTGTTTCTGGACCGCGCCCTGTTCCGCCCGGTGACCGCCCTCTACCGCACCATCGCGCCGGAAACGGTGCGCGAATTTATCCATAACTTCCTGCAGAATTTGCGCACGCCGGTGATCCTCGCCAACGATCTGTTGCAGGGCGAGCCGTCCCGGGGCGGCGACACCACCATGCGCTTCGTTATCAACTCCACCATTGGCGTGCTCGGCTTTGGCGATCCGGCAACCGCCATGGGGTTCGAGCAGCATGACGAAGATTTCGGCCAGACCCTGGCGGTATGGGGCGCCGGCGAAGGCCCCTATCTGATGATCCCCATTTTCGGTCCGTCCAATCCCCGCGACGCGGTCGGCAAGGTCGTCGACTTCTTCCTCGATCCGATCAATTGGTGGGCCAGCAAGGAAGGTTTGGATTCGGTCCTTTGGGGACGCACCGTCATGTCCGGCATCGATACCCGCGATCAATTGTGGGACGTGCTGGATGATCTGGAAAAATCATCGATCGATTTCTACGCCTCCATCCGCAGCCTTTACCGGCAACGCCGCAACGACGAAATTACCAATGGCGAGGGTTTGGACGACAAACCGCCGCCAGGCTTCTCCGGAGATTTTGAAATTGCCGATCCGGATCAGGAGCCCGATCAGGATCAAGATAAAACGAAACAATAGTAGGTGCGGACCCCATGCGGATAACGCGCGGCGCCATTAGTTTAACCGTTTTTCTGTTTTTTATTCTATCAACGCCCGGTCATTCGCAAGCCGCCGGCGATGAGTTTGCGGATGGCGCCCATCAATTTATCCAGACCCTCGCCGACCGGGCGGTGAACTCGCTGACCGGCGACAAAAATTCGAGCGCCGAACAGAAAATCAGATTTCGCAAGATGCTAAACGATAATTTCGATGTGCGCTTGCTGGGCAAATGGGCCCTCGGCCGTTATTGGCGCAAAGCCACCAAGATTGAGCGGTCCGAATATCTCACCCAGTTCGAGGAATTCCTGGTCGCCACCTATTCCAAGCGGTTCCGGCAATTGACCACGGAAAAAATTGACGTGGCCAGCGCCACCAGCCGCAACGCTAAGCTGGCCATCGTGCATTCCCGGCTGATCCGGGAATCGAACAAGCCGGTGCGCATCGATTGGCGCGTCGCTTATCCCCGGGGCAAGTACAAGATCGTCGACATCATCGTCGAGGGCATCTCCATGCTGCAGACCCAGCGCTCCGAGTTCGGCTCGGTGATCCGCCAGAACGGCGGCAAGGTTTCGGGGCTAATCGCGGCGCTCCGCGATAAAGCCGAAAGCCTTAACAAGCGCCGGAAATAGCGGCCCGGTTTCCCTCTAAGACATTTCAAGCCCGCGCCTAGCGCCGCGTCACTTTCGCCCCGCGCCTAGGCCCGCGTCACCTTCACCCCGCGCCTAGGCCCGCGTCACCTTCACCCCGCGCCTAGGCCCGCGTCAGGGGCCGGTATTTGATGCGGTGCGGCTGCTCGGCCTCGGCGCCCAGGCGGCGCTTGCGGTCGGCTTCGTAATCATCGTAATTGCCCTCGAACCAGATCACGTTGCTGTCGCCTTCGAAGGCGATGATATGGGTGGCGATGCGGTTCAGGAACCAGCGGTCATGGCTGATCACGACGGCACAGCCGGGAAAAACCAGCAAGGCTTCTTCGAGGGCGCGCAAGGTGTCCACGTCCAGATCGTTGGTCGGCTCATCGAGCAATATTACGTTGGCCCCGGATTTCAAAACCTTGGCCAGATGCACCCGGTTGCGCTCGCCGCCCGAAAGCTGGCCGACCTTCTTTTGCTGGTCGGGGCCGCGAAAATTGAACTGGGAAACATAGGCACGGCTTTGCATGGTGCGCGTGCCAAGCTCGATCTCGTCGAGCCCCTCGGAGATTTCCTCCCACACGGTTTTATCCGCGTTGAGCGCATCCCGCGACTGATCCACATAGCCGAGAACAACCGTCTCGCCGAGGCGGATGGTGCCGGTGTCGGGGGTTTCTTGGCCGTTGATCATGCGAAACAGCGTGGTCTTGCCGGCGCCGTTGGCGCCGATGACGCCGACGATGGCGCCCGGCGGTATCTTGAAATCCAGATCCTCGATGAGAAGCTGATCGCCGAAGGCCTTGCCGATTTCACCCGCCTCGATCACCAGATTGCCGAGGCGCGGGCCCGCCGGCACGACGATCTGCGCCGAGCCCGGCGCGTTGTCGGCGGAGGCCGATTGCAATTCTTCAAAGGCGGTGATGCGCGCCCGGCTTTTGGTCTGGCGGGCGCGCGGCGAGGCACGGATCCAATCCAATTCGTTGGCAAGGGTGCGTTGGCGCGCCACTTCGGATTTCTCTTCCTGGGCCAGACGTTTCGACTTTTGCTCCAGCCAGCCCGAATAGTTGCCCTCGAATGGGATGCCCCGGCCCCGGTCCAATTCCAATATCCAGCCGGCCACGTTGTCGAGAAAATAGCGGTCATGGGTGACGGCGACGACGGAACCGGGATAATCGTGCAGATGCCGCTCCAGCCAGGCCACCGATTCGGCGTCCAGATGGTTGGTGGGCTCGTCGAGCAGCAACAGATCGGGCTTTTGCAATAAAAGCCGGCACAAGGCCACCCGCCTTCGCTCGCCGCCGGACAGGGTCTCGACGCTGGCGTCGCCGGGCGGACAGCGCAGCGCGTCCATGGCGATCTCGACGGTGCGCTCGATCTCCCAGCCATCGGCGGCATCGATCTTTTCCTGCAGCTCGCCCTGTTCTTCCAACAACGCGTTCATCTCGTCGTCGTCCATGGGCTCGGCGAACTTGGCGCTGACCGCGTTGAAGCGGTCCAGTATCTCCTTGATCTCGCCGACCCCTTCCATGACGTTGCCGGCCACGTCTTTATCCGGGTCGAGCTCCGGCTCCTGGGGCAAAAAGCCGACGGTCGCGCCCTCGGCGGACCAGGCCTCGCCGGTGAAATCGGTTTCGATGCCGGCCATGATGCGCAGCAGCGTCGACTTGCCGGCGCCGTTCAGGCCCAAGACGCCGATCTTGGCGTCGGGGTAAAACGACAGGGAGATATTCTTGAACAACTCGCGCCCGCCCGGATAGGTCTTGCCGAGCTGCTGCATGGTATAAATATATTGGTAAGAGGCCATGGGTTCCCGCGTTTGATGATTGGTGGTGGCGGTGCGTTATGTAGCCCAGCGTCCCGGCTGGCGCAATCACCGGCGGTGCGGTTCAGCAGCCCTTGAAATTTTTAATGATGCAGGCGCGGGCAAGGTCTTGCGCCTTGGCGACATCGGCCCCGGTCATTCCTTTTTCTAACTCGTCACGAAACTGGTCGATACGCTTATGGAACTTAGTAATATTTGCCTCGGTCACATTTTCCGCGATAACACCCTGGTGCCCGGTCGCACTTTTTAAGCCACGCAGATTGGCAATTTCGAGCCACATATAGGACCTTATATAGTCCCGTTCCACACTCTGTCCTTCGGCGTAGTAGGCA
>CAUZTZ010000103.1:0-11938 GCA_963582805.1 Alphaproteobacteria bacterium
CGGCTTCTGGGCCGGCGTCTCTTGCTTGGCTTCGGCCGCGGCAATCAGTTTCTCGGTGGCCTTGGGCTCCGGTTCCGCCGGGGCGGCGGCAGAGGGCGCCGGGGTGGGCAGGGGGGCTTCCGGTTTCGGCAACAGTTTTTCCGCTGTCCGCTCCGGCGCATCGCCGCCGATGCGTTTGTAAACGTCAATGTCCCGGTTTTTGATCTCGATGCCGCCAGGCTTGTCGGGGCGTACCTTGACCGGTCCCTCGGCGGCGCGGATCACCGGGATGGTGTCGGGATTGGCGCCGAAATACCGATCGCCCAAGGTCAGCCAGCCGGCAAAGCTGACGCCGGCCAGGACCAGAAGTACTGCGATGATAAGGATACGGCGCCGGCGCTCGGGCGGACGGCGCTTGATGCGTTCGAACGCCAAGGTGTCCGATTGCAACTCGCCGCGGTCAAACTCGGGTATATCGCCGAGCGGCGGTTCAATATCCGGATGGCCGCCAGCGGGACGGCCGTCGTCTGCCATAGCTTACATCTCCTCGACCGGGGTCACCCCCATGACGGTAAGTCCGGAGGCGATTACCATCGCCAATGCTTTCACCAGCGCCAAGCGGGCGCGGGTCAATTCTTTATCAGATTCGTTGAGAAAGCGAAGACTTTCGTCCTGGCGCGCGCCCTTTGTCCAAAGGGCGTGGAAGGCGGCGGATAAATCGGCCAGAAAATAGGCTATTCTGTGCGGTTCGTGGGCCTCGGCGGCGCCTTCGACCATGCGTGGCCAGGCGGCCATGGATTTGATCAGATTAAGCTCAGCCGGGTCGGTCAGCGCGCTGAAATCGCCCTTTTGCAGCGAATCGGCTGCCAACTCGGCGGCTTCGAACATGTCCCCGGCGTGGCGCAACACCGAACAACAGCGGGCGTGGGAATACTGAACATAAAAGACCGGGTTGTCGCGGCTCTGCTCGACCACCTTGGCGAGATCGAAATCCAGCGGCGCGTCGTTCTTGCGGGTCAGCATGATAAAGCGGACCACATCCTTGCCCACCTGATCGATCACCTCGGCCAGCGTAACGAACGTGCCCGAGCGTTTTGACATTTTTACCGGCTCGCCCTGGTCCAACAGATTGACCATCTGGCAGAGCACCACATCCAAACTGTCCTTCTCGCCGGTGAGCGCCGTTACCGCCGCGTTCATGCGCTTCACATAGCCGCCGTGATCGGCGCCCCAGATATCGATCAGATCGGCGAAGCCGCGCCGATGCTTGTCCAGATGATAGGCCATGTCGGTGGCGAAGTAGGTCCAGGCGCCGTCTGATTTGGCCAGCGGCCGGTCCACATCGTCACCGAATTGGGTGGCCTTGAACAGCAATTGCGGGCGCGGCTCCCAATCATCGGGGAGCTTGCCCTTGGGCGGCTCCAGCGTGCCGGTATAA
Source organism: Alphaproteobacteria bacterium (assembly GCA_963582805.1). Taxonomy (GTDB): domain Bacteria; phylum Pseudomonadota; class Alphaproteobacteria; order Rhodospirillales; family UBA2165. Next base: position 1,418 of record CAUZTZ010000103.1, read on the forward strand.
ACAAGCCCGGCGTCTTGGAGCACTTGCACCACTTCATCGACGCCGCCCCGCTCAACCAATTCGCGCTCGGATTGGAAAAACCCGTGTTCGACGCCAAGGGCGGCCAGATCGCTCCGGATCAGGGTCATCATCTCGGCGACCGCAAAGCTGCGCAAGGGTTCCAGCCAGGCTTCTTCATCGGCGCCCAGCCATCGATCACCGTCGCGGGCTTTCAAATTTTCCGCCGCACCGATCAGATAATCGCCCGGATAAAGCCCGTCCGGGATATCGCCGATGGTCTCGCCCAAGGCTTCCCGGTAGCGGAGATGAAGCGAGCGCGCCAGCACGTCCACCTGCGCGCCGGCGTCGTTGACGTAATATTCGCGGGCAACGTCAAAGCCGGCCTTGGCCAGGATCGCGGCCAGCGCATCGCCGACCACGGCGCCCCTGCCATGGCCCACATGCATCGGCCCGGTGGGGTTGGCGGACACATATTCGATATTCACTTTACGCCCGCCGCCCATTTGGGAATCGCCGTAAGCAATCCCGGCCGCCAGAATTTCGCTTAAGCGCGCATGCCAGAAAGACGGCGCCAAGGTGGCGTTGATGAAGCCGGGCCCGGCCACGTCGACGTCCGCAACCTCTTCCAGGGCGCCGAGGGCGGTGGCGATTTTTTCGGCCAGATCGCGGGGCTTGAGCCCGGCCGGCTTGGCCAGCACCATGGCGGCGTTGGTGGAGATATCGCCATGCTTGGCATCGCGCGGCGGCTCCACCGAAATGCGCGCAGGGTCGGCAATCTCGCCGAGCACACCGGCGGCGGCCAACCCGTTCAAAATATCGACAATTTGTTCTTTGAAATATTCGAACGTGTTCATGGTGTTCTCAGAATGGGGTTCTCAAGAGATGTCATATACTTAACTAGTGCGGGCCTGCACATCGATCAGGCGGGCATGTTCATCAAGGGCAAAGCGGTCCGTCATGCCGGCGATATAATCGGCGGCGACGCGCGCTGTTTGCTCGGAGCCCGGCTCGCCGGCCATTTTGCTCCACCGGGGCGGCAGGCTATCGGGTTCGGCCAGGAGAAGTCCAAACAGGTCCTGGACCACCCGGCGCGCCTTGCTTGTCATGCGATTGACCCTGTAATGCCGGTACATATTGTCGAACAGAAATCCGCGAATGCCCTGATCCACGTCCACCAAAGGTTCGGAAAATGCGATCACCGGATGATCGAGGCCACGGATATCGCCGGCACTGGCCGGCGCGGCATCTTTTAAACGCTGGCCCGATTCTGTCAAACAGTCACTGACCATTTCGCCGATCAGCCGGCGGATGGCTTCGTGCCGGATGCGGCCTTGGTCCAGCCCCGGATATTCGGACAGCACGGCGGCGAAGATGGCGCCGATCAAGGGCACGTCCGACAAATCTTCCATGTGGAACAGACCGGCGCGCAAGCCATCGTCGATATCGTGGTTGTTGTAGGCGATGTCGTCGGCGATGGCGGCTGCCTGCGCCTCGCCGCTGGCGAAAGTGGCAAGCTCCAGATCATGGCGGCTGACATATTCGGCGATGTCGCGGGGCATGAACTCGGCTCCCAGCGGCCCGTTATGTTTGACAATGCCCTCCAGGGTTTCCCAGGTAAGATTGAGGCCGTCGAATTCCGGATAGCGGCTTTCCAGCCGGGTGACGACCGCCAGGGTCTGCGCGTTGTGATCGAAGCCGCCGAAATCGCCCATCGCCTCGGCCAGCGCATCTTCGCCGGCATGGCCGAACGGCGGGTGGCCGAGGTCATGGGCAAGGGCCAGGGCTTCCGCCAAATCTTCGTTAAGGCCCAATGAGCGGGCGATGGAGCGGGCGATCTGCGCCACCTCCAACGTGTGGGTCAGGCGGGTGCGGAAATGATCGCCTTCGTGGTTGACGAAGACCTGGGTCTTGTATTCCAGGCGCCGGAAGGCCGCCGAATGGATCACCCGGTCCCGGTCGCGCTGAAACGGCGTGCGCGTGGCGCTGCCGGGTTCGGCATGTAGGCGCCCCCGGCTTTCCTCGGGATCGGAGGCGTAGATGGCCGTGCCGGTAGAATTTATTTGGGTTTGGTTATCCATGGGTTCAAATTAGTCGTGTGCACCGGGCGCCGCAATGGATCGATCAAAAAGTTGACAAATCGCCCGGATATACTAGATAAGAGATAGATAAGAATCGTTATTAATTTTTGCCGTAAAAGGTAACAGGACGGAATGACCGAATCAGCTGGGCTCACCATCACCGAAAGCGCCGCCAAGCGCATAAACGTTCTGATCGCTTCCGAAGGCGACGCGGCCCTGATGTTGCGCGTCGCGGTATCCTCGGGCGGTTGTTCGGGCTTTCAATATGGCTTCGATCTGGACGCCGCGGTTGGCGACGATGATCTGGTGTTCGAGGGCCATGGGGTCAAAGTGGTTGTCGACGAAATGTCCCTGGCGCTGATCGACGGCTCCGAGGTGGATTACGTCGATGATCTGATCGGCGCCTTTTTTAAGCTCGCCAATCCCAACGCCTCGTCGTCTTGCGGTTGCGGTGTCTCGTTCGCCGTTTAAATTTCTGGCATGAAAATCGCCACCTGGAATGTGAACTCGATCAAGGTTCGTTTGCCGAACCTGTTACGCTGGCTGGGTGCGTTTCAGCCCGATGTTGTCTTGCTGCAGGAATTGAAATGCATTGCCGAGGCGTTTCCAGAATCCGAAGTGGGCGATGCCGGCTATAACGTCGCCGTCGCCGGGCAAAAGACCTATAACGGCGTCGCCATATTGTCCAAATCCCCCATCGATGTGGAACTGACCGAGCTGCCCGGCGATGCATCCGACGAGCAGGCCCGCTATATCGAAGCCTTCACCGGCGGCGTGCGCGTTGCCTCCATCTATCTTCCCAACGGCAATCCGGTGGATACCGAAAAATATCCCTACAAGCTGGGCTTCATGGAGCGCTTGCACGCCCACGCCGCCGAATTGCTGGAAGGCGAGGACACTTTTGTGCTCGGCGGCGATTACAACGCCATACCGGAGCCCGGCGACGTCTATGACGCCGAAGCTTGGGAAGGCGATGCCCTGTACCGGCCCGAAACAAGGGCGGCCTGGCGCAAGATCGTTTATCTCGGCCTGACCGATGCGTTCCGCGCCCTCAACAGCGGCATCGGGCTCTATTCGTTTTGGGATTACCAGCGCGGCGCCTGGCAGAAAGACAACGGCATCCGCATCGATCATTTAATGTTGTCGCCGCAGGCCGCCGATTTGCTCACCGCGTCCGGCATCGACCGCACGCCCAGGGGCTGGGAAAAGCCGTCCGATCACACGCCGGTCTGGTGCGAGCTGGATATTTAGCCCGGCTTGACCGGCATCAAGGCGATCACTTAACGCGCCTTTGATTCTGTAAACCCCTTCAATTCACATAGAGAAGTCGGGGGATAATCAGGGTTGAAATCGGGAAGATAATAATCAAGGCGACGCGGATAAAGTCCGAAATCAGGAACGGGACGACGCCCTTGAAAGTCTCCAGCATGGGAATGTCGCGCGCCAGGGAATTGATGACGAACACGTTGAGCCCGACCGGCGGCGTGATCAGCCCCATTTCGACGACGATCAAGGATATAATGCCGAACCAGATTTTGGTCTCTTCCGGTTGCAGGCCAAAATCTAGGCCGGCGATAATGGGCCAGAAAATGGGCACCGTCAGCAAGATCATGGCCAGCGAATCCATAACCATACCCATCAGGATATAGAGCACGATCATGCCCAACATCACCGTCATCGGCGTCATATTGGAGTTCTGAAAAAAGTCGGCGGCGAAGATGGGAAGCTGCGAAAACCCTAAGAAGGCATTGAATATCGCCGCGCCCAGCAGGATCAAAAAGATCAGGGCCGTCGTCGAGCCGGTGCTCAAAAGCGCTTCGATGAAGCCTTTCACACGCATGCCGCCCTTTGTGACGGCGACCAAAAACGTGCCCACGGCGCCAACCGCGGCGCCTTCCGTCGGCGTGAAGAAGCCCAGATAGATGCCGCCCATGACCAGCAGAAATATCACCAGCACCGGCCAGATTTCCATCAGCGCGGACCACTTTTCCTCGCGCGAGGCCCGGTCGCCGGCGGGGCCCGCCTCGGGGTTGATGCGCACCACGATGGCGATGGTGATGATATAGCCGAAAGCAGCAAAGATGCCGGGAATGAAGGCGGCCTGGAAGAGGGCGGCGACGCTCGCCTCGACAATGATCGCGTAGATAATCAAGACCACCGAAGGCGGAATGAGGATGCCCAGCGTGCCGCCGGCCGCCAGGGCGCCGGTGGCCAGCGAGCCCGAATAGTTGAAGCGGCGCAGCTCCGGCAGCGCCACCTCGCCCATCAGGGCGGCGGTGGCCAGCGATGAGCCCGAGATTGATGCGAAGCCGGCGCAGCCGCCGATGGCCGCCATGGCGACGCCGCCCCGGTGATGGCCGAGCCAGACATTGGCGGCGCGGAACAGGGCTTTCGATATCCCGGCCTTGGCGGCGAACTGCCCCATCAGCAGGAACAACGGGATGACCGACAGATCGTCGGTGGAAAAGCGCCAATAGGTTTCTGTCTTCAAATAGCTGAGGAGCGCCGTCGGTCCGGCGATGTAGGTGTAGCCGACCAAGCCGACCGACAGCATGGAAATGGCAATCGGGATGCGCAGCGCCAAGAGGATGAGCATTGCGGCAAAGCCGAGACCGCCGATGGCTAGGGTACTCATGGGCGGCCTAATACAACGACTGTTCGTTGAAATAGCGGCCGGCGCGCGTTTCGGCGGCGTTACGCCCGACGGTATAGGCGACGACGAGCACCAGGAACCCCATCAAAACGACGGAAAGCGGAAAGGTGCTCCAGCGCGGAAAATTTAGGGTCAGGGATTTCTCGGCGGTTTCATACATTTCGATGCCGCCATAGATCATGCGCCAGGTTAAAAGCGTCGCGATCACCAGATACATGGCCGCGCCCAACGTATCCATAAAGGTTTTGGCGCGCGTCGGCGCAGCGGTCATGAAGAAGTCCACGACCACATTGCCGCGGTTAAGCTGGCACCAGGGCAGGAAACAAAACACGGAGATGCCGGTGCCGATGGCGACGATTTCAAAATCACCGTAGATCGGTCCGATGCCAGGGATGGCGCGGCCGATAATACTGATCGTCGTTATAGCGGCGAGCGCGCTTAAGACGATTCCGCCTGCGATCGCCAGTATCCGGGCCACGGGATAGAGAGCCCGGCCCACCGGATCGGTGGGCCGGGGCGCTGTGCCGTTACTCTCAGCCATGCGTTGGTATGCCTTTTTTGGTTAGCTTTTCTTGGAAACGATGGCTTATTTGGTGTACTTGGCTACCATGGCCCGGGCGTCATCGAGCAGCACTTGGCCGTTGATGCCGCGCCCCTTCATTGCCTTGAGCCATTGGGCGATCGCCGGCTTGGCGGCTTCGCGCATTTTGGCGACTTCTGATGGCGGGATAACATGGAACTTATTTTTCGACTTGGACGCCATCACCTTGCGGCCCGGTATTTCGATGTCGGTCCAGGTCTGGGCGGCTGCTGCCGAAATATTCCGGCCCGAGAGACCGTCGATCACCCGTTTCAGATCCGTCGGCAGCTTTTTGTAGGAATCCGGGTTCATCAGGAAGCTGAACACCGACGTATTCAGGCGCGGTTGCTTACCGGCCAGTATCGAAAAGTGGGAGACCAGGTCCTGCATCTTAACCGCCGGTGCGATCTCGAACGGCAGCAGAGCGCCGTCGATGACACCTTTTGAAAGCAACTGCGGAATTTTCGGCAGCGGTGCACCAACCGGAACCGCACCCATGGATTTCAGGAAAAGGCCGCCCGAGCGGGTTGCCGTGCGTATTTTCATATTTTTCAGGTCGGACATTTTGAGCACGGGTTTCTTGGTTTGGATCAGCGCGCCCGAATGGTTGTTGAGCATCAGGACATGGTAGGCCGACCATTCGTCCTGCAAATGCTTATCCTGGAAATCTTGGATCGCTGCCGTAGTTGCCAGCGTCGTGGTGTGGATAAACGGCAATTCGAACACTTCCGTTTTCGGGAAGCGGCCGGCCGTATAGCCGGGCAGCGTGAAGGTAATATCAACCACGCCGTCCTTGACCTGGGTCACCAGTTGCGGCGGCGTGCCGCCCAACGCCATGGTCCAGAAGTGCTGAATTTTGATACGGCCCTTGGAGGCCGCTTCAACCTTATTTGCCCAAGGAATTAAAAAGTGTTTTGCCGGATTGGCGACCGGCGGGATGAAGTTGTGCATGCGCAGCGTAACTTCTGCCGACTGCGCACCGGACTGTGCGAAAGCCGCAACCATGGCGGCAGCCGCGACCGAACTCAGAATCAACTTTTTCATAATGCCTCCCTCGTTTTGATTACAACGCGAAATATCGGAATACGTTGCCGATAACTCGATACGGCCGCCAACTTAACATTGAAAAACCCGGTGATGCCATCAATTTCCATTAGCGCCATGAAATACTGCAATAATTTCGCCATCGCCGGTGTTTTTCGCAGGAATGGGAATAAACGGCGGGCGGGTGCGTTGGTGTTATGATTGCCGGAACATCTGGTGTTTGACCGGCGTTAATCCTTAATCCAATGCAGGAGAGTATTGCCATGATGAAATTGTTTACAGCCGCCGCGTTGTCGCTGATCCTCGCCGCCGGCGCCGCCAGCGCGGAAGGTAAGAAGAAAATGGGCATGACCAAGGGCGATGCCATGAAGACAGAGCATTCCATGAAGAAGGATGCCATGGCCAAAAAAGACGAAATGATGCCCAAGTCCGACGCCATGAAAAAGGACGCCATGTTGAAAAAAGATGCCATGATGAAGGGCGCAATGAAGAAATAGAAAAAGCCAGCGCCCGGCGCCGTGCAGCCATGGCGCCGGGACTTGGGATGAAGCGATGGATAAACGCGCCGCCCTGACCGATGCCCTTGCCGACGTGATGCGCTATGCGCGGGCGCTGACCCGCAACGCCGACACGGCGGAGGATTTGCTCCACGATTGTGTGGCGCGGGCCTTAGGCCGCCTCGACCAGTTCGAGGCCGGCACCAATATGCGCGCCTGGCTGTTCACGATATTGCACAATATCCACCGCCAGAACCTTAGAGACGCATCCCGCCGGCCGGCCCCGGCCAGCCTGACCGATGAATTGGCGGCGCGCATCGGGCGGCCCGGCGATCGGGACGACCGGCTGGCGCTTCGGGATTTCGACCGCGCCCTGGCCGAGCTGGCCGAGGAGCAGCGCGCCGTTATCCTTCTGATCGGGCTTGAGGATCTGTCCTACTCGGAAACCGCCGAAGTTCTGGATATCCCCGTCGGCACCGTCATGTCGCGCCTGTCCCGGGCCCGGGGAAAACTGCGCGCCTCCATGGACGGCAATGTGAAACCAAGTTTAAGGAGCGTGAAATGACGCCCCCGGAACAACTCCCGGACGCCGATCTGCATGCCTATGTGGATGGCGAGCTGGACGATGCCGGCCTGATCGAGGTGGAAGCCTGGCTGGCCGGGCACCCCGATGACGCCGCCAAGGTGCACGCCTATCAGCTGCAAAAACGCCAGATGCACCGTTTGTACAATGATGCCGATGGCGAAGGCGGCGTGCCAGAGCGAACCTTAGATTTGATCGACGCCGACAGGCCGAGCGCCTGGCTGCCCGGCTGGCGCCGCATGGCCGCCGGCATTGTATTGTTGCTGGCTGGCGGCCTCGGCGGCTGGTTCGCCGCCGGGCTTGGTGGCGGCGATGCGCCATCGCCCGGCAATCAGTTCGTGCAGCGGGCGTTGGGCGCCCATGTGGTCTACGCCCACGACGAGAACCATGCGGTTGAAGTGAGCGGCGGCGATGAGACCCGGCTCTTGAACTGGCTGTCCGGGCGCCTCGGCCACAAGCTGATGATCCCCAATCTGAAAGGCGCCGGCTTCAAACTGATGGGCGGCCGCCTGGTCGCCGACAAGGGCGATCCGGCGGCTTTGTTCATGTTCGAAGATGGCAAAGCCCGGCGCGTCAGCCTTTATGTGCGCCCCGGTATGAGCGGCGGCAACACCAAGTTCCGCTTCATCGCCGAGCACGGCATGGTCGCTTTCTATTGGACCAACGGGGCGCTCACCTATGCCTTGTCCGGCGAAATGACCCAGGGCGATCTATTGTCGCTGGTGCAGATGGTGCACGACGACCTGACATCGCGGTCGAGCTAGCGGGGCTCATTGCATCCGTTCGGCTTACCGGTTAGGCTTTTCCGGCGCCCCATATAGTCTGGAGAACCCTAACATGAACGAGATGAAAAGCGGCGCCCGCCGCGATGCCAAATTGACCGTGCTGAACCCGATGGGTTATCCGCCGGAAATCAAGGCCAAGACGCCGGCGCCGCGGCTCGACACATTGGACGGCAAGATCGTTTATCTGGTCGATTGCCGCTTTGATGATTCCATCGAATTATTGAAGCAGGTGGGCGCCTGGTTCGCCGACAACATGGCCGCCGTCGAGACGCGCATGATCTCGCTGTCCAGCACCTACCAGATCGATGATCCGGAAACCTGGAAGGAGATCGCCGCCAACGGCGATGCCGCAATTGTCGGCGTCGGCCATTGAAGCACCTGCGCGCCTGCCGTGAGCACGCACGCAATCGAGCTTGAAGCCGAATACGGCGTCCCCACCATGGCGCTGCATACCGACATCTTCCACAACGTGGTCAAATCCGTGCGCCAGGTTAAGGGCCTGCCGGAAGCGCCGCATGCGTTCGTGCCGCAACCCGTGATGGGCAAAAGCGCCGCCCAATTGCGCGCCTATGTGGATGGCAACGATCCGGTCACCGGGCGGCCCTTCATGCAAGAAGTGATCGAGGGCCTGACCCAGGACCAGACGGCCACCGACGAAGGCGCCTTCCCGCGCACCACGCCGCGCCTTGTGGACCCTGCCATTGAAGCCGAACTGCACCAGCTATTCGAAGACAACCACTGGACCGATTATCTGCCGATCATCTTACCCACCGAGGAACGGGTGGCGGAAATGTTGGCCCACACGTCACACAAGGCCGACGCGGTCGTCGGGCGCATGCAGCCCACCCATAACCGGGGCTATTGGGAATATGATGTGGAAAAAGTCGCCGTCAACGCGGTGATGGCCGGTTGCCGTGCGGAATATTTCCCGGCCGTGCTGGCGATCGCGTCGTCGGGCGTATCGGCGCGCGGCTCGACGTCCTCATCGGCGGCCGCCATGGTGGTCTTCAACGGCCCGGTGCGCAAGCAGTTGGGCATCAATTCCGGCATCGGCGCCATGGGCCCCCATGCCCACGCCAACTCCACCATTGGCCGCGCCTATGGATTGTTGTCGCAGAACCTGCAAGGCGGCTCGGTGGCCGGCACCACCTTCATGGGCTCCCAAGGCAACAACTTTACCTACAATTCCATCACCTTCGCCGAGAACGAGGAACGCAGCCCATGGCAGCCTCTGCATGTGCAAAAGGGGTTCGCGGCGGACGCCTCGACGGTCTCGGTCTTCTACGGCCTTCGCTCCAACAGTTTTTGTTTGGGGGTGCGCGAATATTGGCGCGAACATGTGCGCGATATGCTGCTTGGCATCGAGCCGAACACGCCGCCGGTGTTCCTGCTGGACCCGATCACGGCGCGCATCTTCGCCGAGCGCGAGGGCTTCGACACCAAAGAAAAGCTCATCCGCTGGGCCTGGGAGGCGGCGCAAATGCCGTCGGCCCGCTATTTCGATCTGCAATTGATCCAGAACTATATCTATCCCCGCGCCACCTTCGGCGAGGAGCCGTTCGCCACTATGTTAGCCGCCGAGCCTGAGGAACTGATCCCCATGTTCCGGGAAGCCGAGATCAATATCGTCACCGTCGGCGGCGAGGCCAACGGCTACTGGCACATCCACGGCGGCCACTACCGGGGCACTTTCTCGGTGGATGATTGGCGCTAAATCGGCGCTACTCGTATTTGGCGCGTCGTAGTTTAATAATCTCGTGCGACATCGCCAAACACCCCCCTTACGGTTATGACTGTTTATGACGGTTTATGACGGTTCCTTACGGTTTTTAACGGATCCTAACGCATCGGCGAACCCATAACGCGCACGCATGCGGGGGCACAGCCCGGCGTGGAATCAGATATCCCTATTCACAATGTTCAAGAGCACCTGCTGTTAAAAAGCAGTACTTCTTAAGTAGTCTGTGGAGCGATCCGCGCAAGGGGATTTGGGTTTTTATTTTTGCCGGTCAGGGCTTGTGCTCTTCCGCGCCGCACTCGTCTTCTCCCTCCCCCCTTGAGGGGGAGGGTTAGGGTGGGGGGTGCGACACACCGGGTTGGACTGGGTATAGTCGATGCATGGCTTCCCCAATCGCCCGTAAACTGCGCAAGAGCCCGACCGAGGCGGAGAAGCGGTTCTGGAACCGGGTTCGCGCCCGGCAACTGGACGGGTTCGGGTTCAGGCGGCAAGCGCCCATCGGAGACTATGTGGTGGATTTCGTCTGCGCCGAGGCGAAGCTCGTGGTTGAGTTGGACGGCGGG
>CAUZTZ010000104.1:0-11936 GCA_963582805.1 Alphaproteobacteria bacterium
CAGGTGGCTCCGCTCATACAATGTTCTGAGCACAATGAGATCCAGCAATACCCCGGCGATCATCATCACCGGAATGGTGAGAACAATGCCCCAGACGAAGGAGCCGGTCCAAAACGCCAGGGTGGCGGCAAAAAATCCGCCGAACATATAAAGGGTGCCGTGCGCCAAATTGACCATGTCCATGATCCCGAAGATCAAGGTCAGGCCCGCGGCCATCAGAAACAGAATGATGCCGAGCTGAAATCCGTTAAAGAATTGTTCCCCGAGCAGAACGTAATTCATAAATTCATTCTCGGCAGTAAAGTCAATATTCAAACAAGGAAGCGGGGACGCCGAGGCGCCCCCGCAACCAATTCAATTGCCTCGGCTGCCCTTAAAGTTTGCAGTCCTTGGCGTGCGGCGTCTCGTGATCGGCGAGAACGATGCCGGTATTCTTGACGGTCCAATTACCGTCCTTGTCGATAACCACTTCCCGGGAATAGAAATTCTGGATCGGATAGTGGTTACGGCCATAACGGAACTTGCCGCGGATCGACGGAAAATCCGCCTTTTCGAGGGCCGCGCGGAGGCCGTCGGTGTTGCTCATATCGCCCTTGACGGCTTCGACCGCGGACTTGATCAGGTACACCGCGTCATAGGCTTGGGCCGCATAGAACGCCGGATAGATGCCCTTGTTGCGTTTCCTGAAACCGGCGACGAACTTTTTGTTCTGGGCATTGTCCAGATCGGGGGACCAGAACTGGGTCATGAAGGTGCCGACGATGTTGTCGAGACCGGCCTTCTGGAACAGAGGCAGGTTGGCGCCGTCGATAGAGAAAACGCTGTAGAGCGGCGTCGTCTTGCCAAGGCCCGATTGCTTATACTGGGTGAAGAATTTCGGTCCGGCGCCGCCCGGATAGAAGACGAAAACGCCATCGGGCTTGGCGGCTTTGACCTTGGCGAATTCCGCCGACCAGTCGGAGTGGCTCGGCCACGGGGTCAGATCCTTGCCGATGATCTTGCCTTTGAAGGTGCGCTGAACGCCGTTCGCCATGTCTTTGCCGGCGGCGTAATTGGGCGACAGGATATAAAGGGATTTGACGCCCTTTTTGTTGAGTAATTCGCCCATGGCCATCGGCGTCTGGCTGTTTTCCCAAGAAATATTGAAGAAGTTTTTGTGACACTTCTTGCCTGCATATGCCGAATAGCCGGCATTGGCGCTGATGATGATTTTGCCGGCTTTCAAGGCAACCGGGGCGGATGCGGCCAACACGTGGCTCCAGATATAGCCGGTCAGAATATCGACTTTATCCTTTTTGATCAGCTTTTCGGTCTTCTGCTTGCCGGTCTTCGGATTGACGCCATCATCTTCCATGATGATTTTGACATCAAAGCCGCCCATTTTATGGCCAATTTCGTCCATCGCCTGTTCGGCGGCGGCCTTCATCTGCTTGCCGATAATCGATGCCGGCGTGGTCAGCGTGTTGACCCAGCCGATTTTGATGGTTTTGGCGTCGGCGGCGGGAACTGCCGCTAGCGCGATAACCGGAGCAATCCACAATAATTTTTTGAACATGGTTCTCTCCCTGTGGTTCCATTGATTGAATTATTGCAACGGGGGCATTCTAGGGCGGATAGAAAAATATTCAAGTGGGCGCGAACTATAGCTCGGTAAAGTCCAAACCATTATTTCCATCCCGGGCGGCTTCAACCTGATTGCGCAGCGCGCGCCGCACCACCTTGCCGGCGGCATTGCGCGGCAGATCATCGAACATCACATAAGCCTTCGGCCGCTTGAACCCGGGGAGGCCGCTTGCCCTGATATGCGCGTCCAGTTCCGCCGCGCCCACCGGTTCCTCGCCGGTGAGGATACAGGCTACCACCATCTCGCCCCATTTGGCGTCGGTGATGCCGATGACGGCGGCCTCGCTTACGCCGGCGTGCGCCGCCAACACCGGCTCTACCTCGGAGGGGTGGATATGCTCGCCCCCCGATCGGATCATATCGTCGGCGCGGCCGATCAAATCCACATCGCCGTCTTCGTGCAACAGGCAGATATCGCCCGTGTAATACCAGCCGTCCCGTAATTTTTCGGCGGTAGCGTCTGGGCGGTTCAGATATTCGGTGAAGATGGTGTCGATGGTGGCATCGACGATCAATTCACCCTCTTCGCCGGGCGCCACCTTCTCATCGGGGCCGCCGCCAAGTTGGATGATACGGGTGCGCGAATAAAAGCCGGGCCGGAGGCGGGTATGGCGGCCCACCGGATCGGGATTGTAGAGCGAGCACATGGTTTCCGTGGTGCCGTAAATATGGCACACCACGCCGCCCCATTCGGCGTCCATGCGATCCAACAGCGCCGGCACGATCGCGGCGCCGCCATAAAGGCATAATTCAAGCGAACGCATTTTCTCCGGCCCATAATTGGGCGCCGAGGTAAGCGCGAAATAGAGCTGCGGCACGGCGAACATATAGGTGATTTCGTGAGTTTCGATCATGTCATTGGCGGCCACCGGGTCGAACGCCGATTGTACAAAATAGGTGCCGTTCATGGCCAAGGTCACCAGGAACACGCCATAAAAGCCGATAGCGTGGCTGAGCGGCATGAAGCCGAGGGTACGAAGGTGCGCGCCGTGGCGCAGCCCCGCCTGGGTCGACAGCCAGAGGATGCGATGCTCGGTGGTCTTTTGCGTCATGACCACACCCTTTGGCAATCCGGTGGTGCCCGAGGTGTAGAAGATGAACGCCGGATCATCGGGGCTTAGCTCCGGCAATGGTCCGAGCGCCCCGGCATCACCCCGGCAATCTTCGCTGCCGCCGCCCATCACCAGGACCATGCCTTGCAGTTTTGCCGAAACCGCCTTGTGCAATTCGTCTCCCGGCAGGATCACAGCCGCTTCGATTTCGCCGTCTTCCATGAGGGCGGCCAGATCATCGGCGGTCAGGCGGAAATTCAACAGCGCCGGCACCGCACCGAGCCGCTGCAGCGCCAATATGAGTACCCCGTGATCGAACAAGGGCGGCAGGGCGGTGGCGACGCGGGTGCCCTTGGTGATGCCCCGCTCGGCCAGTCCGGCGGCGACAGTTTCGATCTCGGCAATCAATTGGGCGTAGGTGAATTGCCGCATCGACGTATCGTCGACCATGGCGATGCGGTCCGGTGTGCGTTCGGCGGCGAGCCAGACAAGCTGGTAACAGGTCTGCATCAGGGAAGCCGCACCTTTTCCACGTTGGAGCGGCTGTCCTTGGAAAGGAAATTTTTCAAAGCCTCGGTGAAATAGGGATCGTCCAGGGATTTCATCACGTTTTGAATTTCAAACTCGGTAGCCTCTTCCAGGGAACGCCGCCAGCCCATATGGAAGCTTTCCTTGGCCATGGCTTGCAAATGAGTTGGGCCGTCGGCCAGGTCGCGGGCGATGGAGCGGGCGTTTTCGGCCAGCTTGTCGTCGGCGTAGACCCGGTTGACGATTTCCCAGTCCTGGGCTTCTTCGGCGCCCAGCGTCCGGTTGGTGAGCAACAATTCCATGGCGCGCCGAAAGCCGACGATTTTGACCAGGGTGTAGGACGTGGTGGCGTCGTTGGCGAGACCGATGGAATGCCAGGCGCATAAAAATGACGCGCTCTCGGCGGCCACCACCATATCGGCGCAGAGCGCCAGTCCGAGCCCGGCCCCCGCTGCCGCGCCATTGACCGCGCACAGCACCGGTTTCGGCATGCGCACCACCCGGTGGAACACCTGATGCCACCAATGGGCCAGATGGCGGAAATGGGTTTTGACCTCAGCCAGCCCATTTTTTTCGATGTCTTCCAGGGACGGAATTTCCTTCAAATTGAAGCCGGCGCAAAAGGACTTGCCGGCGCCGGTGATCAATACGGCGCCGACGCCGGCATCGTCCTCGGCCCGCATCAATGCATCGAAGGTTTCGCGCACGCCTTGAAAATCCATGGCGTTGGCGTATTGGGGCAGATTGAAGGTGATAGCGGCGACGCCATCGGTCACGTCATAAAGTATGTGTTCGTAATTCATCTCTTCCATAGGACGCTCCCAGTCTACGTGTCAGGGTCTCGCTCCGGCCGGTAGCGTTTGCCGCCGCCCAATTTATAGAGCCGCTTGTAATGGCCGGTGTGAAAGCGCTGGCCTTCGACCAAGGTGCGGATGAAGGTCACTTGCTCCACCTCGAGGCTAAGCCGTTCCGCGATCTCGCCGTCCGTGAGGCCCATGCCGACCCGGCCCGCCTCGATGGCGTCCCAGTTCATTTCGCGCACCGCGTCGCCGATGCGGGTCTGATGGTTGTGGCTGAGATCGAAAATCTCGTCGCCCAATTCCGACACCATGTCTTCGGTGACGCCGTAGGCTCTGTGAAAGCTGGTTTCCGCCATTACTCGTCTCCCCCGCCCAACGCCGCCTCTGCGCGCAAAATGGGATCGGCGAGGGGTGCGCGGGTGGCGATGGGGCAGACGCGCATGCATTCGAAGCATTGCGCCAGCAATCCGCCGCTGCCCACCGACATCTTGTACCACAGGGTTTTATTTTCGGGCCGGTGCAGCATCACTTCGCGCTCATCGGCCGTCTCGGCATTCATGGCGCTGGCCATCACCGTGGCCAGGGTTTCATATTGCTGGGTCATTTCGGCGCAAGCGGCCATGTCGTATTTCATGTCCGCCTGTTTGCCGTCTTCGCCGATGGAACCTGACAAGCACTGAACCGGGCAAAACTTCATACACGGCGTCTGGCCGGTTTTTTTGTACATGTCGGTGCAGGATGGCGCCGGGCAGGGGTTTGTCTCCATGGGTTTGTCCGGCTCCAGCTCCAATTCGGTAAACACGGAGGCGAAATACATATAACCAAAGTCGGGATGCAAAAGAATATCACCGGCCAGGGAGCGGGCGCCGATGCCGGCCAGCTCGGCGTGCAGCTTGAGGCTTTGCAACGGCACCCGGGAGCCCAGCTCGGGATCGATATCGGGCGGGCAATAAACGCTGCGTTGCAAATATTGCCGCTCGATCATGAACGCCAAGCCATAGGCGATGGTGTAGGCGCGGCCCTCGGTGGAGCCGAAGAAGCTCATGGCCTTGGCCGGCAGGGTCCAGGCGCCCTGGGTCTGGCCGCCGACGCCCAAGGAGATCACCGATTTCACCCTGGGCATCAGATCCGATGGCCGGTGGCCAGCGGGCGCGATCCGTTCCAGCGCTTGCAGATCGGCAACGCCGGCCGCCAGCGCACCTTTTTTGAGACAATAGCCGAGGATCGCTTCCTTGGCCTCGGTGGGATCGATATCGATTTTCTTGTTTGCCATATCAGCCACGCTTATCTGTAAATCGGGGCGCCTTGACGCTGGTCTCGAACTCTTTCGCCAAGGTGCCGACGCGCAAAAATTCCACATCCGGGGTCAGCTCGAAGCGGGCCTTGGTGCCGTCGGTAACCTGGGATTTAAGCATATCTTCATCGGCGCCCCGCCGCGCCTCGATGGACAGCTTGAACACATCGTTGCCGTCCTGGCTTTCCAGGGCTTCGGCCTTGAAATCCATGACGCCGGCATTTTCGAACAGGAAATCTTCGAAATCCTGATGATTGATATTGACGCCGCGTACTTTGAAAAACCCAGCCGTTCTGTGCGCATGCTCGATCACCGGGAAGACGGCGAAATCTGAGCCGGTGGCGCCCTCGGATTTGTAGGTCACCACGTCGCCGGAATTCCAGCGCAAAAATGGCGCGCCGTTGTTGGAAAACATCGGCGTCACGATCAGCAATCCGGGCTCGCCCTCGGCCACCGGCTTTTTGGTTTCCTCGTCCACCACTTCGATAAATGCGAGATCGGTCCAGATATGAAAGCCGTCGCGCTGGTCGCTTTCGGCGCCCATCATCGAGACCTCGGTCATGCCGAAACAATCGAACATATCGGCGCCCCAATCCCGTTCCAGCTTGGCGCGCTTGGCGCGGGAGACCGGCTCGGCGGTGCAGAGGATGCGGTCAACCGTGCCGCCCGACAAATCATAGCCTTCCGACTGGGCCAGGTTGGCCAGATGCAGCCCGTAAGACGACATGCCCATCCAAAGGGTGGGCTTCAGATCGCGAATAAGCTGCAACTGGGCGGCGGAAGGCAGACCGGAGCCGGCGCCGGACCAGACCATGCCGATATCGAGAATACGCCCGGCCCGCGCCCACATATGGCCCGCCGGATGGATGCCGAGGGGGAAGGAGTTGTGCGCCACATGGCCCGCCTCGGTGCCCGAACATTCAAAGGTGCGGGTGAAGCCGACCATGTTGTAGCGGATGTCTTGGTAGGTTTTGGGATAGAACAACGGTTTGCCGGTGGAGCCGCCGGAGCGCCAGAACTCGCAAATCTCGGCCCCGCTGGCGATACAGAAATCGGCATAGAATTCCTCCGCCGTCATGTCGCGGAGGGCGTCTTTTTCCAGGATCGGAATTTTCTGCCATTCCTCCGGATCATCCAGCTTGTTCATGTCGATAGGATTGAGGAGGTCTTTCCAATAGGCGGATTTTTTGGCGTTTTCCACCGCGTGCACTTTCTGGCGGCGCTGCAAGGCGTCGATTTCCTTGCGGTCTTTTGGCAAGCCGAGGGGCAGCGTTTCGCTCATGACGGCGCCTTGCCGATCCAGCGGGCCTGGGCGGTGTAGGTGTCCGGCGTCTCGTTGTTAAGCATGTCGGCAAGCCGCGCTTCTTTTTCCGGGCTCGCTTCGGGGATATCTTCCAGCGCATCGGCAAGCATGGCGTAATCATCGCCCACCGGGCACACATCCTGGCAACGGCGGCAGCCGGTGACCACGCCGGCGCCGCGCAAGATGCTCTGCCATAAATTAAAACTTTCTTCCGAGCGCAGCATTTGCAGCCGCTCATCCAGATTGGGGGCATCGAAAATATCGCCCAGATGCTCGGTCAATTGGGCGAAGCCGTGGGGTGAGCGGTAACGATCGCATGCCGGCCAGTCGCGGTCCCAATGACCGATGACATCGCCGGGGCAGGATTGGAGGCAGCGGCCGCATTCGGGGCCCAGGCACAGCGCCTCTGTCTGCCGTCCATCTGTTTCGCAATCAAAGGAGGCGAGCACCGCCGATACCATCACCCTTGGCCCGAACTCCGGCGTCAGCAATTGCAGATTGAGGCCGAGGGTGCCGAGCCCGGCCTCCACCGCCGCGTGGGAGAGGGACAACAGCGTATCCAGATGCTCGCCGGGATCGTTCTTGTAGCGCCACGGGTCCAGATGGGTGGGCGGAATGACGATCGCCGGATAGCCGTTTTCTTCCAGCCAATAGACCATGTCGAGGGAGGTTTCTTCCAGCGCCGTCAGGGTCAGCTCGTCGTTGTAATATTTGTGGCGCTCGTCCCAGCGCTGGATGCGGGTGGTGCCGGCGGTCAGCTTCTTGGCGATGACGATTACCTTGCCGGCGTCATAGTCGGTGATGTCCGATGGCCGGCGTTGATCGCCAACCCCCGGCGGATTGGCTTCCAACTCCATGCCGTCGGCGATGCCGACCAGATCGGCGCCAAACGCCCGCGCCTTGGCTTTGACCGCCTCGGCGCTGATGGGTGTTTGAAATTCAGACACCATTGTCTTTTTCCAATTCGCGCTCTTTCTGGCGTTTTTTAAATTCCTGAAGCTGGCGGGCGACGATGCCTTGATAGCCGTCCGGCCCCACCCAGCGGATATTCCAATCGTTGAGCCCGGCGATCTGGTTGCCGGCTTTGCGTGCTTCCTTGAAACCGGCGGCCTTGGCTTTCTTCTCCGGCGTCGTTTCGGGTATCACTTTTTGCATTTTGGCCAGATGGGCGTGGTAATCGTCGCCCACCGGACAGACCGCCAGGCAGCGCGGGCAATCGCCGAACGAGCCGACGACGCGCAAAAGCCCTTGCCAAAAGCCGAAGATTTCCCGGTCGGCGAGTAAGGCCTTTTGCTCGGCGGCGGGCTTTTTCGCATAGTCCTCCCAGAAGCGAAGGATGGTGTGGAAGCCGAATTCCTGGGCTTCCTTGGCGCAGGCGCGCTTGTCGATGCCGAAATGGAGAACCGCGTCGGACGGGCAGGAATAGAGGCAGCGGGAGCAGCTTTCGCCGATACAGACCTGTTCGGTCATGGGACTGTCGGCGTCCAATTCCGCCTCGGTCAGGATGCCGGTAAGGTAGACGCGCGGGCCAAACTCAGGGGTCAGGATATTCACCTCCAAACCAAACGCGCCGAGCCCGGCCTCGATCCCCAGATGCCGGGTCGACAGCCTTCCATAGCTGGCTTTCTTGTAGTTCCAATCGGTTTCCTGGGCGGCGGTGACGAAGCTGGGATGGCCTTCCCGCTCCATCGCTTCCGCCAGGCGATAGGCGATGCGGTCCATGCGCCTAAGCACCAGCATGTCCAAATATTGCACCGGCACCGTGGTCTTGCAGCGAAAGGCGCCCACCGGGATGTGCTTCACAATGACCACCACGGATTTGGTGTGCGGTGAAATGCGCTCCGGCGTCTGCGGGAATTTCGGGTCTGGCGGAAAGGCATTGAGCACGTCGGCGCTGGCAATACCGACCAGATCGGCGCCCAGCTCCTTGGCCAGGGTTTTGACTTGGCCCGCGTCCATCATGGCGCGACCGGCTTGAGCCGGCCTTTCATGACTTTGTTGGTCGGTGTTAGCGGGAACGCGTCCACAAGCTGCAAATGCTCTGGCCATTTGTTCTTGGCCACCTGATTGGCATCCAGATATTCGGTGATGGCGGCAAGGCTGATTTCGGCATCGGTCGCGGGCTGCACGAAGACGCAGACGCGCTCGCCGAGCACCGCATCTTGCATGGGCACGATGGCGCACATGTTCACTTCGTCCATTTTGCCGATCAGGGCTTCCACGTCGGCGGGATTGAATTTGACGCCGCCCCGGTTGATCACATCCTTGGTGCGCCCGGTGATGCGCAAATAGCCGTCCGTATCAATGGTCGCCAAATCGCCGGTATGAAACCAGCCATCGGTGAAGCTTTCGGCGTTGGCGGCGTCGTTGTTGTAATAGCCGGCAAATATGGACGAGCCGCGTATCTGCAATTCGCCTTCGCCGCCATCGCCGCCAACTATGCGAATTTCGTTTCCGGGCGTCGCCCTTCCCACCGTTTCATAGCGCTGGCGCGCCGGATCGCCGGGCCGGTTGTAGGTGCCGGCCTGGGTTTCGGTCATGCCCCAAAGCTGTAAAAATTCCCCGTTCGGCAGTTTGCCGTCCACATATTCGGCCAGCTCCGGCGGGCAGGCGGCGCCCGAGCAAACCACGATCCGCACCGAGCTTAAATCGGCCTCGCCGAACAATCCGGCCTGCCGGCAGGCGGCGTTGTGGGCCGGGCCGGTGAACAGCATGGTGGCGCCGCTGGTTTCCACGGCGGCCATGAAATCGGCTGGTGAGAAAGCCGGCAGTAGCGATGTGGTAACCCCGGCGCAAAGGCCGATCTGCAGGGCGCAGAGACCATAAAGATGGCTGAATGGCGCCGCGCTGAGGATGATGTCCGTATCGCTTACGCCAAATTCCTGGACCGCCTGGCGGGCGTTGGAGCCGAACGGATGGGCATTGACGGCAACCCCCTTGGGGCTAGACGTGGTGCCCGAGGTATAGAGGATCAATTTGGGATCGTCGGCGGATGGCTTAGGCTCCGGGGGCGGCGCCTCGATGCCATACAGATCGTTGAAGGCCATGGTCCCATCGACGGCAGCGCCGTAGGCGAAGACGAATTCCAGGTCAGGCAGTTGGTCGCGCAATTGGGCGTGGGTTGCGGCCAGCGCATAATCTTTAAATTCGGAAAGGCAGATCACCGCGCGGGCGCCGGAATGGGCCAATAGCCCCTCCAACTCGGCGGCCCGGTAGGGCATATGAATGGTCTGCATGATCCCGCCAATGCGGGTAATGGCCAGGAACGACAGGACGAATTCCACTGTGTTCGGCAATTGCACCGCGATCACGTCGCCATGCCCCAATCCCAATGATGCCAGCCCGCCGGCCAGCTCATCCACTTGGATTTGAAGTTCGGCGAAGCTTATTTTGGCGCTGCCGCTTTGGATGGCGATGCGCTCCGGCGCCGCCTCGGCGGCGCAGCGGACCCAGTCGATGGCGGTTTCCTGCCGCCACAGGCCGCCCCCGCGATAGTCAGCGTCGGCGCCCTTCCAATAGGGCGGCAGATCGGAACTCTTCACCAGCAACCCCTTCCTCTTTACAATGACCGGTACATTTGCTTTTCATAAGAGATATTGGCGCGCCGCCCGTCAACCGGCAAATACAGGCGCATTGGCGCCGGCCAGCGGCCAGGGAGAACCGACATGCCTTACGATCAGAATTTAAGCATGGATCAGCTTGTTCAGCCGGACCGGGTGCACAAGGCGTGCTATGCCGATGACGGCATCTTCGAACAGGAATTGGAGAATATTTTCTACAAGTCCTGGATCTATATAGGCCACGAAAGCCAGGTGCCCAATCCGGGCGATTACTGGACCACCTGGATCGGCAAGCAGCGCATGATTTTGAGCCGCAGCGACGACGGCCAGGTGCATGTGCTTTATAATCGCTGCCCGCACCGGGGCTCGCTTCTATGTAGTGCCCAGCATGGCAACGCCGGCAAGGCGTTCCGCTGCACCTATCACGCCTGGCAGTTTCACATGGATGGCAGCGTCCGCCAGATACCGATGAAACAAGGCTATGACGGCACCGCCGACGTGCTTCAAGATGGCGAGTTCGCCATGAAAAAGGCGGCACGCTACGATACCTATCGCGGCTTCGTATTCGCCAGTCTCGCCGCCGACGGTCCCGATCTTCTGACCTGGCTGGGCAACGGCGCCAAGGCCGCCTTTGATGATATCTGCAACCGCTCGCCGGAAGGCGAGGTGGAAGTGGTGCCCAACTGTTTCCGTATCATCCAGAAAAGCAATTGGAAGATATTCCTGGAAAACCAGTTGGACGCGCTGCATCCCTCCATCACCCATCATTCCACCGGCGATGCGGCGGCGGAAATGCAAAAAGTCTATAAAGAGCGCACCGGCGAAGACCCGCCAATGGGCTATCAAATGCTGGCCGATTTCACCCTGCCGTTCGAAAAATGGGACTCGATCAGCACCTATGGCTATGAATACGGGCACACGGTGCTCGGCGGTTATATGGGCTTGCGGCCCCGCGATCCGGTTACCCTTGATCACGAAGCGGGGCTGGCCGAAGCCTATGGCGCCGAGCGTATGGAGGAAATCCTTTCTACCAACGTCCATCACGTGCTGGTTTATCCGTGCCTGTCGGTGCAGCCGCCGTTGCAGCAATTGCGCGCGGTCAGACCCCTGGCGGCGGACAAAACCCTGACCGAGATTTGGCATTTCCGGCTGAAGGGTGCGCCCGAGGGTATCTATGAGCGCAGCCTCGCCTATTATTATCACGTCAATTCGCCGTCGACGATGGTCAACGCCGACGATCTCAATAACTTCTATGCCTGCCAGGAAGGTTTGCGCCTGGAAGGCGGCGGCGACTGGGTCAGTTTTCACCGCAATGCCGGCCAGGACATTACCGAGGACGGCGTCACCACATCGGTGACCGGAATGAGCGAGCAGCCTATGCGCAACATGTTTGCCGCATGGAAAGAATATATGTCAGGCGGGAGCTGAAGAATATGGCTGGGGGAATCGGATTGGATACGCAAGGGGCGGTGGAGCAGTTCCTCTACCAGCAATGTGAAATTCTCGACGGGCGGCGCTGGGACGATTGGCTGGCGCTATTTACCGAGGACGGCAAGTACTGGATGCCGGCCAACGAAGACCAGGAAACCGGCGAGGGGCTGCCCAATATTTTTTACGAAGACAATTACCTGATGGACATGCGCGTCCGCCGGCTGGAACACCCCTATGCCCATTCGCAAAAACCGAAGAACCAGATGAGCCACGTGGTGTCCAACGTCGTCATCGAGGCCGAAGACGACAATTCAGTGGTCGCCCGCTCCAAATTTCAGGTGGTCG
>CAUZTZ010000105.1:0-11885 GCA_963582805.1 Alphaproteobacteria bacterium
ATCCTGATTTTGGGGTCGATACCGCCGCCCGGGCGCTCATCGAGCATGATCTTCGGGCGCTTGATGGCGTCCCTGATTTCGCCCGGCAATTCGTCGAAGATATCGGCGGGCTCGTCCACATGGCCATCGGCGGAGACGATGAATTGGGGCACCTTACGGGCCGCGATCTTCATCGCGTCGGTAACGAAGCGCGCCGACATCTCGTCGATGGCAAGGGCCATGGATTGCTCTCCCTTTCCCGGGCTGGCTTAGCCGAAAAACTGGCCCTCTAGATATTTTACCGGCACCGATTTGTTTTCTTCCGATCCGCCGTGCATGGGATTGCCGTTAATATTAATCCGGTTTGGCTGGTCCAGCTTGGCCGCTTCGGGCGTGCCGACGCGGATCATCACCAGCGGCTCATCGGACGTCGCATGAAACCAATAGAAGCAGCCGCGCGGCAGCATGATGCCTTCGTTGGGCCCAAGATTTCCCATCTCGCCGTCCTGGTCATAAAACAGAACGGTCCCCTGCAGGACGATAAAACTGTGGTCCTCGCCGGGATGGGCGTGCAGCTCATTCTCGCCCTCGGAGGCGTAGATTTTAAGCTGGATAGTCAAATCGTTAGTTGCCGCCAGCGTCGTCGTGGTGCGCCCTTCGGCCAACAATGGCCCCTTCACCTGGAACAGGGTCGGCGCGGAATTTGCGGCCATGTCTTTCTGGCGGGCAATGCGCTCTTTCGAGTTGGCCGGCGGCGGTAAATATTCGGTGGTCAGCATGATCGATCCCTCCTTCTCAAATGCACCGCCGACTGTATTGGCAAGCAGCGTTGGGAACAAGTTTTGATGTAAGCGGGGCCGCTCCAAGATCGGCATGGCCGGTTAACACCGGAATGGTTAGTATCGCAAATCATCAATTTTATTCCCATGGGGTCAAATGGCTGATTCTTCGAGACAAGACGCCGTCGATGACGATGCCAGGCGATTTCTGGACGCGCTGCAAGATCGGGTGTCCGAGCTTATGGCATTGTCGGAAACACCCAAAAATAATCCAGAGGCCATCAATTTCGAGGGCTATTTGAAATTCCGGAAAATGATGAGCGAGTGTCTTTCTTTTTCCATTATTATCGAACGCCGGATCGAACAAAACAAAACCTCGAAGAAAGAGGAATTGGAGGATCAGTTCGACAAGCTTACGGTGGCGATCTGGTCCGTCCTGCTGAGCGGTTCGCTCAATTTTTTGACTGTCATTTGTGCGCAGGAATATTTGCCGATCGGCACCAACCACGTATTTGTCCAGGAACTGAAAACGCTCTACGACGCGGAAAAAGTTCTCAAACAGGAAAAATTCGCCAAATTCATGCAGGACGGCATCCTGGACCAGCGCGGCCGGGCGGAAAAAATACTCGAAGAAATCATCCAGCGCGCGCCGCAGCTTTTAGAACTTTAAACCGAAAAGCCCTTGGTGCGCCGCAGCCCCAAACTGGAATCCGGACCCGCGTCCGCCGAAGCCAGTCAGGGGTAGCCAATACCGGACATCTGCTTTCAAGCCACACGATACCGACATTTGGTTTGAAACCAATTCGGTCTGTCTCGTTTGTGGCGCGTTTGCAGTCCACCGGACCCTCAAGTAATAAATACCCCGCCCGCAGAATATTCAGGAATTTGATTTTGGGGAGTTGTCATGGCGAAACGTCTTCTTATCGAGTGCGGCTGGATCGTGTCGGTCGATCCGAATATCGGCGAATTGCGGGACGCAAAAATCCTTGTCGAGGACGACAAAATTCTGGATGTCGGCGTTAATATCGGAACAGAAGCCGATGATGTGCTGGATGCATCCGAAATGATTGTCATGCCGGGCCTGATCAATGCCCACCTGCATGTTTGGCAGACCGCGACAAAATTAATGGGGTCCGAATGGGTCAGCCCCGATTATCACAAAAATATGCATGCCAATATCGCAACGCTTTATACCGCCGAAGATACCTATCTCGGCAACCTGTTCGGCGCGCTCAATCAAATCGATAACGGCACCACCACGGTGCTCGACTGGTCACATAATCTTCGCGATCTGGAAATGGCCGAACGCGCGCTCGACGGATTAGAGGAAGCTGGAATTAGGGCTGTTTTCGGACATGGTACAGCTAAGCCGCCGACCGCCGAAGGTGAAACACCCTATACCCACATCCCGCACCCTCGGGACCGGGTCGAACATTTGCGCAAAACCCGGCTCGGCGGCGATGACGGTCTGATCGGTTTGGCAATGGCGGTCTTGGGGCCCGAGTTTGGCAGTTTTGAAGTCGCGGTCGAGGATCTGAGGCTCGCCCGTGAACTCGATCTTATGTCCTCTGCCCATGTCTGGTACGGCTACAACAGAAATTTTCCGGATGATGAGCAAATAAAGGACGCCTATGTTCAGTTGGGTGAAATGGGCCTGTTGGGTGCCGACCACAATATTGTGCACGGCAATTACATGGCGGAAGAGCATATCCGCTACGTTATAGATAAAGGTTGTTCGGTTACCTCGACGGTGATGTGCGAAATGCACGGGCACGGCGCCTATCCGTTAATTTCGATCGTCCGCGAGATGGGTGCAATACCGTCGATCGGCACCGATACAACAACATTGGTGGCCGAGGATATGTTCGGCGAATTGCGCGGCGCTTTGTTCGCGCTCCGCTTTCAGATCAGCCACGCGGCTCGAAATGCCGGCAATTATCCGCTTAAAAAAACTCCCGTAAATTCCCGCGAAGCTCTCGAGTGGGCAACAATCGGCGGCGCCAAGGCGTTGCGTTTAGACAATCGGATCGGCTCCATAACACCCGGGAAAAAGGCAGATATCGTTATGCTGAGGGCCAATGATTTAAATCTCTATCCGGTCCACGATCCGGTTTATGCCATCACGGAAATCGCGACCGGCGCCAATGTAGAACATGTGATGATAAACGGCGAATTTCGCAAACGTGGCGGCAAACTACTTTATCCAACGGATAAACACGACAAATTGCGCTCCGATATCATGATGTCGGCGGAACGCTTGATGGAGGAATCCAGGTATCGGCCTCACGCCGCCTGAAACGTCCGCGCATGGCGCTAAATGCGGACATAATTTTCGCTTTCAGCGGCCTTAATGATTTAAATTTTATCAATGGGACTTACTAGTCCCTGGCTAATCCCTGGGACCATGGCGCCCGCCTCTGCTTCCGTGGCCGCCCCGTTTACCGCTATGCCGGCGGCCGTGTCCGCGCGCGCCGATCTTGCGGGCGGCATCGATAAGCGCGTCAAGTTCGCCCGCCTCGACGGCCTCAATAACGTCGGTGTAAAATGGGATCAGGTCTTCCGGTGCGGCGATTTCGAATGCCTTGCCGGTCGGAAATTCCATCGGCCGCGTGCCGAACCTGATATGGGTATATAGCTGGCCAGCGCCGTCACGGAACGACCAGTCGCGGATCGGTTTGCCGCGTCCGCCAAGCTGACCGGGGTTTTTCGCATTCTCTATTTGCCGCATGATAGCGGCAATCAGCTTGCGCTTGGCCCGCTCCAGGCCATCCTCGCCAGGGACCCGTTCAACCTCGACCGCCTTATATTTATCCAAAAACGTCATGGCTGGTCCTTTCCTGCATTATCGCAACGCCGTCCGGGTATTCGCCGCCGCAGCAAGCCTGATTAGGTATAATCTGGCCGATTTCAGGCATTTTTTTGGCCACCGCTTTTTTGGCGGATAATCAAATTTCAGACCGGCATGTAATATAAAAACACTCATCTTGTGTCCTAAACAATGTTAATTAAGTGTATTATTTCTTATAAAAATTAGTGATAGTCAAGTGATTTTTAGTGTTATTGTAAATGCGTTTGATCAATCGCCCGGCTGCGATTTCAGCCGCTTATTCTCCGCATCGCGTATTGAACCGGCCCCGTTGATTGACCAAGATGGCGGCCCGTTGGCGATGCAATCAAAAGGAGCCGTCCGGTGAACAAACAAGAAGTGGAATTCCCAAGCGAAAATCCGGTCGAAATCATTCGCGCCGATCTCTATCTGCCCGAAGGCGAAGGCCCCTGGCCGGTGGCCGTCATGGGCGGCGGCTGGTGCTACGTCAAGGAACTGGCGATGCCCGAATATGCGAAATTC
This sequence comes from Alphaproteobacteria bacterium, assembly GCA_963582805.1. GTDB lineage: Bacteria > Pseudomonadota > Alphaproteobacteria > Rhodospirillales > UBA2165. The sequence goes on from CAUZTZ010000105.1 coordinate 4,108, forward strand.
ATCGTCGAGCAGGGCGTCGCCGCGCTGATTTTTGATTTCCGCTGCCTCGGCGCTTCCGACGGCGAGCCGCGCCAGCATCTGGATCCCTGGATGCAGATTTCCGATTACCGCTCGGCCATCGATGCCGTCTGCTATCTGGATGAATTCAAAGGCGTGCTGGATGCAAAGCGTATCGGCGTTTGGGGCATCTCCTATTCGGGCGGCCATTCGCTCATCGTCGGCGCCATCGATCCGAGGGTGAAGTGCATTGTCTCCCACATTCCGATTATCGACGGCTGGTACAATTCCATGCGCGATCATGGCACCGTCGGCTTTCGCGAATTGACGGCCCTGGTGGAAGAAGAGCGGCGCCAGCGCTATTTGACCGGCGTGCATGGCACCATCCCCCATTCCGGCGATCCGAAAAAAGAAGTGGTCACCTGGCCGCATCCGGAAACTAAGCCGATCTTCATGAAGATCAAGGAGACCACGGCGCCCCGGCACGAGCATTTCAGCACCATCGCCTCGGTGGAGCATGTGTGGAACTACAATGTCTCGCCGTATCTGCCGCGCATCCTGAACACGCCCACCTTAATGGTGGTTGCCGAGGGCGATGATCTGACCTGCTGGGAGCGGGAAATTCCGGCCTTCAACGAGATCGCCACCAACAAGAAGCGCCTGTTCGTTCAGGGCGAAGCCTCGCATATGAGCATGTACGATAATCTCGACCATCTCGGCATCGCCGCGACCGAGGCGGCGAACTGGTATCACGAATGGCTGGTCGCGCCTTATTGATGCGCGGCCCGCTTGATTAGCGGCCATTTCTTTGTTTCATGGCGGATCATTCATTTAAGCAACGGGGGAACCCAAAAATGGCTATCGAACATCTTGTACTGATCGAACAGAACGACGGCGTCACCGAAGCCCAGGCCCAGGAAGTCATGGACGGCATTGCGGCCTTGAAGGATCAGGTGCCCGGCGTCATCTCCGTGAAGATCGGCAAAAACTTTTCCGACCGGGCGCCGCACATCTCGCACGCCGCCGTGGTCACCCTCGCCGACAAGGACGCGCTGGCCGCCTATGGTCCGCACCCGGCGCACCAGGAGCTTTTAAAAATCCTGATGCCCATGGCGAAGAATATCACCATCGCCGATATCGAGGTTTAAGCGGACCTTGAGCCTATGCATCCGCTGAAGTTTGGCGTCTTCGATCATCTCGACCGGGGCGCCATTCCGCTCGACCAATATTACGAGGCGCGCCTCCGTATCATCGAAATGTACGACCAGGCTGGGTTTTACGCCTATCACGTGGCCGAGCATCATGCGACGCCGCTGGGCATGGCGCCGTCGCCGAACCTGTTCCTGGCCGCCATCGCCCAGCGCACGAAAACGCTTCGCTTCGGGCCCATGGTCTATGCCCTGACCCTTTATCATCCGCTGCGCCTGGCCGAAGAGATTTGCATGCTCGATCAGATGAGCCGGGGCCGCCTCGAGCTCGGCTTCGGCCGCGGCGCCTCGCCGCACGAGATCCGTATCTTCGGTCCCGATCCCGATGACGCACGCGAAATCTACGACGAAAGTCTGGATATTGTCCTGGCCGCCCTGCGCGACGGCCATCTGGACCACAAGGGCAAGTTCTTCGATCTGCGCGATGTTCCCGTCGCCCTGGAGCCCATGCAAAAACCGCACCCGCCGATCTGGTACGGCATGCACACGGTGGAAAGCGCCGCCCGGGCAGGCAAGAACGGCTACCATGTGATCAGCCTCGATAGCGCCGAAATGACCCGCGATATGACCGCTGCCTATAATCAAGCCTATGGGGGCGCCGGCCATAAGGCGCGGCCCTTTATCGGCATCGGCCGCTTTATCGTGGTCGGCGAGACGGACGGAGAAGCCCTCGAAATTGCCCGGCGCGCCTATCCGGTCTGGCACCAAAGCTTCTCCTATCTGTTCACCTATCGGGGCGGGGCGGGTCCGTTGCATCCAAGGCCGGCGGATTTCGATACCATGGCCGCCTCGGGCCGCGCCGTCGCCGGGTCTGCACAAACCGTGGCGGACATTATGCGCGCCGAACTGACCAGATCGGGGGCGAACTATCTGGTTGGCCAGTTGGTGTTTGGTGATATGTCACCGGCGGAGGCGGAAAACTCCGTCGCTCTTTTTGTTGAAAATGTGATGCCAGCGTTGGCGTCGTTGGAGAATTAAATGCTCGTTCAAAAACATGGGGTAACCTATTACGACAAGGCGAAGGCGACGCCCGGCTATACCCTTTATACCCGCAATTTCAGCGACCAGATCTGGCTGATCGATATGGACGGCAATGTGGTGCATGAATGGAAAACCACCGGCGGCGTCACCCAGGCTCACTATTTGCGCCCCAACGGCAATCTGTTCGTCTGCGAAAAGGTGGATGAAGGGCCGAAGGTGGTGTCCGGAAAAAGCGGGCGCATGCGCGAATATGACTGGGACGGCAATCTCTTGTGGGAGCATGTGGACGACCACCAGCACCATGACGGAAGGCGCCTTGATAACGGCGGTGCCGCCTATATCGCCTGGCAGCTATTGACCGACGCCGAAGCGGAAAAGGTTCAGGGCGGCGTGCCCGGCACCGAGATTGAGGGCCAGATTTACGGCGAGGTTATCCGCGAGGTGGATGAGGCCGGCAATGTGGTCTGGGAATTTGCCAACAACCGGCCGGAATTTTTCGATAAATACGCCATCAACGCCCTGGCGGCTCGGGAAGAATACGGCCACGCCAATACCATTTCACCGCTCCCGAACGGCGATTACCTGGTCAGCTACCGGGTGTTTGATCTGCTGGTCATCATCGGGCGCGACACCGGCACCCTCAAATGGGAATACCAAAACCACCAGCTCGGCGGCCAGCATGACTGCCAAATGCTGGACAACGGCAATATCATGGTATTCGCCAACGGCTACGATGTTCCGGGGCCGATGCCCAATTACAGTGAGGTCTGGGAGATCGAACCGGTTACAAAAGAGATCGTCTGGCGCTATTTGGCCAAGGATAATCCGATGACATTCTGGAGCCCCCATATCAGCGGCTGCCAGCGATTGCTTTCGGGCAACACACTGATATGCGAAGGCGCCCAGGGCTGCATTTTCGAGGTGACGCCGGACGGCGAAGTGGTTTGGGAATACATCAATCCCTTCTACGGCCCCCACCCCTTGATACCAGACGGCACCATGAACTGGGTCTTCCGCGCCAAACGCTACCCCGCCGATTCCCCGGAAATCCAGAACCGGGTCTAGTGCCGCCTCTCAGTAGCGGTAATGATCGGGCTTGAAGGGTCCCATTTGATCGATGGAGATATAGGCGGCCTGTTCCTTGGTCAGGGTGGTCAGGTTCACGCCCAGCTTGCCGAGATGCAGGGTGGCAACCTTTTCATCCAGGGCTTTCGGTAACACATACACTTCGTTGTCGTAATTGTCCGCATTGTCCCATAACTCGATCTGCGCCAAGACCTGGTTGGTGAACGACGCGCTCATCACAAACGACGGGTGGCCGGTGGCGCAGCCCAGGTTCACCAGCCGTCCCTCGGCCAACAGGATTATGCGCTTGCCGTCCGGGAACTCGATCTCGTCCACCTGCGGCTTCACGTTGTGCCATTTGAGGTTCTTCAAGGCATCGACCTGGATCTCCGAATCAAAATGGCCGATGTTGGAAACAATCGCCCGGTCCTTCATGGCGCGCATATGTTCGATGGTGATCACGTCGATATTGCCGGTGCAGGTGACGAACACATCGCCCTTGGCCGCCGCATCATCCATGGTCACAACCTCATAGCCCTCCATGGAGGCCTGCAACGCGCAGATCGGATCGATCTCGGTCACCAATACCCTGGCGCCTTGGCCGCGCAGGCTGGCGGCACTGCCCTTGCCCACATCGCCATAGCCGGCCACAACCGCAATCTTGCCGGCCAGCATCACGTCGGTGGCCCGCTTGATGCCGTCCACCAGGCTTTCGCGGCAGCCATAGAGGTTATCGAACTTCGACTTGGTCACCGAATCGTTCACATTGATGGCCGGCACCTTCAACTTGCCCGCCTTGGCCATCTCGTATAGCCGGTGCACGCCGGTGGTGGTCTCTTCCGACAGACCCTTGATGCCTGCCAGCAGTTCGGGGAACTTCTCGTGCATCACCAAAGTCAGATCGCCGCCGTCATCCAAAATCATGTTCGGCTTCCAGCCATCGGGGCCCTCGACCGTCTGATCGATGCACCACCAGAACTCCTCGTCGCTTTCGCCCTTCCAGGCAAAGGTGGGCATGCCGGCCTCGGCCACCGCCGCCGCCGCGTGATCCTGGGTGGAGAAAATGTTGCAGCTCGACCAGCGCAATGTGGCGCCGAGATCGACCAAAGTTTCCATCAGCACCGCCGTCTGGATGGTCATGTGCAGGCAGCCGACGATGCGGGCGCCGTCCAAGGGCTTCTTGCCCGCGTATTCGCTGCGCAAGGCCATCAGGCCCGGCATCTCCGTCTCCGCAATCGCTATCTCTTTCCGGCCCCAGTCGGCCAGGGATATATCGGCTACTTTGTAGTCATTGTCGGCGCTCATGATTGTCTTCCTTTGTTTGATTTGCTGCGGCGGTTTGATCGCCGGTCATGGGCCGGGGTGTAGCAAGGGGGCGGCGATGCCGCAAGGCACCCCCCTAAATCAATCTTCGCCGAAGCGGCCGCGCACCAGATCGCCGAGGGCTTCGATGGCGGCGGCCGCGCCGGCGCCTTTGGCGTTGACATCAACCTGGTCTCCCGGGCCTGCGGCCAGCATCATGATGCCCATGATAGACAGCCCGGAAACTTCGGTTCCGTCCTTGGAAATCGTGATATCCGCATCGAACGTTCCGGCCAGCTTGACGAACTTGGCGGCGGCGCGGGCGTGCAGTCCGCGTTTGTTGGTGATGGTCAGTCTTTCGCGCGGCATGGGGAGGAACCCGTGCTAGCCTTTGTCCTTGGCCAGAAGCTGCGACGCGATATTGATATATTTGCGCCCTGCGTCGGCGGCCTTGGCGACGGCATCGTTGAGATCGGTCTCGCCGCGGACGCTGGCCAGCTTGACCAGCATCGGCAGGTTGACGCCGGCGAGCACCTCCACATTGGCCCGCTCGAGGATGGATATGGCCAGATTGGACGGCGTGCCGCCGAACATATCGGTCAATACCACGACGCCATCGCCGCTGTCGGCGGCGTCGGCGGCTTTCATGATGTCGGCGCGGCGCAGTTCCATATCGTCGTCGGGGCCGATGGATATGGCGGCCACATTCTCTTGCGGTCCGACCACATGTTCGAGGGCATTTACCAGCTCCTCGGCCAGCCGGCCATGGGTGACGAGTACCAAACCGATCATTGTAAAATCCAGCCTGTTTCCGATTCAGAGGCGCGCATTTGGGGCCCTAATCTTCCAGCTCCCGGTGGCGGATGCGAACCCGCTCACCTCGGCTTTCAAACCATAATCGAAGCCGTTCCGCAACGAAAACCGAACGGTGGCGCCCGCCGGTGCAGCCCACCCCGATGGTCAGATAGCTTTTGCCCTCGGCCATGTAGCGGGGCAGCAGCGGCCCCAGCAATTGAGTCAGGTTTTGAAAGAACGGCTGAAACGCTTCGTCTGCTTCGATAAAGGCGGCGACGTCGCCGGCGCGCCCGGTCTCGTCTTTCAGCGCCGGGACGTAATGGGGGTTGGCAAGAAAGCGCACGTCGAACACCAGATCGGCTTCCCGGGGGATGCCGCGCCGATAGGCGAAGGAGGTCACGAAGATGGCCAGCGCCTGGGTTCCGGCGCCGCCGAAATGGCCGCCGAGCAGAGATTTCAATTCGCCCGGCGCTAATCCGGTGGTATCGATGGCCAGGTCCGCCCGGTCGCGCAAACGCGAGACCAGTTTGCGCTCATGGGCGATGCCGTCGGCAACCGGGCGGTCGATGGCCAGCGGATGGCGGTGCCGGGTTTCCTCGTAGCGGCGGCGCAATTCCTCGTCGTCGCAATCGATGAAGACGGTTTTGACATCCATATTGCCGGTGGCCAGCAACTGATCGTAGCGTTCGATGAAGGCTTCGACGCCGAAATCCCTGGTGCGGATATCGGCGCCGATGGCCAGCGGCCGGGACAGGCCGGGCTCGGAAAATTCGTGCTGGGAGCCGATCACCAGGGCTTCGAACAGGGACAGGGGGACATTGTCGACCGCCTCGAAATCCAGATCCTCAAGGGCTTTCAGGGCCGAGGTCTTGCCGGCCCCGGACATGCCGGTAACCAGCACAACCCGGCGCGCCGGCACAGCTTCCGCCATCACCGCACCAGCTCCACATCGCCTTGGGTGGCGGCCAGCATCATTTCCACCTTGATCGGCGCTGACGCATCGAAGCCATGCAGCCGTATCAGGGGCACCGATGCGCCGCAAATGGTGGCTTCCGCCGGTTCCGGCATACGCTCCACATCGTCCGGGCGGACCAGATCGACAACCAGTGCCAGCGGCACGTCTTTTTCGAAAGGGATTTTGGCGACACCGGCGCCGCGCAATTCCAGCATGCCGGCGATGGCGTCCGGCGGCGTCAGTTGCACGGCGCCGGACACCATATCGGCGGTGACATAATCATCGGCGATCAGAGCCGCGCCGCGATCGATCAATCTGAGCGCCAGATCGGATTTGCCGCTCCCGGACGCACCGCGCAGCAAAACCCCCTTGCCGTTCACGGCGACGGCAGTTGCCGGAATATTTATTACTTCTGTCGCCGGAATATTTTCCATGGCCAACCCTACTTCGCCGCGGGGAAACGGACAACAAAGCGGGCGCCGAGGATGGCGCCGCCGGGCGCCGTCCGGTTTTCGGCCCAGATATCGCCGTCGTGGGCGGTTACGATCTGCTGGGAGATGGACAGGCCGAGCCCCGAATGGGCGCCGAATTTTTCGGCCTCGGGCCGCTCCCGGTAGAAGCGCTCAAACACGGCGGCTTCGGAACCCGGTGGAATGCCGGGCCCATCATCGGCGACCGTGACCAGAACAGTGCCGTCATCGCGGCTGGCCGAGATGCGGATGCGCCCTCCATCTGGGCTGAAGCTGACGGCGTTGGATATGAGATTGCGCATGACCTGGACAATGCGATCCTCGATGCCTTCGATGGTCAAAGGCGGCCCGGCGGCGATATGAAGATCGATTTCCACTTGGCGAACCTCGCCAGAGGCCTGATGGATTTCCGCCAAGGCGGCCAGGATGGCGCCCACATCCACCGGCGTCATTTCGGCGCGCGACATTTCCGCATCGACGCGTGATGCGTTGGAGATATCGGTGATCAGCCGGTCCAGCCGTTCGATATCGTTCTGGATGATCGACACCAGTTTGCGCTGTTGCGCCGGATCATCGATGCGCACCCAGGTTTCAACGGCGCTACGCAAAGAGGTCAGCGGATTTTTGATCTCGTGGGCGACATCGGCGGCAAATCCTTCGATGGCGTCCATGCGTTGCCAGAGGGCCTCGGTCATGTCCTTGAGGGCGCCGCCGAGGGCGCCGATCTCGTCATGGCGTCGGCCCAGGTCGGGCAGGCTGTACTGGCGGGCGAGGCCGCGGCGCACGTGATCGGCGGCCTCGGCCAGCCGCGCCAGGGGCCGGGCGATGGTTCCGGCCAGATAGACCGACAGCAACACGGTGATCAAAAGCGCGATGCCGAAGACTTTCAAGATATCGAGGCGCACCTGAAACACCGCCTCGTCGATGCGTCTGGTATCTTTGTTCAAGCTCAGCGCCGCCAGCACCCGTTTGTAGCGTTGCACCGGTACGGCGACGCTGATCGTC
>CAUZTZ010000106.1:0-11866 GCA_963582805.1 Alphaproteobacteria bacterium
GAAATTCAACGAACGCGCCTCCATGCAGGAAACCTTTTTCGCGCGGCCTTAAGGAAATCCACCCGGAATCATTTTCCCGGCAGAATCTGCCGCGTGATTCCGGCTGCACAGTGATCCTTAAAATTTTCCTAACGATTCAAACGGGTTAGTTTGGCGGCTCGGTTGGCACGGCCGTTGCAACCAACAAGGCACAATAAGGCGCGGCGCAAATGCCGCTCAAATGCCAGGTTGAGAAAAAAATGAACAAAAGCACCGGGGTCTCGGCGTGGACCCGCCTATCCACCATATTCTCCGCCCCCGATGGCGCGCCCGGCGTCTTTCCGGATTTTCCGGATGCCGCCAGCGCCCTCGACGAAATTTCCCCCCCCGACGTCCGAACGGCCCCTCACCGGGCTAGCGCAGCTTTTGGGTTGCGCGAAAGAACGGTGGGCGCCCCGGCGGCGCTGTTCGCTCGCAAGGTTTCGCACAAAAATGCGGCCCACGAGCGAACAGCGCCCATCGGAAGATGGTTGGAAATGGTGCAAAGGCTAAAGGGGTTTGGCGTGCGCGGCCAGATCGCCGGCATCAATCACTATATCAATCAGGCGGCGCAAACGCCCGAGATCGCCGAATACGCCAAGTCGCGGCCCTGGACGTCGCCGCTGGATCTGCTGCAATGCGCCGACAATTCCTGCGCCTATGCGCTCGCCAAATATCTGTCGCTGCGCCTGCTTGGCTTCCACGCGCACCGGTTACGGCTGGTCTGGATGCGCAGCAGAGGCGGCCAACAACATGTGGTTCTGACGGTGACCTTGTCGGGCAAGACGCTGGTCCTCGACAGCCGCTCGGACATGGTCCTCGCCGATGCGGCGTTTGCCGAGACGCCGCCCTATGTGTCGTTGAACCCGGCCCGCTTTTGCCTGCATTGGCACCCGTCCGAGCCCGGCGGCGCGAAGGCCGCCCTTGGCCGTCTGGCGAGCCGTCTGGCCGAGAACCGCGATACCATCCACTGAATATCAGGCCATCTATTCCGATTTTTTCCGGCGCGCCCGGCCTTCTTTCCAGAGGGCACGCACCCGCTCGTCGGTCTCGGTGAAGGCGCCGACGATGGGCCCCAGCGCCGCGTCCAATGCCGCCGGATAGCTGATCGCCATACCCGACGGGGTGCGGAACAACAGCGACGAATAAAGCGCCGGATTGTCCTTGGCGATGGCGGCAAAGCCGTCGGCCAGCAACAGATTGACCACATCGTGAAACAGATAGACGCAATCATCGCCGGCGCACGTCTTCACCGCCTCGAAATCGGCGCGCTGGGCCTCGTTGGTGTGCCAGCCGTCGATCAGCGCGAAATCCACCGGCCCGCCCATTTCCGCATCGACGATCGCCGCCACGTCGCCGGGGCTTTTGCCCTTGCGGGCGCGCACGTCCAGACCCAGCCGGGCGGCCATCTTGTTGGTGAATTCAAGACCTTCCTCTTCCACCTCGGTCGGGCAGAAATCGATGGCAACGATGCGCGCGCCAGGGTTTAAAATCGCCAGCGCCAATGTGCTCCAGCCAAAGGCGTTGCCGACAACGAACAGGCGCCGGGGATGGATCACGGCGAATAAATGTTCTAGAAAGGCCAACTCGGCAAAGGCGATACCGCCGCCCTCCGCCAATTGAACGCCGTCCCGGTACATATAGGTGAAGGGTATGTCCTGGGAATTGAAGCCGGGAAAATGGCCGGGGCTCAAGCTGGTCTGGACGGTTATCCCTTCGCCTTCGTAGAGAGACAAGAGATCGAGAAATACGCTCATTTGACGCGGGCACCCCTGATTACTTTGCAGCCAATTTTCGGGCGGTCTGGCCCACAACATTAACACTTGGGCGCAACACTTGTGCTATTATTTCCGGTTCAACACAGGAGCCTTGGCAATTAATACCGAATTTTCATCCCGGGAACGGGAACGCTTCCGAAATCTCCTCGAACTGGCGAAAAGCAGCAAGTTTGACGGCGAGCGCTCGAACGCCATGGCGGCAGCCACCAGGCTGGCGGCCAAGCATGGACTGAGCCTGGAGGAAGCCGCCCGTTTTCAAGGCAACCCGGCGCAAGAAATCACGCCCAAACCCCGGCGCCAGCCCGGCACATCCGATCCCTTTGGCTATCCGGCCCGGGCCACGGCGGCCGATGTCAGCCACGCGGCGCGCATGGCCGACGAAAAACAACGCTGGAAGGATGCGGTGGAAAATGCCCGGCAACGGGGCCTCGATAAATCGGAAAAATCCCGCGCCGGGGCCGCCCGTCCGAAGCGATTTAACCGCTCGCGCCGCAATCCCATGGCCCATGCCACCGTGCTTCTGAAAGAAACCCGGCTATCGCTTCACGAAATAGCCGATATCTCCGGTCTGGATATCTATGCTGTCGTCGGCGTGAAATTGAAGATGCGCAACGGCGCCTGGCGCTAACCTCCTTTAACGCCAAAACCTCAATTTTCTCTTGAATCCCGTTCCAGAACGGGTCTAATTTTGTGTATTGGGAAGTTTTTCCACCGAATTCGGTCTTATATTAGACAGATTCGGGGGAGCAAAATCAAAACACCCATGCTGATCGAGTCATATTACTCGATAAATCGTATCAAGAATCAGAGGGGATGCGTATGTCAACGGGGACAGTAAAGTGGTTCAACCACGCCAAAGGTTATGGCTTCATCATGCCCGATGATGGCGGTCGGGATGTGTTTGTGCATATCAGTACCGTGGAATCGGCGGGAATGCAGGGATTGACCGAAGGCCAAAAGGTCAATTTCAACGCCGTCGAGGAACCCAAGGGCTTGAAGGCGACCGATCTGACCGCCGGCGAGTAGGCCCGGGCTAATTCTGGAGTGTGGCGAGCGCCGATGATTGCGCGGCTCAAATGGTGCGTGCGCATTGAACGGCAGGGCCGGGACGTCTAGGCTCTAGGCATGCGCATCGACATCATATTCGATACCATTTGCCCTTGGTGTTATATCGGCAAGAAGCGTCTGGAAGCCTCGCTGGCATCGGCGCCCATGGACGATCTGGAGATTCACTGGAACGCCTTCCTGTTGAACCCGGAAATGCCCGCCGAAGGCATGGACGAACGCGAATATACGCGCGCCAAGTTCGGCGGCGAGGCGCGCGCCAGGCGCGTGCATGCGGCGATTGCCCGCACCGGCCAGACCTCGGGCATCGATTTCCGCCTGGACCGGATCAACTGGGTTCCCAATACCATCGATTCCCACCGGCTGATCCGCTACGCCGAGCAGCACGGGCGCGGCGCCGCCGCCGTCGAGGCCATCTTCCAAAGCTATTTTCTGGAAGGCCGTGATATCGGCATCCAGGCGGCGCTTCTCGATATCGGCGCGGGCATCGGCTTGGAACAAGCCGGTCTATCCAAGTACCTTAAAAGCGATGCAGACCGGGCCGACGTGCTGGAGCAGAATATCCGCGCCCACCGGCTCGGCATCTCGGGCGTGCCGGCGTTTATCGTCGATGGCCAGTTTTCCCTCTCCGGCGCCCAAGACCCGCAAGTGATCCACCGGCTATTGGAAGTCGCGGCCGAGAAACGCGGCGAGATTTTCGATACCGGCAGCCAGATCTCGGGCGCGCCGGGTTAAATTACGCCGCTTGCCACTGATTTAGTGCGGCGCTTGCCGCAGCGCCGCCAATTCCCGCAAGAGATAGCGCACCCCTTCCAAACGATCCGCCGGTTCTTCCCAGCTGCGGTTGAAGACCAGCTTCTGGTCGGGCCGGAGGCGCGCCGTGCCGATCTGGGTGGTAATGAACTGCACCAAGCCTTCCACATTATCGAACTGGTCCTCGTGGAAACCGATCACCGCGCCTTTCGAGCCGGCTTCCAGGCGAGCGACGCCGGCATCCAGGCACAAGCGCTTGATGGCAACGGTTTCCAGCAAATTCTCAACCGCATCCGGCAGCGTGCCGAAGCGGTCGATCAATTCAACGGCAAAGGCTTCGATCTCGCCGCGCCCGGTCAGGTTGGCGATGCGCCGGTAAAGGGACAATCGAAGCCCAAGATCGGCCACATAATCGTCGGGGATCATAACCGGGATACCCACATCGATGCTCGGCGAATAGTCGCTGCTGGCGGAAACTTCATCGCCGCCGCCGGTCGCGGTGACCCGCGCCTCGGACACCGCGTCTTCCAGCATCTGCTGATACAATTCGATGCCGACTTCCCTGATATGGCCCGACTGTTCCTCGCCAAGCAGATTGCCGGCGCCGCGAATATCCAGATCGTGGCTGGCCAGCATAAAACCGGCGCCGAGGGAATCCAGCGCCTGCATCACTTCCAGGCGGCGCTGCGCCGCCGGCGTCAGGCGCTTGTCCCCGGGCAGGGTCAAATAGGCATAGCCGCGCAGTTTAGAGCGGCCGATGCGCCCGCGCAATTGGTAGAGTTGCGCCAAACCGAACATATCGGCGCGGTTGATGATGATGGTATTCACCGACGGCAGATCGAGGCCGGATTCGATAATATTCGTAGACAGCAAAAGATCATAACCGCCGTCGTAAAAATCCCCGATCACATCTTCCAATTCGGCGGCCGGCATCTGGCCATGGGCGACGGCCACCGTCACGTCCGGCACCAGCTCGGCAAGGAACGCCCGAAGCCGCGAAATATCGGCGACGCGCGGCGTCACGTAAAATATCTGGCCGCCGCGATAGCGCTCGCGATTGATCGCCTCCATGATCACCACCGGATCCTGGGGCAGGATAAAGGTACGCACCGCCAGGCGGTCCACCGGCGGCGTGGTGATCAGGCTCATCTCGCGCACCCCGGTCAGCGCCAATTGCAGGGTGCGCGGGATCGGCGTCGCGGTCATGGTCAGCACGTGCACATTGGTTTTAAGCGATTTCAGTTGCTCTTTGTGGGCGACGCCGAAATGCTGCTCCTCGTCGATGATCAATAGGCCAAGCCGGTCAAATTTTACGTCCTTGGCCAATAAGGCATGGGTGCCGATGACGATATCAATGGCGCCGCTTTGCAATCCTTGCTTGACCGTCTTGACCGTAGCCGCCGGAACCAGGCGCGAGATTTGCGCCACGTTCACCGGAAAATCGGCAAAGCGCTGGGCGAACAATTGATAATGCTGGCGCGCCAAAAGCGTCGTTGGAACGACGATGGCGATCTGTTTGCCTTCCATGGCGGTAACGAAGGCGGCGCGCAAGGCAACCTCGGTTTTGCCGAAGCCTACATCGCCGCAGATCAAGCGGTCCATGGGCCGGCCCTTTTCCAGATCGGACAACACATCGATGATGGCCGCCGCCTGATCTTCGGTCTCCTGATAGGGGAAGGCGGCTGAGAATTCTTCGTAAGGTCCGGCCTCGAACGTGATCACCTCGCCACTACTCAATTCCCGCGCCGCCGCGACGGCGATCAACTGGCCGGCCATTTCGCGGATGCGGTCCTTCATGCGGGCTTTGCGCGCCTGCCAGCCGGCGCCGCCGAGGCTGTCCAGCCTGACGCCGCCCTCGTCCTCGCCATAGCGGGACAGAATCTCGATATTCTCCACCGGCACGAACAATTTGTCGCCGCGCTCATATTCGATCTGCAGGCAGTCGTGGGATGCGTAGGCGACATCCAAGGTGATCAGATCGTGAAAGCGGCCGATGCCGTGCTCTTCGTGCACCACCAGATCGCCAGGGCTGAGGCTGGACGCTTCGGCCAGGAAATTTTCCGGCTTGATGCGCGGCTTGCCGGTGGCGCCGACGCGCTCGCCAAGCACGTCCTGCTCGCTCACCAGGACGAAATCGGGGGCGCTGAAACCGTGCTGAACGCCGAGCACGGCGGCCCAGACTCCGGGCTCCGCTTTGCCCTTCAATTGCGGCCAGGATGCGCCGTCCGGCGCCGGCGTGGCGCGGATGCCATGCTCGCCGGCGATCTTCAAAAACCGTTGCCGGGAGCCTTCGCTGAGGGCCGCCAGGATCACACTGCGGCCGCCGGCCACGGTCTCGTCGATGAAGCCGCGCAAGGCGTCGTAGACATTTTCGCCGGGCCGGGCGCGGACGTCGGCAAAATCGCGGCCCGGCTTACCGCCCGCATCCTCGATCCCGGCCCCGTCAACGGGCGCTTGAAAGGGCTGCAAGGTGAGCACGGCGCGCCCCTCCAAACATTGCTTCCAATCGTCATCGGTGAGGTACAAGCGGTCCCGGGGCAAGGGGTTATAGGGAATATCCATCAATGTCAGGCCGCGCGCCGAGGTGGATTGGCGCGCCTCGAAGCAATCGGCGATCATTTCGCCTCTTGCCCGGCGGGCCTCTTCGAATTCGTGATCCAGGACCAGAACCGCGCCGGGCAGATAATCAAATAAATTGCCCAGGCTTTCGTGAAACAAGGGCAGCCAATGTTCCATGCCCTGGTAGCGGCGCCCGGCGGAAATGGATTCGTACAAGACGTCTTTGTCCGAGGCGGCGCCGATCAACGCCCGGTAGCCGACGCGAAACCGCTCGATGGTCTCGATGTTCAAGCTGATCTCGCCGACCGGCTCCATATCGAAGCCGTCTTCGTCGCCGGTGCTCAATTGGCTGATCGGATCGAAGACACGGATGCTGTCCAGATCGTCGCCGAAGAAATCCAGGCGCAAAGGCAACCCGCGGCCGGGCGGGAATAAATCCAATATGCCGCCCCGGACGGCGTATTCGCCCGGCTCCATCACCGTTGCCGTGCGCTGGAAATTGTTGGCTTCCAGATATTGGGTAATGCGCTCCCGGCTGGCCCCGGATTTCAGCGAAACGCCCATGCGGGCGCCGGCGAACTGGGCGGGGCGCACCATGCGCTGGCCAATGGCGGCGACAGTGGTCAGCACCACCAGAGGCGCGCCGCCTGCGCCGCGCTCGGCCAGGCTGGTCAGGGCATCGACGCGCCGGGCCATGATATCGGCGCGCGGGCTCACCCGGTCGTAGGGCAGACAATCCCAGGCGGGAACCTGGATGCATTCGGCGGAGCCAACGCCGAAGAACCGGATGGCGTCGGCAACCGCCGTCATGCGCCGGTCATCGCGGGCGACGAACAGGATGGCGCCGGCTTCTTCGGCCATGGAGCCGAGCACGGCGCCATCGTAGCCTTCCGGCACGCCGGCCAGCAGCGTCTGCTTGGCAGTTCTAATAAAGGTCATGGAAATGCATCAAAGTGTGTTCTTGAACTGTATGATCTGTTGCAAAACAAGATTGCCGGCGAATTCGGGATCATCGGCTCCGTCCGCCATAATCCATTTCATCAATATGTTATCACCCTGATCGAGCAGCCTTTCAAAGGCGCCCAAATCGGCATCGGTCATGGTCGCCAGGCGCGCATCGGCAAAACCGCCGAGCAGCCGGTCGGTTTCCGTCATGCCCCGGTGGTTGGCCCGGTAGTGGATTCTTTTGCGGCGCGTATCCATAAAATTGGGCCGGATATATCCTTTGTATGTACGTGGCCTTGGGGGCAGGATATAAATCTAAAACGCCCGTCTGTCAGCCCCTTCGGATCGGAATTCGCATGCGCCCGGAAATTCTTTTTCCGCTCTTTGCTCCGGTCACCAATTTGCCGGGTGTCGGGCCGAGGCTCGCCAAGCTCATCGAAAAGTGCGTCGGCCCGCAACTTGTGGATATGCTCTGGCATCTGCCCGCCGGTATCATCGACCGCCGCTATGCGCCAACCATTGCCGATGCCCAGCCGGCAAGGGTGGCGACCATGACGGTCACTATTGACAAACACATACCGGCGCCCAACAAGCGGCTGCCCTACAAAGTCATATGTTCCGACGATTCAGGCTCCATGGCGCTGGTGTTCTTTCACGGGCGCGCTGATTATCTGCGCCGGGAGTATCCGGAAGGCGAGCAAAGAGTGATATCCGGCAGTTTGGAAAAGTTCAGCGACGAGTTACAGATGGCCCATCCAGATCACGTCGGTAAGCTCGAACAGCTGGAAAGTCTTAAAACGGTGGAGCCGGTCTATCCCCTGACCCAGGGGCTGACCCTGAAAGTCATGTCGAAAGCCGTTGCTGGCGCCCTGGATGTGGCGCCCAAGATGGCGGAATGGCAGGACGCGGCCTATTTCAAACAGCAAGGCTGGCCCGGCTGGAACGAAGCCTTACAAGCCGTCCACGCGCCCGCCGATGAAGCCGCATTGGCGCCAACTGTTGCCGAGCGGGCGCGCCTTGCCTTCGATGAATTGCTGGCCAATCAATTGGCGCTGGCCTTGGTGCGTATCAATCTTCGGCGCGCAAACGGCCGCGCCATCGTTGGTGATGGCCGCTACCAAAAACGCATCCTGGACGCCTTGCCGTTCCAGCTTACGGGTGCGCAAAAGCGCGCCGTGGAGGAGATATCCGCCGACATGGCCTCGCCCTTGCGCATGCACCGCCTGTTGCAGGGCGATGTGGGCGCCGGTAAGACCATCGTTGCCGTGCTGACCATGCTGGCGGCCATCGAAAGCGGCGCGCAAGCGGCGTTATTAGCGCCCACCGAGCTGCTCACGCGCCAGCATTTCGCCAATATCGAGGCGATGATGGCGCCGCTCAGGGAAAGCGACGGTATTGAAATTGCCATATTGACCGGGCGCGAAAAGGGTAAGAAGCGGGAGCAGATTTTGGCCGGCATCGCGTCCGGCGATATTCATATGGTGATCGGCACCCACGCTTTGTTCCAAGAACACGTGGAATTTCGCGATCTGGCCTTCGCGGTGGTCGATGAGCAGCACCGTTTCGGCGTCCATCAAAGGCTGGCCCTCGCCGAAAAGGGGCGCAATCCGGACGTGCTGGTTATGACCGCAACGCCGATCCCACGGACCCTGACGCTCACCTTTTATGGCGATATGGACGTCTCCAAGCTGGACGAGAAGCCGGCCGGGCGCCAGCCCATCCAGACCCGCACCATATCGCTGGAACGGCTCGATGAGGTGGTCGGCGCGGCGCGCCGGGCGCTGGAGGCCGGCGCCCGCATTTATTGGGTCTGCCCGCTGGTGGAAGAATCCGAAAGCCTCGATCTGGCGGCGGCGGAGGATCGCTATGCGCACTTAAAAATGGTGTTCGGCGATGCGGTCGGGCTGGTGCACGGCCAGATGAAGGGCGCCGAAAAAGACGCCGCGATGGCCGATTTCGCCGCCGGCAACACGCAAATTCTGGTGGCCACCACGGTCATTGAAGTGGGCGTCGATGTGCCCGAAGCCTCGGTCATGGTGATCGAACATGGCGAACGGTTCGGGCTTGCCCAACTGCACCAGTTGCGCGGCCGCATCGGGCGCGGCGCTCAGGCCTCCACCTGCCTGTTGTTGTTTGCCTCGCCGCTTGGCGAAGCGGCGCGGGCCAGGCTGGAAATTTTGAAAGACACCGAAGACGGCTTTCGCATCGCCGAGGAGGATTTGCGCCTCCGGGGCGCCGGCGAATTGATGGGCGCACGGCAAAGCGGCATGCCGGCATTCCGTATGGCCGATATGGCGGTGCATGGGGAGTTGCTGGCGGCGGCCCGCGACGATGCGCGCCTGATTATCGAGCGCGATCCGGACCTTAACGGCCCGAGGGGCGCGGCCTTGCGTACCTTGCTTTATTTGTTCGAGCGGGATGCGGCGGTCAGGCTTCTTCGCTCGGGGTGAGGTCCTTGGCTTTTTTCTGCACCAGGATCGGCGCCTTTTCTTTTTCGCGCAGGATATCCAGCTCCTCGTAAACGCCGGCAGACACCTGCGGCTTCGATTGTTCTTCCAGGGTGCGCCGGTCCGGCGGCGTAACGATGCCGCCCGATATCACCATCTTGATGGCCTCCTCGACGCTCATATCCAGATAGGTTACGTCCTTGGCCGGCACGAACAACAGAAATCCCGATGTGGGATTGGGCGTTGTCGGCAGGAACACATTGACGGTTTCATCCTCGGTCAGGTTCTGCACTTCGCCCCTTGTGACGCCGGTGATGAAGCCAACCGCCCAGATGCCGCGCCTCGGATATTCGATCAGCACGGCGTCCCGAAAGGCATTCGATTGCTGCGCCAAGACGGTCTCGAACACCTGCTTGGTGGCGGAATAGATGGAGCGCACAACGGGCATGCGCGCCAAGACGCGCTCGCCGGTATGGACCACCCAGCGGCCCAACAGCCCGGCGGTCAGGGCGCCGATCAAGGTCAGGAATATAAAGATGACCACCAGGCCAAGGCCGGGCAGCCCGAACGGCAGATAGGTTTCCGGATTGTATTGGACCGGGATCAGCGGCGTAACCCGGTTATCGAGGAAATTGATAAATATCCACGCCAGATAGGCGGTAATGCCAACCGGCGCGGTTACCAGCAGCCCGGCCAGGAAATAGCCGCGCAGGCGCCCAAGAAAGCCACGCGGGCGCACATCTCCGGCATTTTTTCTCGGTCCGATCGAAATATCAGACTCCTGAGGTCCGTCCATAAAAACTTTTTTCCGCAAGTACGCTCCGTCCTACGCCGAGCACAAAGCCAATGCGGAAGGGAGACAATTTATCTGTTCATCCGTTTCGGGGTTAAAAAACCGGTGGCGATAAGCGAAGAGCCGCGTTCAGCTACCCAGTTGGCGTTCGACCATCGAGCGAATGTTCTTAACAAATATACCAAGTAAGCCCCGAATGAAAGGATCGCACTTGGCCAATTTGCCGTGGAACATGGTGCGGTCGATGACGATCAATGTGCTTCCCGCCCGGGCGCGCGCCGCCGCCATGCGCGGTTGGTCATCAATCAGAGCCATTTCGCCGAAAATGCCGCCCTTTTCGACGGTACCCAGAATAATATCTTCGCCGTCGCTGTTCTTGCGGACGATTTCAATGGTGCCGTCCTGCACCACATAGGCCTGGTTGCCTTCCTCGCCTTCCTTGAACACAAAGTCCCCTGATTGGAGGGTCAGCCTGTCGAGTACGCCTTGAGCCATTTGCAAAAACGTCCCTGGTGCAATCCGCTATAAAAGCCGCTAAGTTTTAACCGGATTTCATATGCCAGTAATCAGGCTTAAAATACAAGTGGATAAAGACCCTAGAGCACATGGATAAAACCCCTAAAACGGAAGCAGACGCCGCCGCCGATGACCGCCCGCCAGCCACTGGCGGCGATAAGCGGACCTATCTTGATTATCCGTTCGTCGGTGTCGGCGCCGTGGTCTGGCGCGGCGATGAATTTCTGTTGGTGCGCCGCGCCAAGGAGCCGCGCCGGGGCGAGTGGACGATACCCGGCGGGCGCCAGGATCTTGGCGAAACCGTGCGCGAAACGGCGATCCGCGAGATCATGGAAGAAGCCCATATTGAGATCGAAATCGCCGGGCTGGTGGATGTGGTCGACGCCATCAATCACGACAGCCAAGGCCGCATCCGCTTTCACGCCACGCTGGTCGATTTCGCCGCCCGCTGGACCGGCGGCGAAGCCAAGGCGGGATCGGACGCCATGGGCGTCGGCTGGTTCCGCCTAGAAGATCTGCCCGAGCTCGGCCTTTGGGACGAAACCAACCGCATAATCCGCGAATCGGCTTTGATCGCTCAAGACTAGCCGCGCCGTTATGCTGGCCCATGATCCTTCCCATGACCGATCCCAAGACCGTTCACATGGCCCTTCAAATGACCGATCACGCGCTGGTTTCCATATTTTGTCCAGACCGCGAAGGGCTGGTTGATGGCGGCTATACCATAAGGATTTCCGTCTATATTCCCGCCAGTGCCGCCGATGCCTGCCTGGCGACGGTGCAAAATACCGCCGAGGGATTGCAACTGTCTTATCGCGCGGGCGTGGTCTGAGGGGCTTTGATCGGGCCCCGAATTATGGTATTTTCAAATCCGGTGTAAAAACAAATAACGTTGGGACATCATGGCTCGTGCGAAAGACACCTTTAAAAATCTAAGTGGCGCGGACAAGGCGGCAATTTTAATGCTCTCCCTGGAGCAGGAGTATTCGTCG
>CAUZTZ010000107.1:0-11830 GCA_963582805.1 Alphaproteobacteria bacterium
AACAGGCCTCTGGGTTGCCCGAGTAAAACCGCCTCGGCATAAATCCCATGGTCGATTGCAACGCTCACTCTTTGCTCTCGGCCTCAATGCGTTCAGAAAAGCCATGGTCAAAATGTCTGAAATGGAAATCCGCGACTATATGATGGCTCTATTCAAACCAAACAATCCTCGGAAACCGTTGATAGAGTTGGTGTTTTGAAAAGAGTCGGGTACTGTGAGACATCACAATAAACGCATCGCGTTCCCATATCTCTGCTTCCCATTAATCAGCCCCAAGGCGCCTATCTTGGCCATATTGCGGCCTGAATTGGTGCTTATTAAGAGTTCCTTATGGAAATGGTTCTATCAGCCAAGTTGAATACTGCCGCTAAACCTGTTTAATATTTGTCGTATCGGCAAATTTACGAAGTCCGCCGGCGGTTGGGAGCAATCGGCAAGATGATCAGTATTATTCGCCTAGCGCCGTTTCTGGTCCTGTTGAGCGCGATGATCGCCGCGGGCCCCGACGCCCGCGCCGAGCCGGGTTTCGTCGGCATGCAAGTGCAGGGCGTCGGCGAACGCGCCCAGGCGGCGTTCAAAAGGAAGATCACCGGTGTTCTGGTTAAAGACGTCGCCATTGGCGAAGCCGCCGCTCTGGCCGGTTTCCGGCGCGGCGATCTGATTGTGAAATTTGACCGCAGGGAAATCAAAAAATTCGAAGACCTGATCGCCGCCGTGGTCAAAACCAAGCCGGGCAAGAAAGTCTCGGTGGTGGTTATGCGGGCCGGCAAAAGGCATTCCCTCACCATGCGTCTCGGCAAGCGGCCGTCATCGTGGAGGGTGCAAAAAGCCGGCTTCAAGAATTATCCGCTGATCGGCTTCACCGTCTCCGCCATCAACGCCAAAATCGCTGAGCAGTTTGCCTTGCCTTGGGGATCGGTTGGGCTGGTGGTGACGCTGGTCGATAAAGAGGGCAAGGTGGTGACCGGACTGGCGCCGGGGGATGTCATTGTTCAGGCCAATTTGAAAGAAATCTGGAAGCCGTCCCATTTGACCCGGCAGATCGAAAATGCGCGCGCCGATAAGTTGCCGAGCGTCCTGCTCCTGATCAAAAGCGCCCGCGGATTACGCTACTCGGCCCTGCCGGTGAATTTGGGCGTTCGCGCCCGGCCGTTCAGCCGGATTTGGCGCGGGCTTCGGTGATCATTCTTTTCAATGTGGAATAGTCGATGGCGCCGGGGACGATGCGCTCACCAACGATGAAAGCCGGCGTGCCGGTGATCCCCATCTGACCAGCCAGGCGGGCGTTGGCCTGAATTTCTTCGGCAACTTCCTGTGATTTCATGGCGCCCTGCAGCTGCGCCATGTCCAAACCCGATTCCTCCGCAATCCGCATGATGCGCTCGCGGCTTAGCGCGCCGCGCGCGCCCATAAGACTGGCGTGCAGGGCAAAATACCGCTGCCGGTCAATTTTCCAGGCGGCCAGGGCCACTTGCGCGGCAAGGCGCGATTCCGCGGTTAAAATCGGAAACTCCTTGAAGACGTAGCGGACATCGGCATCGTCGCGCAAAAGTTTCTCGATGGCGGGCAGCATCTTTTTGCAATAGGGGCAGCGGTAATCGAAAAATTCAACCACCGTGACGCTGGCGTCCTTATTGCCGGCAAACGGCGTGGCCGGGTTGTTGATCAATTGCTGGCGGTAGCGCACCAGATTTTTGGCCGCCTGCTGGTTGCGATTATCCCGCTCCCGCCGTTGCAGGTTCTGGATAGCCTCGACAATGACCGCCGGGTTTTCGCGAAGATAGCGGCCGATGAGGCCTTCGATTTCCTGCGTTTGGCTGGCGGACAATGGCGCATCGGGGCCAGGATTTCCGGGGGGCGCCGCAAACCACACGGCGGCCGTAAACAGCACCGCCGCGACGATCAGAGCTACCGCATTTTTCACCGGCATATTCCGCCAATCTTGCTTAAAATCACGCGCATATCCCTTTATCGATAGAGGCTGAGTTTGCGAAAGCTGCCCTCACTCGGGCCGTCGGATTTTAGCACGGCAAATCCGATAAACATAATCTCGGCGTCCTCGATATCATCTTTGGGCCAGACTTTCCGGTAAATCTCCGCAAGATCGAGATTTTCGGGCCACCATTCGCCGAGCTGTCTGGCGCCGCCCCGGGCGATATAGCGGGGCACCTTACCGTCGGTGTAAAGATTGCCGCGCTCCAGCGCCCGTTTGCCCCACTGAATGGCGATCACCCGGTCATGGGGCGGCAATTGGGTGCCCAGCCATACGAACGGTTGCGCGCCCCAGCTTCGGCTATTCGGATCACCACCATAAAATCCGACGATCAGGCGAATGGCGCCCGGCGCATGGGCTTCGGCGGACATGCGCCAGGACCACGACATGAACGGCGTCGCCAGCAATTGCGCCTTGGTTCTGCGCACCAGCGCGAAGGATTGGGGTCCCGATTTCAAAGTCAGGCTGGCCTCAAGCCCGGCTTGTTGCACAGACACCAGCCGTTTGGCTTGGGCATCGCCGCCGCCGCCCTCGATGATCCATTGGCCGGACAATCTGGCGTTGGCGCCGAGCGCGCCCGGGCCGAATATATCCAGCGTGCCTTCCGGGCTGACCTCGGCCCTCGGCAGCGCACAGCCAAGCAAAACCATCGCCAACATGATCGCCAGCCAGGGCTTCATCGGTTGTTCTTGGCCTCGGTTGCGGCGGCTACAATATCCTCGGCCCGCAGCCAGACGGGCGTGCCCACCTCGGTCCGTGATTGGGAGCGTTTCGCCAGGCTGATGGCATTGTCGAAGCGGCCGTGCAGCAGGGCTTCTTCCGCCAGCGCCCGCCAGCTTTCGACCATGTTGCCGTTTTTGCCCGCGGCGGTCGCCAAAAGCCGCCACGTGAAGGCCCGTTTCGGCTCCAGCTGGATGGCTGCTTTCAAGTGCCGAATGGCGCGGTTGCGCATTTCGGGACTGTCTTTTTCGATTTGCGCGCGGGCCAAATCGGTCATGATGAGCGCCGATCCGGGCAACAATCCGGCGGCTTTCTCATAGGCCGGTATGGCCTCGTCGATGCGCCCGTTTTCGAACAATATTTGCCCTCTAAGCTCATGGAAATAGGGATCGCGGGGATTTTCGGCGATAAGCCCGGCCATGATTTTGAGCGCTTTGGCGGTGGCGGCGCTTCGGAAATTGGCGATGGCGCGGGCGTAGCGCGCCGGCAAGGATGTGTCGCTATCGGGGTAATAGCGAAAGGTGCTGCGCTTGCGCAGTGTGAAGGCGCGCAGCTTGGCGACCATCCGCGCGTGGGCCTTTTTGAATTTCTCCGGCGTTGGAATTTTGGTGTAGCGGGACTGGGCAACATGATGTTCGAGAAACTCAATGCGGTCCCGGGTCAGCGGGTGGGTGCGCACATAGGCGTCCTGGCGGCTGACGCTCAACAATTCCTGCTCGCCAAGGGTTTTCATGAAGTCCAGCATGCCGCCGGAACTTTGCCGCGTTTCATCGAGAAAGCGCACCCCGGCGCGGTCAGCTGCCGATTCCTGGGTGCGTGAGAATTTGAGGTAGGAGCGAATGGCGGCGTTTTGCGAGCCGCCGATAACCGCAGCGCCCACATCGGGCCGCCCGGCGATTACCGCAGCGCCGCCCAGAATGTAGCCGAGGATGGTTGACGCCGATGCGTCCTTCAAGGCCTGGGTGGAGCGGATCAGGTGGCCGCCGGCGATGTGACCGGTCTCGTGGGCCAGCACGCCGATAACTTCCGAAGCGTCGGAGGCGCGCATAATCAGGCCGGTATTGATGAACAGGTTTTGACCCGCCGCAACGAACGCATTAAGCGATTTATTGTTGACGATTAAAATGCGGACGGCGCTAGGCTCAAGCCGCGCCGCCAGGAGGAGTGGCGTCGCGTACGCGCGGATGGTATTTTCGGTTTCTGCGTCCCGGATAAGCGAAATTCGTTGCGCATTTGCCGGCGGCGCGATAGCGCTTAAGATACCGGCAAGGCCGATCAATACCGAAAGAAAAAGGCGTAAACCCACTGTGCTAATTTCCAATCACTCAATCCAACGTAAAATTGTATCGCGATTCCGTCAATCGGTAGTGCTGTATGCTTTGATCATATTATCGGGATGTTCGCTGTTCGACCTGCAGGACGGCGAGAATGTCGAGGTTCATAATTTTGCCGGCGGCATTGCCGGCGATGAGCCGCAATCGGTGCTGGCGGCGCGCGATATCCTGAAGGCCGGCGGCAATGCGGCCGATGCGGCGACCGCCTTGTATTTTGTATTGAGCGCGACCCTGCCGTCTTCGGCCGGTTTGGGCAGCGGCGGTGTCTGTCTGGTTCACGATGCGTCGGCGCGGACCACCCTGGCCTTGGATTTTGTACTGCAGACGCCCAAAAATGTCGGCGGCGGCGCGGACCGGCCGAGCGCCATCCCCGCCAGCCCGGCGGGTATATTCGCCCTGCATACGAAATTCGGGAGCCTGCCGTGGGCGCAATTGGTTGCGCCCGGTGAGCGATTGGCCCGCTTTGGCGCCAAGGCGGCGCGTACCTTGGTCAATGATTTGGAACCGGTTGCCTCGGCCCTGTTCGAAGATGCCGAGAGCCGCCGTTTGTTCGCCGATGCAAATGGCAATATCGTGCGCGAAGGCGCCAAGATCGTGCAATTGGAGCTGGCCGAAACCTTGGGCATAATTCGCGAGCTTGGCGGCGTTGGCCTCTATAGCGGGAAATTGGCCGCCGCCCTGGTGGCCGGCGCGAAGCGTGCCGGCGGGACGCTGTCGCTGGATGACTTGAAAAATTTCGCGCCCCGTTGGCTCAAACCGGCCAAATACAAGGTGAACAATCGCAGCGCCTTTTTCGTTCCGGCGCCGGCGGCCGGCGGCATCGTATCGGGGCAGATGATCGGTATGCTCGACACCGAAGACAGTTTTGACGGCGCGCCTGAAGATGCGCGTCTGCACCTGCTGGCCGAGACCGGCATGCGCGCCTTTGCCGACCGCCAAGGCTGGCTGACCGATGACTATCAAAGCCGCGTTGCCCCCGAACAACTGCTCGGCGAGGCCCGCCTCAAAAAAATGGTTTCCACATTCAGCAACCGGAAGCACACCCTGCCGCATAGCTTCAACCCTAAACCCGCGCCGCGCCCGGAAAATCCATCGGCTACGAGTTTTGTCGTGGTCGACCAAAATGGATCGGCGGTGGCCTGCGTTTTGACCATGAACAATCGTTTCGGCATCGGCCGTATCGCCAAGGGCACCGGCGTCATGCTGGCGGCGGTGTCCAACAATCTTGGCCGCGGGCCCATATCCATGGGGCCGATGATCATCGTGCATGAATTTACCCGACAATTCCATTTCGCCGGCGCGGCCTCTGGCGGTGTTGCGGCGCCGACCGCCCTCGCCAATGTCGCGGCGCGCACAGTGTTGGCCGATGAGCCGTTGCAAAGCGCCATGGACCGGCGCCGCGTGCATCACGGCGGCGCCCCCGATTTGACCTATTACGAGCCCGGAATATCGGCCGAAACCATCGCCGCCTTGACCCGGCGTGGGCACACCGTGGCGGCGACACCGCGCCTTGGCATCGTCAACGCCGCATCCTGCCCCGAAGGCCTGCCGCGCGCGCCCGATAGCTGCGAGGTATCGTCCGACCGGCGCGGCAGTGGTCTTTCGATCAACGTCAACGGGCCCTGACGTGGCGTTAAAAGTTTCCAACCGCGCCGATATTTCGCCGTTTATCGTGATGGACGTCATGCGCGCCGCGAACCGGCGCGAGGCCACCGGCAAAGACGTGCTCCATCTCGAGGTTGGCCAGCCGGACACGGCGGCGCCGGGGCCGGTGCTGGCCGCCGCCAAATCGGCGCTCGACGCCAACCGGCTGGGATACACCGACGCGCTAGGCATCCCAGAGCTCCGGGCGCGCATCGCCCGCCACTATCTGGACTTCTACGGGGCCGAGGTGGATTGGGCGCGCATCGTTGTCACCACCGGCTCGTCGGGCGCCTTCCTTTTGTCGTTCCTTGCCGCATTCGATCAGGGCGACCGGGTTGGGCTGGCCCTGCCTGGATACCCGGCCTACAAAAATATTCTGGCCGCGCTCGATATCGAGGTCGTGGAAATTCCGGTCGATGGAGCGACGCGCTTTCAGCCGACGGCGGCGATCCTGGATCGGCTGGATACGCCCCTGGATGGGCTGATTGTCGCCAGCCCGTCCAATCCCACCGGCTCGATGCTGGACGCGGGCGAATTCCAGTTGCTGGCCGATTGGTGCCGGGCCAAGGGCGTGCGCCTGATTTCGGACGAGATTTATCACGGCATAACCTATGGCGCGGCAACCGTATCGGCGCTGCAGTTGAACGGACAGGCGATCATCATCAACAGTTTCTCCAAGTATTTTTCGATGACCGGCTGGCGCCTTGGCTGGATGATCCTGCCCGAAGACCTGGCCCGCGCGGTCGAATGTCTGACCCAGAATTTTTTTATTTCACCGCCCACTTTGGCGCAGATCGCGGCGGTCTCGGTGTTTGATTGTTATGACGCGCTCGACGCCAACGTGGCCCGCTATGCCAAAAACCGGGCGGTGCTGCTGGAGCGCTTGCCGGTTGCCGGGTTTGAAGACTTGGCGCCGCCGGACGGGGCCTTTTACATCTATGCAAACGTCGCCCACCTGACCAACGACAGCCAGGAATTTTGCGCATCAATGCTGGCCGAAACCGGCGTGGCGGCGACGCCGGGGATCGATTTCGATCCCGGGCGCGGCGCCGGTTATGTCCGATTTTCCTACGCCGGCGCTACGCATGATATGGAACGGGCGGCGGATAAATTGCAGGCCTGGCTGAAATAAGCCGCTATTCGATCAGCCGTTGCCACCAGCCCCGGCGCGATCCATCGGAGGCATCGCCAGCGCTTTCGGACGGCTCGTTGATCGACGGATTGCTGCCCGGAAAGGACGGATACTCGGCGGGCGTTTCGGGCTCAACAGGGGCCGCCGGCGTATCGGTGGCCGCAGTGGCAGTCTCCGGCTCTTCTTCGGCTTCCGGCTCGGGCGCCGGCTCTGGCGCCGGAGTTTCAGGCTCCGCCGCTGCGGCCTCGGGCTCAGGCGTGGGCTCAGCCTCGGCGGCTGCGTCGCTCACCGCTTCGGTGGCAGCGTTATCATCGGCCTCGGGCTTGGCCGCCTTTTTGCGCACGCGGCGGCGGCGTTTGGGCTTTTCTTCTTGGGCTTCGCTCGTAGCACCGGCCGTGGCTTCGCCCGCAGCATCGGCCGTGGCTTCGCCCGCAGCATCGGCAGTGGCTTCGCCGGCAACCGCTTCGGTCGCCTCGGCCGGGGTCTCGGCGCCGGCCTCGGTTTTATTGGCCTCGCCGTCCGATCCGCGTCCCCGGCGGCGTCCGCCCCGGCGTCCGCGCCGGCGCCTGGGGGCCGGTTTTTCGCCATCCTCGCCAGCCGCATCGGCGGCGGCCTCCTGGGCCGGAGCATCTTCGGAGGGCTCGGCGGCAACGGCATCGGTATCTTCGCGAACCTCGTTACCGGCATCTTCGTCATTGCGTTTGCGGCCCCTGGAGCGGCGGCGGCCCTTTTCTTCTTCTTCCGGGCGACCATCATCGGCGCCCCCGCGCTCGTCGCTGGCTGCGCCTTCCCTGTCGATGGTGCGTTTGATGACAAAGTTCGGCGGGATCAGCGTTTCGTCTTCGGAGATGAGAATCCTGAATTCAAATTTTTTCTCGATCTCGCCAAGCGCGGCGCGTTTGTGGTTGAGAAGATAGAGCGCCAATTCCGGATGGATGGCGACGTCGATTTCATTGGCCCGCTTGCGCACGCCTTCTTCTTCGATGGCGCGCAGCACATGCAAGGCCGCCGATTCGGTGGAACGGCGAATGCCGCTGCCGGCGCAATGGGGGCAGACATCGGCGATGGTTTCGGTGATCGACGGGCGCAACCTTTGCCGCGACAGTTCCAGCAACCCGAACGGCGAGATACGGCCGATCTGGATGCGCGCCCGGTCGCGGCGCATGGCATCTTTGAGCCTGCGTTCGACCGATGTCTGATTGCGGTGAACCTCCATATCGATGAAATCGATAACCACCAGCCCGGCCAGATCGCGCAGGCGCAGATGGCGCGCGATCTCGGTGGCCGCCTCGGAATTGGTTTTGAACGCCGTCTCTTCAATGTTGCGGCCACGGGTGGCGCGCCCGGAATTGACGTCGATGGCGACCAATGCCTCGGTCGAATTGATGACGATATAGCCGCCCGATTTGAGCTGAACATTTGGGCTGTTCATGGCTTCGAGCTGGCTTTCGATCTGGTAGCGGGAGAACAACGGAACAATCGTGTCGTCGTAGCGCTGAACCTTTTTGGCATGGCTCGGGACCAGCATTTTCATCAGGTCCTTGGCCATCCGGTAGCCCTGATCGCCTTCGATAAATATCTCTTCGATATCGCGCGAATAAAGATCGCGGATCGAGCGGTTGATGATATTCGCCTCTTCGTGAATGACCGCCGGAGCGCTCGATTCGAGGGTCAGATTGCGGATATCGGTCCACAGCTTGATCAAATAGTCATAGTCGCGCTTGATCTCCGCCTTCGAGCGGTCGGCGCCGGCGGTGCGCACAATCACCGCCATGCCCGGCGGGTTTTTCAAGTCCGAGATGATCGATTTCAGCCGCTTGCGATCCGCACCGCTGCCGATTTTACGCGATATGCCGCCGCCCTTGCCGGTGTTCGGCATCAGCACGCAATAGCGTCCGGCCAGCGACAAATAGGTGGTAAGCGCGGCGCCCTTGTTGCCGCGCTCCTCCTTGACCACCTGCACCAGCAATATCTGCCGGCGCTTGATGACTTCCTGGATTTTGTAGTGCCGGTTCGGGCGTGACCGTCTGGCAACCTCGACTTCGTCGATATCATCGCCGCCGATGGTCTCGACACTTTTCTCAAGCCCGGCGTCGCCTTCGCCGTCGCCTTCGGTTTGGCCATTTTCGCCGGTTACCGCTTCGGCTTCGGCGTCGGCGTCGTCGTCGCCTTCATTTTCCTCGGCCAGAAGCTGTTCCCGGTCGGCGACCGGAATTTGGTAATAATCGGGGTGGATTTCGTTGAACGCCAGAAAGCCGTGGCGATTGCCGCCATATTCGACAAACGCGGCCTGCAGGGACGGCTCGACCCTGGTTACCTTGGCGAGATAGATGTTGCCCTTGAGTTGCCTTCGGGATGCGGATTCAACGTCAAACTCTTCGAGATGATTCCCATCCATGATTGCGACCCTGGTCTCTTCCGGGTGGGCCGCATCGATTAACATTCGTTTTTGTGCCATTGTTATGTAAACTCCATAGCCCGCTATCGGCGCCAGATTTTTGCGGCGCGCTGCGGCCAAATTTGTAGATAGAGATAGATCCGTTGACGTGCACCGCATCGCGCCGGCCTTGGCTGGCGGTCATCGACCGCAACAGTATCGGCGGGCGTGCATTTGCAATTTTATGGGCGTGCGTCACCGGCATGAGAATTATTAAACCTTCCGTTGATGGCGGAGCGGACGGATTCGGTGATGATAAAAAAATTCCAAGCGGACAATCATCACAGCGGCATCGGCGATCACTTTTCTGGTCCCGCCGAGCAGCCGTCCGGACCATTTCAACGCCGTTAACATAACGTCACGACAATCATTCCACAATCCAAATATATCGCACCGGCTGTTTCGCCCGAAAAGCTGCGAAATTCGTTGATGAAGACCTCCGGCGCGCGCTATAGGTTGATGGCTTTGACATTAAACCTTTGCACCAAAATTATGCCCCTGGCCGGACGCCTCGCCGGGTTGGCCCTGATTGTCGCTTTCGCCGTTCTGGCGGGCGCCAGCCAGGCCCGCGCCCAGTTGGCCGTGGCGTCGGACTTCCGCCTCGGAATCCACGCGAAAAAGACCCGCCTGGTGATCGAATTGTCGCAAGCGGTCGATTACCGCGCCTTCGCGCTCGCCAATCCGGACCGGATCGTGATCGATCTGCCGGAAATCGATTGGCGCATGCGGCCCGGCTCGGTGCGCCGCGCCGAAGGCCTTGTCCAGGGCTTCCGCTTCGGTCTGGTGCGCCCCGGCACCTCGCGGGTGGTGCTTGATCTCAAACGGCCCGGCTATATCAATGGCGCCTTCCTGCTGCCGCCCGGCGACGGCGCCATGTACCGCTTCGTTCTCGATATCGCCGCCGGCCGCCAATCGTTGGGCAAAAGCCTTGCCAGCGCCCCGGCTGCGCGGCGCCCGAAACCGGAGCCCAAAACAAGGCCGGCGGCCCGCGACAAAGTATCGATCCGCCAGCCGCGTCTTCGTTTTCCCTCGCCGGCGCGCAAACCCTATCTTGGGCGAGCCAAGCGCCATGTGGTGGTCATCGATCCCGGCCATGGCGGCATCGATCCCGGCGCGATCGGGCCGAGCGGCATTGCCGAGAAGAACATCACCCTGGCGGCGGCGCGCGCTATCAAGGCCGGGCTGGACCGGACCGGGCGCTACAAGGTCTTGCTGACCCGGGGCCGGGATATGTTCATCCAGCTTCGCCACCGGGTCGCCATCGCCCGCGACAAGGGGGCCGAGCTTTTCATCTCCTTGCACGCCGATACCATCCGCAACAAAAAGGTGCGTGGGCTTTCGGTTTATACCCTGTCCGAGCGGGCCTCGGACAAAGAAGCGGGGGAATTGGCGATGCGCGAAAACAAGGCCGATCTGATTGCCGGCATCGATCTTTCCGGCCAGGCGTCCGGGGTTACCAATATCCTGATCGATCTGGCGCAGCGGGAATCGATGAACGAGTCGGCGCGCGCGGCGGGTTTTCTGGTGGCCGAGTTGAAGCGCGTCACCCGGCTTTTGCGCAACACTCACCGGTTCGCGGGTTTTGCCGTCTTAAAGGCGCCGGACGTGCCGTCTTTGTTGATCGAAATGGGTTTTTTGTCCAATGCCCGCGACGAGCGCAGTTTGCGCAGCGCCAAATTCCGGCGCCGTCTGGCGGGCGCCGTCACCAAGGGCATTGACCGGTTCTTCTCCCGCGTTGAACAGGCGGACCGGGAATAGCACCGCGCGAGACGATAAGCACCGGCCGAGGGCGGGGGATGGCATGGTCGGCCCGCCCGTGCTGCCAGGCACCCTTCTTTCGCTTGCCACGTGCCCAGCGGGTCTGGGGATGGCATGGTTGGCCAGACCCGCGTCGATCTAGGCACCTCGGGAATTTAGTCGCTCCCACAGCCATCCAGAAAAAGATTTTTCACCACAGAGACAGTGAGACGGTGAGAAGAAGAAAGAAAAAGATTTTTCAACACAGAGATCACAGAGGACACAGAGGAAGCGTGCCGCGCGCAGCGCAATAATTCCTTCTCTTCTCATCTTCGTTCTTCTCTGCGCTCTCTGTGTCCTCTGTGTTAAATCCCCTTTCTTCTCACCGTCTCCGTAAAACGTGTAATTCCGAAAACAACTCGCGCGACATGGCCTGCACCCCCCTTACGGTTATGACTATTCGTGACGGTTTATGACGGTTTGTTACGGTTTTTGCCCGTGGGTGCGACATGCAACACCCGAATTTCCATGTACATCATCACCATTAATGGACATTTATGGACAATCGGCCCAGCGCACACCACAACAGGCCACGATCCGAGGCCACCGCCGCGCGTGGGATCAAGTCTGCATATTCACAATTTCCAAGAGCACGAGCGCCCGCATGCGCTGTTACTTAAGTAGTCTGTTGTGGGCTCGGCGCAAGGGGGTGAACGAAATTAGCGACAATTAATAATACTGCCGCAAAACTCCCGATTTCACTTAGGGCCGGTCGATTGGACATGACGCTAGGCCGGTTACCACACCCAAGTCATACCCCGACTTGATCGGGG
>CAUZTZ010000108.1:0-11742 GCA_963582805.1 Alphaproteobacteria bacterium
TTTTATACATTTGAACATGCATATTATAGTAATCTATTTTAAGTAAAAGTCAATATATAATTAATAATACGGATTTTTTATTTGTTTTATATTATATCTTTATTTAAATAAAAATTGCATAAAATTTGAACTATTCCTATTCCAGCGCCGGAACCCGCTGCCACAGGGGCTTGATGATCACGGTCTCGAACAGGCCCGCCAAAGTATAGGGATCGTTGGCTTGGAATAGTTCGACCGTTTCCCGGTCCGGCGCCTCGAACACGAGCAGATTGCCGGTCACGTCCTCGATGTCGACGGGGGCCGATGTATCGGTGCCGTCATCGACAAAGCCGCCGCCGAAAATGATCATGTCCAGAAATGGTTTCTGATAGTCATTGTGCGCCGGCTGCAGCTTGGCTCTGGCGGCGGCCATGCCGGGCCGGTCGATGCGGACAAGTGCAAATCGCATTGCTACCCCCCTCCCCTAAATTTATGCGCCGCTCAATTGCCCAACTGGCGGCCCTTTAACAATTTCGCCTGATAGCGAAGCTTTTTGTTGAACAACAACAAGCCGCCATCCGGGCCCGGGCGCACCAATGTACAATGGTTCTTGTTCTTGCGCCCGAAGGTCCGGCACAAAAACTTGCCGTCCTTGATAAACCATCGTTTGCGAATGATGCGGTTGCCATCGCCGGCTTTTAAGGCAAGCTGGCCGCCGTCGCCGAAATAAACCCGCATCGGCCTGCCGTTGCTCGGCGCATTGAAGCGCAAGGTGTTGCCGGTCACGGTTGCGATGATTTTGGCCTCCTGCAAAAATTTCTTTTTTTGCCCCTTTGCCCCGACACCTCGGGCAGCGAATGCGGGGCTGCGCGGGCTTAACCGGTAGATGCGCTTGGCATTGCCGCTGGCGATCTTCAGGGCAAGATCATCGGGAAGCAGCGACAGGAACCGCGCCGCATCCTGGTAACGGGTATCATTGTTTTCGGCAAATTTATGGGGCGGGGCCTTCTTGGGGATTTGCGGCGCAACAAACATGGCGTCGGTGCCGATAAAGAAGCGGTCCGGATGGCGCTTCAACAGGGCCAACCAGTCGGCGTCCAGACCGCGCCCGTCGAAGACCAGATTTTTCCCTCTGCCGGTCCCGGAATCGATGCGCAGCGACATATAGAGATTAGCGTATTTGTCCATCATCCGCTGGATCAGCTTCGGCGTCATCTCGCCAAGGGGATCCGAGCCGCCATGGGCCCAGGATATTTTGGCCTGCGCATTGCAGGCCAGCAAGCGTTCCAGCGCCTTGATGGTGCCCGGGAAATTACCGGGATTGCCGTTATGGCCTAACTCCCTCGGAACCATCATCACGCCTTCGACCGCGTCATTGTGAATTTCAATGGGAACGTCGTGGCGCGCCGCCATATCGGCGAGCCGCCGGAACAGGGGATGATCGGCGGGCTGGAAATTATATTCGTGCCCCGGCATGGCGGAGATATGCAGCGACGACATCTCGCCATAGCCGGCGCCGCCGGCGCGGATGATGGTGTTGGCGATCTTGTCGAATTCCTCCGCCAAATGCTTATGTTTTTCCGAATCCGCATCGTGGCGGTGGATCATCGGGTTCAAGGTGCCGCCGCCGCCCAGGAACGCGAACCGGTCATCACCCTGCAAGAATTGCCTGAGGGCGGCAAACTTATACATGACGTCCTTGCCGCCGGCGGGAACGTGGGAAAACACCAGCTTCTCGATGGCGTAGCGTTCGAAAAAGCCTTCCGCCACCTTTAGGGCGCCTGGCAGCATCATCGGGCGGCCGATAAGATGGGTATGGACGTCAATGATCGGCGGCGGCGATATTTTCTGGGCGCCGGCGCCGGTGGGCATCGCCAACAACGCGGCGATTAGCGCCGCAACAAAGGCAACCGGAAATTTCATAACCGCCTCCCAAATTTTGCGAAGCACAGGCGTTCGCACCTGCCGCGATCTTATCCGCATTTGGCGTCATTCGGAAGAACCCTTCTTGGGGGCGCGATTATGTCCGCCGCTGCCGGCGCCGCGCCTGGAGCGTAACGAAAGTGCCCGCCCAGATGCCCCGGGACCCGCCCCTGATGGTATCGCCCGCCAGCGCCGGCGCTTGTCCTGTCAGCTTGCCGCCTGCGCGCTGGCGTCCGGGACCGCCGGCTGCTTTCTGGGCCGCATGAACCAGGCCGGCAGCACCGCCGCCAAGGTCGCAATCGCCAGCAACAAAAAGCCGCCCCGGAAGGCCAGCATATCGGCTTGCAGGCTGATGGTACGGTCAAGATAAAGGAGCGCCATCGGCTCCTGCAACGTGTCCGGCAATCCGGCATTCTCGAAAAAGCGGCGCACATAGGCCATGAATTCCAGCGTCGCCGCATTGCCAGAATGCTGGGTATCAGCCAGGGCGGCGCGGAAATTGGTGCTCTTGAAGTCAACCGATATGGCGATCAGGTTAACCCCGAAGGCGCCGCCGAGGGAGCGGGAAAAATTCATCACGCCGGAGCCCTGGCTGATCATGTTGGCCGGCAATACATTAAGCGATGCCGCCGACAAGGGCGGAAAAACCAGCGACAAGCCAAGCCGGCTCAAGACCATCCAGCCGGCGAACAGCCAAAACGGCGTGTCCACATGGGCGCCGATCATCAAAAAGCTGGAATAGGCGATGACCACCAGACCGGCCATGGTCAGAAGGTGCTGGCCGCCCCGGTCCGACAATCGCCCGATCAGCGGAAACGCCACCGCCATGGCGAGGCCGGCCGGCAGTTGCAGCAGCCCGGACCGGGTCGGTGTATAGCCTTGAACAATTTGCAAAAATAATGGCACCAGATATATGGACGCAAATATGGCGCCGCCGAATACGAACGAGACCATCACCGCCGACACAAACCGGGGATTTCCAAACAGGCGCAAATTCAATAGTGGCTGCGCGTGCCTCAATTCCCAAAAGATGAACGCCGCGATGGCGGCGGCGGCCACAACGAAGGTGGCAATTACCTCGTTGGCGTTCCATCCATCGCGCGCCCCATTGGTTAATCCGATAAGCAGCGCCGCGATAAACAATGATGCCAGCGCAAATCCGATCCAGTCGAAAGCCGGCGGCGCCGCGCCCTTCTCGCGCGGACGCAGCGATACCGCCGCCATCAGAATGGCGATGGCGCTGAACGGCACCGGCATAAAAAAGACATAGCGCCAGGAGAACAAATCGACCATGGCGCCGCCGACATAGGGGCCGACGGCGGGCGCGAGGATCACCGACATGCCGTACAGGCCCATGGCGCGGCCGCGCTCATTGAGCGGAAATATCTGGAACAAGGCCAGCATGGCGAGGGGTTGGGTGATGCCGGCAGCGGCACCTTGCAGAATCCGGCCGAATATCAACACCGTGAAATTGGTTGCCATGCCGCCGACGATCGAGCCGAAGATGAAGACGGCGATGGCCAAAATAAACGTATTGCGCTGACCGATGCGGCGGATCGAATAATCGGTGAGAAGCATGGCGGCGGTGGTCGCCGCCAGATAGCCCGTCGATACCCATTGCGCCCGATCCTGCCCAATGCCGAAGGCACCCATGATATCGGGCACCGCGACATTAATTATCGTCGCCGTCAAAATGGTCGCGATCGACCCGACGCCAACCGTGGCGACGATCATCCAGCGGGCGAAGCCCTCGACGCCCTCGGCGCTATTGGCCTGTGCCATCGCCGGCGGCGATCTCGATCTCGACCATCATGCCGGGAAGGAACCTGCCGTTATCTTGAGAAATGCGGATTTTGATCGGAATGCGCTGGGAAATCTTGGTAAAATTGCCGCTCGGATTGGGGCTCGGCAGCAGCGCGAACTGGCTGGTGGTCGCACTGCCGATGCGGACCACCTCGCCCTGGAAGGTGCGCCCTGGAAAGGCGTCGACGAGCACCTGGACCCGAGCGCCGAGGCGCACGTCGCGGATGTCGGTTTCGCGGATATTGGCATCAATCCAGATATTGTTGGGATCGTGAATGAGCGCCAGCCGCTGGCCGGGCCGCACGAACTCGCCGGCATCGATGAAGGTCTTGTCGATGACGCCGGCCACCGGGCTGGTGATCTTGCGGTCTTCCAGATTGAGGCGCTGGCGCTCATAGCGCGCGGCGGCCTGTTCCTGCTCTGCCTTTAGCCCGATCAGCTGCTTGCGAAGGGCGTCGGACTTGCCGCCGGTGGCGCGTATCTCCAACAAGACGGCCCGGCTTGAAGCCAGCTCGGCCTCGGCGCGGCGCTGGTTTTCGCGCCCCACCCGGAGATCCGATGCCGCCTGTTCCAGCCGCTGTTTCGACGCTATGCGCCGGGCGGCCAGCGCTTTTATGCGCATCAGTTCCGATTTTTGGAGCCCGACATTGGCGGCGGCCGAGCCAAGCGCCGCTTGCGCCGCCTCAACCCGGTATTTTTGGGCTGCAAGCCGGTGACCGGTTTGCCGGTCCATGACCCGGATTTCGACCAGAACCTCGTCCCGTTCGGCCTTGATTTCCTTGATCCGCGCGGCCAGCTCTTTGAGCTTCTGCTCGGCCTCCCGGCTATCGATTTTTAAGATCAGATCGCCCGCCTTAAGCACCGTGCCCTGCCCCGCCGGGCTCGTTACCACCCAGCCTTCGACCCGGCTTGAAATGGAAATCATATCGGCGGCGATGCGCGCATCGTTTTCGATCACCACGCCGAGGCGATGCTGCAGCCAACCGAACCCCCAATATCCGCCGCCAACGATAATCAGAATAAGGACGCCCGCCCTCAAAAGGCGCCGGCGCCCATTTGCGGGCGTTGGGGCGGGGGCCGGTTGCGCCTCGTCAGCCATCTTTGCCCCCGGACCCGATGTGGTCCGCATTGCCGCCAATCTGGGTCAACACGTCCAGGCAGGCGCCAAGATTTTCCCCCGATATGCCGTGCAGCAATTCTTCGCGGGCCGCGTCGGCGATGTCGCGAAATTCCTGGTATTTCGCTTCCCCCTCGGGGGTCAGCAATATGATTTTTCCGCGCCGGTCATTGGGCGATGGGCGGCGCACCAGAAGGCCATCGTCTTCCAGCGAATCCAGCAGGCGCACAAGGCTCGGCCCCACGATGCCAATGGCGATGGCCAGGTCTTTCTGCAAAATTCCGGTCCCGGCCAGCTGCACATAATAAATCGTTCGCCACGTCGCTTGCGATAAGCCCTTGGGCTTCAGCCGCTGGTCGAGCACGCGCCGCCACTTATGCGCCATATCGGCAAGCAAAAGCCCGAATACCTCCACCAGTTCCTGTCGTTTTTTGGCAGCCATCATTTCAATCCTATTAAATAGGATACTAATTAATAGGATGGTTGTCAGGCAAATATTTGGGGCGGCCCTCGGGCCACGATCCTAGTCCGAAACCGCCGCCGGCGATTGCTTGGCCTCGCCGGGGAGGCTGGTCAATTCCGCCGTCCATTTTTGCGCCGAGCGCATCCAAATCTGGCGCGTCGGCGGCAATTGATCCCGCTGGCGGGCGGTGGCGACGCGCACCCGGAATTGCTTGGGCCCATCGCCCGGCAGCGCCGAATAAATGTGGGTGCCGCAATCGCCGCAAAACCCCATTTCCCGCTTGGTCCCGGCGTCGGTGTCTTTGGCATATATCTTGGCCGTGCCCAGGGTGAGTTTGAACGCCCCTTCGGGCGCCGTGGCGCCGGTGCGATACGCGCCGCCGGACAATATCTGGCAATCGACGCAATGGCAGACGCCGACTTTTGCCGGATCGACCTCGGCCTCGTAAGCCAAGGCTCCACAATGGCAGCTGCCATCAATTTTCATCATTGGCGTGTCCCCCCATGATTGTCCAGCGGCGCCCACAGTAGCCAATTTCGTGGCCCCCTGGAAAGGCGCGTCCCTTGGCGAGGCTCCCATTTTCGCTATGCTAGAGATCATCGGCGAACAGGGGGACCAGACATGGCAGAGACATCCGGCCACGGCTTTAACCGCATCGACGTTCATCATCACATCGCGCCGCCCGAATACATCCGTTCGCTATCGCCGGAGGCGCGCATGCCGCCGCCGCTGGCCGGCTGGACGCCCGAGCGCTCGATTGAAACCATGGATGAAGGCGGCGTTGATTTCTCGCTCACCTCAATCACCCTGCCGGGGCTCTGGTTCGGCGATACGGGTGAGGCGCGGCGCATGGCGCGGCTTTGCAATGATTACGCTGCCCAGCTTCGCGCCGACCATCCAAATCGCTTCGGCATGTTCGTCAACCTGCCGCTTCCCGATATCGACGGCTGCCTGGCCGAGATCGAATACGGCATGGACGAGCTTGGCGCCGACGGCGTTGTCCTGTTCACAAGCTATGGCGATGTGTGGCTGGGCGATCCCGCCTATGACGCGGTCTATGCAGAGCTCAACCGGCGGAAATGCATTGTCTACACCCATCCGGCGACCCCCGAATGCTGCGAAAACATCTTGCCCGGCATTCCCGACGCGGTGGTCGAATATCAGACCGATACCTCGCGCGCCATCGCAAGGGTGGTGTTCGGCGGCATGGCCGCCAAGTTTCCCGATATCCGTATCATCTGGTCCCACGGCGGCGGCACCATGCCGTTTTTGATCCATCGCTACGAAAAGCTGGGCGCGCTGCCCCAGTCCGCCGAAGCGGTGCCGGACGGCTTCATGGCCGCCGCCGGCAAATTCTATTACGACACTGCCCAGGTCGCCGACGAAGCCCCGATGGCGGCCTTGCGCGCCGTGGCGGGCGCCGGCAACATCGTCTACGGCACCGATTTTCCGTTTCTGTCCGCCGATCATCACACAAAAGGGCTGGCCGCTTGCGGCGTCTTCAATGAACAGGAACTGCGCGCCATCGATTGCGGCAATATCTTGAAATGGCTGCCCCAATACGCCGATTAGCCTGCCTGACCCTCAACCCACGCGAAGCAAAAGAGAACCGGCATTTCCGAGACCCCGCAACTTCCAAAGGGGCAGTATTTAAAGCTACTGCGCTCGCCGAACACGCAGCTGGTCTGCGTGGTTACCATGACCATCATGCTCGGCAGCACGCTGATCTCTCCGATCCTGCCGACCCTGCAAGACACCTTTGACGTTCCCACGGCTTCCATTGGGCTGGTGCTGACGATGTTCAGTCTGCCCGGCCTTTTGTTCGCGCCCCTGGTTGGAATTTTCGCCGACCGCTTCGGGCGGCGTGCGGTAATCGTGCCCATGCTGTTCCTCTATGGCATCGCCGGCGGGCTGACCGCCCTGGCCCCGGATTTCGAAACCCTGCTGGTGATGCGCTTCCTGGCCGGGCTCGGCGGCAGCGCGGTATCGTTTTTGACCATCACCCTGGTGGGGGATTTGTTCGCGCGTGAGCATCGGGCGACGGTGCTCGGCTTTCGTATCGCCGCCGGGCAGACCGCCAGCCTGATTCTGCCGCCGATCGCCGGGGCGCTGGTGCTGATCGGCTGGCAATATCCGTTCCTGATCTATTTCCTGGCGGTGCCGGTGGGCATTTTCACCCTGTTGGTGCTGGAGGCCGGCGAGAAAAAGCCGGCGCAAAGCGTAGGCGATTATTTCCGCGCCGTCGCCGGCGCGCTTCGGGACAAACGCCTGGCCGGAATATTGACCGTGGCGCCAACGCTGATGATCGTCGGCCAGGGCGCCGTCGCCGCCTATATTCCGATCTTCATGGCCAGCCATTTCGGCGCCTCCGCATTGGTCAT
This sequence comes from Alphaproteobacteria bacterium, assembly GCA_963582805.1. Taxonomy (GTDB): domain Bacteria; phylum Pseudomonadota; class Alphaproteobacteria; order Rhodospirillales; family UBA2165. The sequence continues at coordinate 7,667 of CAUZTZ010000108.1, forward strand.
CGGTCTGGTTCATTCGGCGCGCATCGCGGCGGGCATCACCAGCGCCATGTCGGTGGGCCGCCTGAACGCCCGCTTCGGCGGCGAGAGGCTGACCATCGCGGCGATCCTGGTGATGGCCTCGGGCCTCGTTTGGGTGCCGTTTGCGGGCTCGGTGGGGGAATTGGTGCTGCCCAGCGTGATCATCGGGCTCGGCTCCGGCGCCGCCTTTCCGGCCTTCCAGACTTTGTTGGTCAACGAGGCGCCCGAGGACATGCTGGCGGCAGTGACCGTCGCCAACGGCATGACCAACCGTTTCGGGCAGACAACCGGGCCGCTGCTGGCCGGCGCCTTGTTCGCGGCGGGCGATATCAACGCCGTCTTTTTCGGCGCCGCCGCATTTTTAGGTGCCATGGCGATTTTCTACTTCTTCCTGTTCCGGCGCGCCCCGGTATCGGGTTAGAACAGTTCCGCCAATCCTGTTGATTATAATTACTCCGGTGACCGGGTTTTACCCTATTGACCTTCCAGCTGCGGAAAGTGCTACCAAGGCAGCTGGAATTTAAATTTTTATTGCTGGCGCTTGGACAATGTTACCTTGAAAGCTGCAGGTGGAGACCCATTTTCATTGACTGAGATAAGATCAAGCACCCGTTCGAACTTGACCTTGGGCCGGCGGGAGTTCCTTGCCTGTAGCGTGGGGGCGGCCCTTGCCGCGGCGGGCGGATTTGCCGCGTCCGCCGCAGCGCGCCCGCCTATTGTCTTACGCCCGGCGGCGGGAGAGATAGGCCTTCTGCCCGAGGGAAAACTGAAGATCGCCGCCTGGACCTACAATGGCAGCAGTCCCGGCCAGACGTTGCGCGTAAAGCAGGGCGAGGAGTTGGCGGTCCGCCTTCACAATAGTCTTGCCGAGGAGACAACCATCCACTGGCATGGTGTGCGGACACCCAACGCAATGGATGGCGTTCCCTACTTTTCCCAACAGCCAATCAATCCCGGCGGCGCCCATGACTATCGGTTCGTCTGCGCCGATGCCGGCACCTATTGGTATCACCCCCATGCCAACAGCCAGGGACAGGTTGGCCGGGGCCTGTACGGCCCGATCATCGTCGAAGAAGAAAAACCGATTGCCGTTGATCGTGATCTGGTATGGGTGTTAGCCGACTGGCGCATCGGCAAAGATCAGCAGGTCATGGAAGATTTTGGCCGGCTCCATGACAACAGCCATGCCGGACGTTTGGGCAATACGGTCACGCTCAACGGTGATTTGGAGACGGTGCTAAAGGTGCGCCCCGGCGAGCGCATTCGTCTGCGCCTGATCAATGCGGCAACGGCGCGCGTATTTGCGCCTGTATTTCCGGGTCTTTCCGGTTGGATTGTGGCCTTTGACGGTCATCCGACCGAGCCTCGGAAAATCGGAATTGAAAAGAATTATATCGCCCCCGGAAATCGCCTCGACCTGATACTGGATATCCCGGCGGACGCGCCGGCGGACGCCAAATTGGCAATCGAGGACCAGGCCTATAGTGGCCGCAATTTTACAATCGCCTTATTCGCGGTCGCCGGCAATGCGCTGCGGGCGAAGGCGCTAGGCAAGCCAGACAAGTTGCCGGCCAACCCTCTCAGCGCGCCAAATTTGCCGGACGCCGAGACCAAATCGGTGGTTTTTGAAGGGGGTGCGATGGGACGTATGCGTACCGCATCCCTGGATGGCGAGCCATTGCCGCTTCGGGAATTGGCGAAGCGCGGCGCTGTCTGGGCGACCAACGGGCAAATATATTCGTCCCTTAAATCCCTGCATGATGGCGAACGCCTGTTCAAACTTGAACTCGGCAAGAGCTATATACTCAAGCTGCAAAACCGGACGGCATTTCCCCATCCTGTACATTTGCATGGCCACTCTTTTCAGGTCTTGTCGCGGCAAGGAACGCCTCTGCCAGAGCAAATTTGGCGCGATACGGTATTTGTATTTCCCAATGAAACCGTGGAGATTGCGTTCGTGGCCGATAACCCCGGCGACTGGCTCCTCCATTGCCATATTCTGGGCCATGCCGCATCGGGGATGATCGCGGCATTTCAAGTAGGCTGACAAGAGATATGATCCCGGCCATCATTGGCGAAGCCTTCCCGATTGCCCCCTTGAGTAGATTCCAAATTCCGCCGCGCCCGCGCTTTCCAACAGACCCGCAATCTGATTAATTGCGGCCACGGCACGTAATTTGCGCTAAGCAGGGAGGCACCGATTATGACCACCGTTAGGCCGACCGGGCTCGACATTCCATGGCCCACCGACGACAGCACCCGGGTGCCCTATGAGGTATTTTGCGATGCGGACCTCTATGAGATCGAGCTCGAGAAAATCTTCTCCGGCGCCCACTGGACCTACCTGGCGCTGGAACAGGAAATCCCTAAGCCGGGCGATTTCACCACCACCTATGTGGGCGAGCGCTGCGTTGTCGTGAACCGCGGCACCGGCGGCGAGATCAACGCGTTCGAGAACCGCTGCGCCCACCGGGGCGCCCGCGTCGTGCCGCGCCTTCGCGGCAACGCCAAGCAGTTCAACTGCCCCTATCACATGTGGTGCTACGACCATGGCGGCAAGCTGACGGCCGTGCCGCAACAGAAAGGCGTCAAGGGCAAGGGCGGCATGCCGGCGGATTTCGAATTGTCCGACCACCGCCTTACACCGCTCAAACTCGAAACCTACAAAGGCATGATATTCGGCACCTTCGCCGACGAGATCATGCCGCTCACCGAATATCTCGGGGCCACGCTGGTTACCCAGATCGACCGCATTTTCGCCCGCCCGCTGCGCGTGCTCGGCTATTTCCGCCAATCCGTCGAGGCCAACTGGAAGCTCTATGCGGAGAACACCCGCGATCCCTATCACGCGCCGCTTTTGCATCTGTTCCATGTCAGCTTCGGCATCCAGACCCCGGCCATGGAGGGCGGCTCCTACATGGACCCGGAGGGCAAAAACAACTGCATCCTGGCGATCGCCAACCCGGACGACGCCGAGGACCACGATTTGTTGTTGGAGCAATACAAATCCAATGACAAATACCGGCCCGATATTGCCCTTAAAGACCCGCGCATCATCGGCACAAGGCGCTCCTATGACGACGCCACCAATCTGGTAATCATGGCGATCTTCCCCTCGCTGGTGATTGCCCAGGTGGAGAACGCCTTTCAGATCCGCCATATACGCCCCAAGGGTCCCGATAAGTTCGAGATTTTCTGGACCTATTTCGGCTTCGATGATGCCGATGCGGAAGAAGCCGATGACAAGCTCAGGCTTGCCAATATGATCGGACCGGCGGGGTACATCTCCATGGAAGACGGTGAGGCGGCGCGCCTGGTCCAGGAAGCGGCCCGCACCCAGCGCGGCCGTCATTCGGTAATCGAGATGGGCGGGCGCGGCGCCGTCGAAGACCAGGACACCTTGGCGCAAGAGGTCTCGCTGCGCGGTTTCTGGCAATATTACCGCAAAACCATGGGCTTCCCCGGCACCGGTAGCCCACCATGAGCGGCGGCGATGCCGTACAGGCGATCTTGAACCTTTACGCCGATTATGCCCTTTGCCTGGACGAGCGAAATTTTTCCGCCTGGCCGGATTTCTTTGCCGAGGAATGCCGCTACGAGGTGCATACCAGGGAAAATTGGGATCTGGGTCTGCCCAGCGCCATGGTCTATTGCGATTCCCACGGCATGGTCGAGGACCGGGTGTCGGTGCTCGAGAACACCCTCACCTTCCGGTATCTGCACATCCGCCATATGATTTCCAACATCCGCGTCCATGACAGCGAAGCCGGCGCGCACAACGTTACCGCCAACTATCTGGTGCTGCATTCCACCGAGGAAGGCGAGACCCGCATCTTCTCCACCGGCAAGTACGACGCCGAGATTGTCATGAACAGCGGCGGGCCTAAGTTCCGGAAATTGATTGTCATCGCCGATACTTCGGCCATCGACAATCTGCTCGCCGTGCCGCTCTAGGGTCAGAACTCATTAACCATTAATTGATTCAATGGTCTGGAACTTAATAATGGGAGTTTCAGATTATGAGGCGTTTATTTTGGTTATCAGATCAACAATGGGAA
>CAUZTZ010000109.1:0-11627 GCA_963582805.1 Alphaproteobacteria bacterium
CGCCGCCGTGGTGATCGTGGCCTGCGCGGCGCTCTGTTATTTTCAGGTTGTTTTGCGCCCCATCCTCGCCGACTGGCAGGACATCGCCTATTCGAAATTTCTGACCTTTGCCATCCTGACGGTGCCGAAGGCGATCCTCGGGACGCTGATCCTGGTCGGCATCGCCGTCAATTTCGCCAACGTGGTCGGACGCTATGTGTTCTTCTCGCCGATAATCTGGGCCGAGGAGGCGATGATCTTTATCATGGTGTGGACCGTGCTGACCGGCGCCGTGCTGGCGTCCTGGGACGGCGGCCATCTAAAGATGGACTTCTTCTCGATCATGCTGCCGAGCCCGTGGAAGGAGATTTTGAACTTCACCAGCACCACCATCTTCCTTTTGATCTGCGTGTTCGTGCTGCCCCAATCGATGCGCGTGGTCGAACTGATGGCGCGCCTCGATCAGCGCAGCGTCATTATGGGGCTGCCCATGGTCATTCCACATGCCGCTTTGTTGCTGGGTTTCTTTTTGATGTTTGTTGCCGTGGCGATCCGCTTTCGGATTTACGTCACCGGCGGTCTGGCACAGGTGGCCGTCGATATGACGTTGGAGCCCGCCGACGGCGCGCCGGGAGAACAATCATGACCGCGACCGGAGACCAAAGGAGCACGCCATGGGCTGGGTAATGGTCATGGTTCCGGTGGGGCTGCTGCTGCTGGGCCTGCCGATTTTCATCATCTTGCTGGCCACCTCGGCAATCGTCCTGCTGTTCTTCATGGACATCCCGCTGGCTGCGGTTCATCAGGTGATGTTCGGCTCCATCGACAAGTTCGCGCTGATGGCGGTGCCGTTCTTCATCTTTGCCGGCGAGATGATGGGCCGCGGCGGCATTTCGGCGCGCATCATCAATTGGGTGATGTCGATCATCGGCGGGGTGCGCGGCAGCCTGCCGCTGACCACCGTCGGCACCTGCACCATTTTCGGCGCCATCTCCGGCTCCAGCCCGGCGACAGTGGCGGCGGTCGGCCGCCTGATGTACCCGTCATTGCGCGAAAAGGGCTACGATGAGCGCTTCTCCACCGGGCTGCTGACCTCATCGGGCGCTATCGCAATCGTCATTCCGCCCTCGATCACCATGATCCTCTACGGCGCCTCGGCGGAGCAGTCGGTCTCCATATTGTTCATCGCCGGCATCATCCCGGGGCTGCTGATGGCCTTGCTTATGGCCGCCTACATCTATTATTTTGCCACCTCACGCGGCATCCGCGAGGGCCAGAAGTTCGATTTCGGCGCCTTCGTGCGCGCCTCCAAGGAAGGCATTTGGGCGCTCGGCACGCCGTTTATCATCCTCGGCGGCATTTTGGCCGGCATCTTTTCGCCGACCGAGGCGGCCGGTATCGCCTGCGTCTACGCCATCGTCGTGACCAAGTTCATCCACCGGGACATCACCTGGGGGGGCATTTGGGAGGTCTCGGTGCAATCCATGTACCTGACCGCGCAGGTGCTGATCATCGTCGCCGCCGCCGGCGTCTTCTCCTGGCTGTTGACCGTGAGCGGTATTCCGCAAGCGGCCACCGCCGCCATCAAGGCGCTAGAGGTCGAGCCGTGGATGATCCTGTTGATGATCAATATCTTGTTGTTGATCGTCGGCGCTTTGCTCGATCCCGGCTCGGCGATCCTGGTGCTGACGCCGCTGCTGGCGCCGATCGTCGCCGCGGTGGGCGTCGATTTGATCCATTTCGGCGTCATCATGACCGTCAATCTGGCCATAGGTATGTTCACGCCGCCGTTCGGGCTCAATATATTCGTTGCCCAGGCGTTATTCCGGGCGCCCTTGTCGAGCATCTATCCCGGTCTGGTGCCGTTTATCCTCATCAATATCGTGGCGCTCGGCTGCGTCACCTATATCCCGGAACTGTCCCTGTTCCTGCCCAGCATTATGAACTGACCGACCGCCCGCCCGGGCAGCCGGCCAAATTCATCTATCATCTATTTTGCGCGCCGCCGGTCGGCCACCGACTTCATCAGCTTGTACATGGCCAGAACTTTCGGCAGGTTCTTGTACATGTCGTCACCGACGGTCGACAGTCTGCGCCGGAACTCGGCATTGTCGGCATCGGAAAATTCGACCAATACGCCGCCGGTTTTTTGCCATATCGCATAGAACTTCTTCATGATGGCAATGTTCCAGCCGAGGATCTTTTTATCGGCCTTGCCGGCTTCAGCGACCAGGGTTTTCTGCAGGTTTGAGGGCAGCCCGTCGAACCAGGATTTGGAAGCCATTTTATTGATGCAGATGATCGATTGCTTACCCTTCAGCACGTACTTGGCGATGGTCTGATATTTGAACGGCACGAACACCGGCATGCCGGCCTTGTTGCCGTCGATGACCTTGCGCTGGATCGCCGGGATGACCTCGGACAAAGGCATCGGCACGCCGGTGGCGCCGACCCGGCGCAAAGTCTCGATCTCCAGTTTTGAGCCGAACACGCGAAGCTTGCGGCCCTTGAAGTCGGAAAGCTTGGTGATCTTCTCCACGAAGGCGTAATCGGTGGGCGCCTCGCAGGTCATGCCGACCTGCTTGAGGCCTTTGCGCTCGCCGATCGGCCAGTACACCTTCTTGAACTCGGGATCGTTCATCGTGCGCTGGCCATGGGCGATGCCGTCGAAGATGCCGGGCGCGGTGACCACGCCGTAGCGCTGATCGACGCCGGAGAAAAATGCCGGCGGTATGGTGACCATTTCGATGGTGCCGAGCTGGGCGCCTTCGATCATTCTGGGGATCGCACCGAGCTGGCTGGTCGGAAAAATCTTGACGTCGAAGGCGCCGGGGGCGGCTTTTTCGAGCCCGGCTTTAAGAAAATTCGCCCACACTTGCAGGCCGGTCTTGGGCGGCAATGGGTGGCCTAACTTCAAGGTTATCGGTTTCGCCGATACCGGTGTCACCGCGAATGCGGCGGCCACGGCGATGGATATTGCGACCGATTTCGCGGTGCCTCTGGATCTGATGATGGACATGATAGCTCCCTTTCAATGTGATGCCTCGCCCCGTTTCTCTGGCTTATTTGTGGGGAGGATTTGTCTCCGCCAGGAATACGGTTGTTCGCGAAACCTTACAAAGGCGTCGGAATTGCCCGCAAGGCTCAGCGATCCAAATGTGGTTGGAATTGTGCCTGCTTGTCAATAGTGATGCGAATTTTGGCCCAAAATTGATTTGGCTGGGGCGGGAGGATTCGAACCTCCGAATGCCGGCATCAAAAGCCGGTGCCTTAGGCCACTTGGCTACGCCCCATAATCGCTGTGATGCGGGCGCAATGTAAACGCCATCACCGCCCTCGGCAACCGTCTAACCGCTGGCCAAGATACTTGCCGCAATCCACCAATCGGGCTTGGCCTTTCGCAATAGATCGGCGGCGTTTGTCGCAGCGCTCAAATCATCGAAAAGCCCAAAGCAGGTGGCGCCGGAGCCGGACATGCGGGCCAGATGCGCGCCGCCGGCCTCAATGCCGGCCAGCACATCGCCGATCACCGGGGCCAAGCCGGTGGCGGCATCGGTCAGATCGTTGCGCCGGGTTGCCAGCAGGCGCGCAAGTCCGGCGGCGTCCCGAGGCGTTTCCGTGAAGCGTGCCTCTTCGGAGAAGGCGCCGGTGCGCGCCGCAAAAACCTCGGGCGTTGATAGGGCCACGCCGGGATTGACCAGCACCAGGCCGCAAGGAGGCAGGGCGGTTGCCGGGGATAGCTGCTCGCCGATGCCGCCGGCAAAAGCGGTGTGTCCGGCCAGACACATGGGCACGTCGGCGCCGAGGGTTGCGGCCAGTTTGTGCATCGCGCCCTCGTCCCAGGGGATTTGCCAAAGTTTCGCCAAGGCCTTGAGCGCCGCCGCCGCGTCCGCCGAGCCGCCGCCGATACCGGCAGCGACGGGCAAATTCTTGGTCAAGTGGATATGAGCGTTTGCGGGGCAGCCGCTAAGTTCGGCGAGAGCGTGGGCGGCCTTCAAGACCAGATTATCGCCGGTGGTTTGCAGTGCGCCGGCGAACGGACCATCGATTTCGAGGCCTAGATTTTCGCCGGGCCGGGCGGTGATCTCATCGCCAATTGCGGCGAAGGCGATCAGCGTGTCCAAGGTATGAAATCCGTCGGCGCGCTTGGCCGTCACGTGCAAATAGAGATTGATCTTGGCGGTTGCCCGGACCGTGACCGCCTTGCTCATCCGTCTTTCAGGCCGTTGCGCAATTTGGTTTTGATTTTGCCGATCTGGTCGTTTTCCGGTTCCAGCGCCAGGGCGCGCTCCCATTGGAAGCGGGCCTCGTTGCGCCGTCCCACCTTCCAATAGACGTCGCCCAGATGGTCGTTGATGGTCGGGTCTTCCGGGCGCAGCACGACGGCCCGTTCCAGATGCTTGACGGCGCTGTCGATATCGCCGAGCTGGTACAGAACCCAGCCCAGGCTGTCGACGATATAGCCGTCCCGGGGGCGCTTTTCGACGGCGGTTTCGATCATCTTGCGCGCCCGGTCCAGGTTCTTGCCGTTCTCCACCCAGGAATAGCCGAGATAGTTGAGCACGAAAGGCTGGCCCGGCGACAATTCGAGGGCTTTCAGAAAATCGGCCTCGGCCACCTTCCAGTTCTTGATGCGCTCGTTGGCGATGCCGGCGGTATAAAGCAGCGACCAGTGTTGGCGTTGCAAGTTTGGGATGCGCGCCTTGGCGTCGGCATAGGCGCGCGACGCTTCCCGGTAGCGCTTGCGCCGGCGCAAAATATCGCCCAGGCGGACCAGCGCATCAAACCGTTTGGTGTCGGCGCGGGCCATGGCGCGCAGTTCCTGCACGGCATCATCGACTTTGTTCAAGGTATCGAAATTGTCGGCGATACGGAGGCGCGCGGTCCAGGCAAAGGCCGGGTCCTTGGCGATGCGCCGGTAGGCTTTGATGGCGTCGGCGTTGCGTTGCTGGGATTCCAAGGTTTCGGCGATCAACAGACGGGCCACGGTGAATTCCGGCTTCATGCGGAGCGCGAGCTGCGACAGGATCAGCGCCTGGCGCGAGTTTTGCTGGCGCACCGAGCCGGCTAGGCTGAACAATGCCTCGGCGGCGCCTTCGTTCGCGTCGGCGACGGCGGCGTCCGGCTTTTTGCCCGCATCCAGGCGTTTGTAGGCAACGCTCAGCATGGTCGATGCCGGCTGCGCCTTCATATAGGTGTCATAAAGGGCGCGGGCCTCGTCTCGGCGTCCGGCGCGCTCCAGGAAATTGCCGTAAAGCTGGGTCAGGCGAAGATTGGGTCCGCGCCGCCGGGCGATGGCCGCCTTGAATTGGGCGTCGGCCTTTTGTGCGTCGCCCTTGAGCACGTTGATCAGCGCCGAATGAACGCCGAACAAGGTAATGAACGCCTTGTTGTCGCCTTTCGCGTCGATCTCGGCCACGGCCTCGTCATAGCGTTTCAGCCCGGCCAGAACCCAGGCCCGCAAGAGCGGCCGGGTAAACAAATTGAGCCCCGTCTTGGGCAGCAAGCCGAGCGCCGTTTCCGCCTCGGCCAAGCGGCCGCCGCGCATATCTTCCAGCGCCGCCAGCAGCTTGGCCAGATTGCTGGCCTCGCCCTTGGTATCGGTGAGACTTTTGGTGAGGCCCAGGGCTTCGTCGATGCGGCCCTCGGTGATCAGCAGCACCGCCACCCGGCGCATGATGGCCTTGTTGCCGGCGAAGGTTTTGAGGGCGGTCAGGTAATAGTCGATGGCGGCGTCCGGGTCGCGCGCATATTGGGCGTGGCGGCCAGCCAGATAACTGCCGAGAGGCGATTCGGCGGCAGCAGACTTTGCCGGTTCCACGATCAGCGGTTTGGCGATTGCAGGCAACCCGCTGATGATCAGGCCGAGTAACGCGGCGGCGGCGATCAGCCCCGCAGGGCGGCGCATATGTTTATGGCGATCGTTTAAACCCAAGACATTTTCTCCGAATGAGGCGGGATTGGGAACAGTCTAGCGCCAGGCGAGTAATTCCTCAATCTTGAAACCCGCCGATCACGCCAACTTGCGAAAAAATTATCGGCGCACAAATTCACCCGCCCGGGCTACATATTCGGATAATTGGGGCCGCCGCCGCCCTCGGGCACCACCCAGTTGATGTTTTGGCCCGGGTCCTTGATGTCGCAGGTTTTGCAATGGACACAATTCTGGGCGTTGATCTGCAGGCGCTGTTTTTCATCTTCTTCGACGAATTCATAGACTCCGACAGGGCAAAAACGCACCTCGGGCCCGTCATAGTCGGCCAGATTGACGCGCAGCGGCACATCCAGGTCTAAAAGCTGCAAATGCACCGGCTGGTTTTCTTCGTGGTTGGTGTTCGAAAGATACACCGAAGACGGCTTGTCGAAGGTAATCTCGCCGTCCGGCTTCGGGTAATCGATTTTGCGCGCGCCCGCGGCCTTTTGCATCGTCTCGTGATCGGCGTGGTGGTGCAAAGTCCAGGGCGCGTGGCCGGCGAACAGATAAGTATCGATGGCCGACAGGACAAGCCCCGCCCACAGGCCCCAGCGGAACGACGGGCGGATATTGCGCACTTTTTTCAGCTCCGCCCACAGCCAGCTTTGTTTCAGGCTCAAAGGGTAGGCGCCCAGCTCTGGCCTTACATCCGCATCGGAGCCGAGCGCATCGAAGGCCGCCTCGGCGGCGACCATGCCCGACTTTATCGCCGTATGGCTGCCCTTGATCTTGGCCACGTTCATGAAACCGGCGGCATCGCCGATCAGCGCGCCGCCCGGAAAACACAAATCCGGGATCGATTGAAAGCCGCCCTCGATCAGCGCCCGCGCCCCAAAGGCGACGCGCCGCCCGCCTTCCAGCAAGGGCTTGATCGTGGGATGCAGCTTGAAGCGCTGCATTTCATCGAAGGGGCTGAGATAGGGATTGGCGTAATCAAGGCCGACGACAAACCCCACCGCCACCTGATTGTCTTCGAGATGATAGATGAAGGAGCCGCCGTAAACATCATTGGTGAGCGGCCAGCCGATGGTGTGGACCACATGTCCGGGTTTGTGCTTTTCCGGCGCCACCTCCCAAAGCTCCTTGATGCCGATGCCATAAGTCTGCGGATCGGAATTTTTGTCGAGGCCAAACCGTTCGATCAGGGTCTTCGTGAGGGAGCCCCGGCAGCCCTCGGCGAACAGCGTATAGGCGGCGTGCAATTCGACGCCGGGCTGGTGGTTCGGGCCCGGCTCGCCATCCTTGCCGATACCCATATCGCCGGTGGCGACGCCCTTCACCCGGCCGCCGTCATCGTACAAAACCTCGGCGGCGGCGAAGCCCGGATAAATCTCGACGCCCAGCCCTTCGGCCTGTTCCGCCAGCCAGCGGCATAGATTGCCAAGGCTGATGACGAAATTGCCGTGATTGTTCATGGACGGCGGCGTCGGCAGGCGGATGGCGGCGGATTGGGTCAGAAACAGGAACCGGTCTTGGGTTACCGGCGTATTCAAGGGTGCGCCCAGGTTCGCCCAATCTGGCAGCAGCTCATCCAGGGCGCGGGTCTCGACGATGGCGCCGGACATGATATGGGCGCCCACTTCGGAGCCTTTTTCGACAATGCAGACGCCGATATCGCGGCCCCCATCCGCAGCCAGTTGCTTGAGCCGGATCGCCGCCGCCAATCCCGATGGTCCGGCGCCGACGATGACGACGTCATATTCCATCGATTCCCGTTCCATGGGCGGTTTCCTTAGGCAATTTCGCAGGCAATCCAGACCATGTTCCGGCGCACCGGAGGTGTCAAGTTGGCGCCTGGTCTGATATTATCGGCGCATGGCGGATACCGAACAATTGCGCGCATCCCTGGCCTGGCATCTGGAGGCCGGAATTGATGAATGTATCGGCGAGGCGCCGGTGGACCGGTTTGCCGAATCATTGAAGACCATATCGGTGCCGCAAATAGCCGCGCCTAAAACGGCGCCGGGCCCGGCAAAGCGGGCCGCGCCGGCGCAACACACACAAAAACCGGGAGCCAGCACATCGGAAAAAGCCGTCGAAAACGCCGTCAAGCTGGCCGGCAATGCGAACAGCGTCGAAGAATTGCGCGCTGCCGTCGACCGCTTCGAAGATTGCGCACTTCGCAAGACCGCCACCAACACGGTTTTCGCCGATGGCAACCCCCAAGCCCGCATCATGTTCGTCGGCGAGGCGCCGGGCGCCGACGAGGATCGACAAGGGGTGCCCTTTGTCGGCGTTTCCGGCCAGCTTCTGGATTTGATGCTGGCCTCCATTGGCCTGGATAGGGCGCAGGTCTATATCACCAACATTGTTTTCTGGCGGCCGCCCGGCAACCGCAACCCGTCGAGCAACGAGATCGCTGCCTGTCTGCCCTTCGTTGCGCGCCATATCGAGCTGGTGGACCCCGATATTCTGGTGCCGCTCGGCGGCCCGGCGGCCAAGACCCTGCTTGCCCGCTCCGAAGGTATCACGCGCATGCGCGGCAAGTGGTTCGCCTATTCGAGCCCGAAGCTTGCGGCGCCCATCGACGCCATGCCGTTTTTTCACCCCGCCTACCTGCTGCGCTCGCCGGCCCACAAACGCGAGGCCTGGCGCGACCTTCTGGCGATCAAGGCGAAGCTGGAAGAAGCCTAGACGTCTTTATCCGGCGCTTCGGATTTGCGTCGATGCTGCGTTTCCCGTATGATCGGCCCCAGGGAAGTGGTTGCGGTTGCGATCATTTTTCGGGGCTCTTGGGGAACAAAAGTAAATTTCTGAATAGATGGTTTTACCAGTGAAACTACGGGAACTGCTCAGTGGAGTAGCCGTCGCGGCTATTCTGGCTTTGTCAGTGCACGCACCGGTTCTGGCCGCCGAAAAAACCGGCGCTGAATTGGAGACCGCGGTCTTGAAAGCCGGGGCGCCCAAGGATTGGGTGTCGGCGAGCCTGCCGTCGCTTCTGAACGAGGCCGACGCCGCCCGCTACCGCATTGTCTTCGAAGTGCAAAAGAACGGCGAATGGAAAGACGCCGACAAGATCATCAAACGGATCGATGATCGCGCCCTGATGGGCCATGTTTTGGCGCAGCGCTATCTGCATCCGACCAAATACCGGTCCCGCTACCGGGAGCTTAAAGCCTGGATGGCGGACTATGCCGATCATCCGGAAGCCAAGCGTATCTATAAATTGGCGCTCCGGCGGCGGCCCAAAAACTGGAAAATGCCGGTGCCGCCGGCAGCGGTCCGAGCCAACCGGAAATATGTCGCCGCCGCCTATGCCAGCAAAACCTATTCGCCCCGCAAAAAATTGACCAAGGCCCAGCGCAAGGAATTTCGCGGCATTCAAAGGCGCCTCCGCTGGTATCTGCGCAAGGGCTGGACCAAGGCCTTCAAAAAGCTGATCACCGACAAGAAAAACCAGCGCCTCTATCATCCGGTCGAGTTGGACCGCCAGCGCGGCCGTCTGGCCACCGGCTATTACGGCGACGGGCGCGACCAGTGGGCGCTGGACTGGTCCGAAAAGGCAACCCAGCGGAGCGGTAAATATCTGCCCGTGGTTCATTGGACCGCCGGGCTGGCTGCCTGGCGCCTGCAAGATTACCCAAGAGCCCTCGGCCATTTCGATGCGGTTTCCAAATCGGAGTATGCGGGCGGCTGGCTGATCTCGGCGGGCGCCTTCTGGGCGGCGCGCACCAGTCTCAGGGTGCGCCGGCCACAGGATTTCAACAAGTATTTGCGCGCCGCCAAGAAGCATCCCAGAACCTTTTACGGATTGTTGGCGCACAACTTGATGGCCGACAAAGCCGCCTTCAATTGGGCGCCGCCGCCCCTCGCCGCCGAGGCCTTGCGCGAATTGGCCGCCGCGCCGGGCGGCCGCCGCGCCGTGATGCTGTTGCAGGTGGGCGAAGACCGCCGCGCCGAGGTGGAGCTGAAAGCCTTGTTCGGGCGCACCTCGCCGGATCTGGCGCGCGCCATGCTGGCCTTGGCCGACCGCGCCCAAATGCCGTCATTGGCCATGCGTCTGGGCTCGCTTTTGGTGCATTCGGGATCGGATTTGTACGATTCCACCGCCTACCCGGCGCCGCCCTTGACCGCCAAGGATGGCGGCGTCATCGACAGGGAATTGATCCTCGCTTTGATCCGCCAGGAATCGGCCTTTAACCCGAAGGCCAAAAGCCGCGCCGGCGCCCGTGGGCTGATGCAGCTCATGCCGCGTACCGCCAGTTTCGTTGCCAAGGACCGGCGCTTGCGCGGCGCTCAGCGCAACCAGCTGTTCGATCCCGAACTTAATCTCAAGCTCGGCCAGAAATATATCGATATCCTGTTGGGCGATGCGCGCATCAAGGGCGATCTGTTCCGCTTGCTGACCGCCTGGAACGGCGGGCCCGGCAATCTGAACAAATGGTCGCGCAAGGTTAAGCATAATAACGATCCGCTTCTGTTTATCGAAAGCATCCCGTCCCGGGAAACCCGCATATTTGTGGAACGGGTGCTGACCAACTATTGGATCTACCGCATCCGCTTCAACCAATCGCTGGCCTCCATGGATGCCGTCGCCCGCGGCAAATGGCCCCATTATACGTCGGAGCGCGAGCTGGCCGTCGAGGTGGCCGAAGATGGCCGAGAATAGCGCGGGCCGCGCGTTCCTGCCGGTTAATATTGCGGTGCTCACCGTATCGGACAGCCGAACCCTGGATGATGACCGCTCCGGCGACATGCTCGCCGACCGCCTGGACGGGGCCGGCCATATCCTGGCGGCGCGCGAGATCGTCAAGGACGACATCGAAATTATCGCCGCCAAGCTGACGGAATATATCGAAAATCCCGATATCGACGTGGTCATCACCACCGGCGGCACCGGCGTCACGGGCCGCGACGTCACGCCGGAAGCCTTTGCCCAAGTCTGGGAAAAGGAAATCGCCGGCTTCGGCGAGTTGTTCCGCATGCTGAGTTTCGAGAAAATCGGCACCTCGACGATCCAGTCGCGGGCGACCGCCGGGGTTGCCGGCGGCACCTATTTGTTTGCGCTGCCCGGCTCGCCCGGCGCCTGCCGCGACGGCTGGGACGATATTCTGGTCCACCAGCTTGATTACCGGTTCATGCCCTGCAATTTCGTAGAACTGATGCCGCGCCTGACGGAGAAATAGAGCCACATTTCGGCGTGGACTTGTAGAGCGATAAAAGGTAACCTATATGTTACCAATAGTGATGATTGAGATCAGGGAATATGTCGGCGCTAATGATCGCAGCTATTTCGGCAACTGGTTTGATCATCTGAACGCCCAGGCTGCGGCCAAGGTCGCCATTGCCCTGGTTCGGAGGCCGGATGGTCCTGACCCGGAATTTCAAGGAAACCATACAAGCGCGGATAGAGCGCGACCCGGCGTTTCGCGAGGGGTTGCTGAAGGAGGGCGTGGATTGCCTGCTGTCCGGCGACATCGAAACCGGCAAGGCGGTTTTGCGGGATTATATCAACGCAACCCTCGGCTTCGAGGAGCTTGGTACAATCACCAACAAGTCCTCCAAAAGCCTGATGCGCATGTTCGGGCCCGCCGGTAATCCGCAGGCCAAAACCTGTTCGAGATCATTGGGCACTTGCAAAAACGCGAAGGCGTGCATTTAGAGGTGCAAGCGGTGCGTTAAGCGATATAGTCGGGGTATCGAATAGCCCAAAAAGGTGTTGTCCCATGAAGCC
>CAUZTZ010000110.1:0-11597 GCA_963582805.1 Alphaproteobacteria bacterium
TCCGGGTCCGCGGCAGCGCCCAACAGGTTTATGAGAAATATTTGACCCTGGCGCGGGATGCTCTGGCCGTCGATGACCGCATCGCGTCGGAAAATTACTTCCAGCACGCGGAGCATTATTTCCGCAACCTCGGCGCCCAGGAAACCGGCGAAAACCGCGAAAACCGCGAAGGCGGGGGTGAAGGCGGTCGCGACAATAACCGCGACAATAACCGCGACAATAACCGCGACAATAACCGCGATGGCGGCCTCAACCAGCGTGGCCGGGGCCCGCAGCAACCAGTCAACCAGCCGGAAGCGGTTGCAGAGGACGCACCAGTGCCGGCAGAGCAGCCGGTGGTGTCCGATCTGGCCGGCGCCGAGCAGCCGAGCGTCGAAATGCCGCCCCAATCGGGCGACGCGGCGCCGGTGGAAGCCGCTTCGCCGGCGCCCGAACAAACGCCCGAGCCTGAGCCCGAGCAGACCGAGCCCGAGCCCGAGCCGACCGAGGCGACCGTCGAGAGGACCGGCGCCGCCGCCGGCGCCGCGGCGGACGGTGACAGCGATACCGACAATGCATCCGATGACGACGACGAGCCACGCGGCAGCGCGGTCGCCTGAATAGCCGCCCTATCTGTCCGGAACCGCTCTGGCGGCTTGCTCTCGCTTTGAAACGAGCCATATAACATAACCATGATCAACGATCCTCATTTTTGAGGGATTGCGCGCGCTTGAATTTCGCTGCGCGCCGCCCTGTCACCGTTAAAAGGAAGATCATGGATTTAGAGAAATATACCGAGCGCGCCCGAGGTTTTATTCAGTCCGCCCATTCGCTGGCGTCGATGAGCAATCATCAGCAACTGACCCCGGAACATGTGCTGAAGGTTTTGTTGGACGACGAAGAAGGCTTGGCGGCGGGCTTGCTGAGCGCCTCCGGCGCCGATGCCAAATCCTGCCTCGCCCAAACCGGGGACGCCTTGGCGCGCCTGGCCAAGGTCGAAGGCGCCGGCGCCGGTCAGGTCTATATCGCTTCTGAAATGTCCGCCGTCTTCAAATGCGCCGATGACATCGCGGCCAAGGCCGGCGACAGCTATGTCACCGTGGAGCGCATGTTGCTGGCCCTCGCATTGACGCCGGCGACCGAGGCCCATGATATTCTGGCCAAGTCCGGCGCCACCCCGCAAAAGCTCAACCAGGCCATCGAAGAATTGCGCAAGGGCCGTACCGCCGACACGGCCACCGCCGAAAACGGCTATGATGCGCTGAACAAATACGCCCGCGATCTGACCGAGGCGGCCGGCGAGGGCCTGCTCGACCCGGTCATCGGCCGCGACGAGGAAATCCGGCGCACCATCCAGGTTCTGTCGCGGCGCACCAAAAACAACCCGGTGCTGATCGGCGAGCCCGGCGTCGGCAAAACCGCCATCGTCGAGGGGCTGGCCCAGCGTATCGTCAACGGCGACGTGCCCGAGGCGCTCAGCCGCAAACGGCTGATGGCGCTCGATCTGGGCGCGCTGCTGGCCGGCGCCAAGTTTCGCGGCGAGTTCGAAGAGCGCTTGAAAGCGGTGTTGAACGAGGTCGTCGCCTCCGACGGCGAGGTGATTTTGTTTATCGACGAAATGCATACCCTGGTC
Source organism: Alphaproteobacteria bacterium (assembly GCA_963582805.1). GTDB lineage: Bacteria > Pseudomonadota > Alphaproteobacteria > Rhodospirillales > UBA2165. The sequence continues at coordinate 1,613 of CAUZTZ010000110.1, forward strand.
GGCGCCGGCGCCGCCGAAGGCGCCATGGACGCATCCAACCTGTTGAAGCCGGCTTTGGCCCGGGGCGATCTGCATTGCGTTGGCGCCACCACCCTCAACGAATATCGCCAACATGTTGAAAAAGACGCCGCCCTGGCGCGCCGTTTTCAGCCCGTGTTCGTGCCTGAGCCGACCGTCGAAGACACCATATCGATCCTGCGCGGCATCAAGGAGAAGTACGATCTGCATCACGGCGTGCGCATCACCGATGGCGCCCTGGTTTCGGCGGCGACGTTGTCGCACCGCTATATCACCGACCGCTTCCTGCCCGACAAGGCCATCGATCTGATGGACGAAGCCGCCTCGCGCCTGCGCATGGAGGTGGATTCCAAGCCCGAAGATATTGACGAGCTGGACCGCCGCATCATCCAGTTGAAGATCGAGCGCGAGGCGCTCAAGAAGGAAAGCGACGCCGCATCCCAAGACCGGCTGGCGAAACTGGAAGGCGAGCTGGCCGGCTTTGAAGAAGAAAGCGGCCGCCTCACCCGGCAATGGAAATCGGAAAAAGACGAGATTGCCGAAGCCCACAAAATCAAAGAGCATCTGGATCAGGCGCGCATCGAGCTGGAAAAAGCCTTGCGCGACGGCAAGCTGGAACAGGCCGGCGAGCTGCAATACTCCTTAATCCCTGGTCTGGAAGATAAGCTCGCGGCGGCGGACGAAACCGAACATCGGGACATGGTCCAGGAAGCGGTCACCGACGAGCATATCGCCGGCATCGTGTCGCGCTGGACCGGCATTCCGGTGGACAAGATGCTGGAGGGCGAGCGCGACAAGCTGGTCCATATGGAAGATGCGCTGGCAGATAGGGTGATCGGCCAGGCCGAAGCCCTGACCGCCGTCGCCAACGCCGTCCGCCGCGCCCGCGCCGGGCTGCAGGATGCGTCCCGCCCGTTAGGCTCGTTCCTGTTCATCGGCCCCACCGGCGTCGGCAAGACCGAACTGTCCAAGGCCTTGGCGGAATTTTTGTTCGACGACGAGGCCGCCATGCAGCGCATCGATATGTCCGAATATATGGAAAAGCATTCGGTCGCCCGGCTGATCGGCGCGCCGCCCGGCTATGTGGGCTATGACCAAGGCGGCGCGCTCACCGAAGCGGTACGCCGCCGCCCCTATCAGGTGATCCTGTTCGACGAGGTGGAAAAAGCGCACCCGGACGTGTTCAATGTGCTGCTCCAAGTGCTCGACGATGGCCGCCTAACCGACGGTCAGGGACGCACCGTGGATTTCCGCAACACGCTGATCATTCTGACCTCCAACTTGGGCGGCGATATTCTGGCCGCCCAGGAAGAGGGCCACGATTCCACCGAGGTCCAGGGCGAAGTGATGGAAGTGGTGCGCGCCGCCTTCCGGCCTGAATTCATCAACCGGCTGGACGAGATCATCCTCTTTCACCGCCTGTTCCGCGAACATATGGACGGCATCGTCGATATCCAACTGGCGCGCCTCATCCAGCGCCTGGAGGATCGCAATATCGCGCTAGAGCTGGACGGGCCGGCGCGCGCCTGGCTGGCCGATGCGGGCTACGATCAAGTCTATGGGGCGCGCCCCTTGAAACGGATGATCCAGCGCAATCTGGAGAACCCCTTGGCCATGCTATTGCTGGACGGCTCCATCGGCGAGGGCGAAACCGTCCATATCGGCGCCGCCGGCGACGGGCTGACCATCAACGGCCAGGCGGTTGAGGCGGAAGCGGCTTAAGGGCAATCCGCCGAAACGGTTGCATTCCGCCAGCCATCGGATAACCATGGGCGCCGCATTTGAGTTGATCCCATGTCCGATGAAATCTCCACCGCCGCGCCGGCGGCCAGCGCCAATTTCCGGGGCGCCCTGTTTGTCATAGCGGGCGCTTTTTTGCTGACCGTGATGGCGTCCCTGGCCAAATATCTGGGCGATTCCCTGCCCGTGCCGATGATGGTGTTCGTGCGCTTCCTGGCCGGCTTTTTGTTTTTGGCGCCGGTGCTCTGGAAGTTCGGCTTCCAGAACCTCAAGACCGGGCGCATCAAGCTGCATCTCTTGCGCGGCACGGTCGGCTGGCTGGGCAATCTGGCGATGTTCTTTTCGGTCGTTCACATCGTCATGGCCGACGCCATCACCATCCAGTTTTCCAGGCCCCTGTTCACCGTATTGCTGGCCGGGTTGTTCCTGGGCGAGGTGATCGGCGGGCGCCGGGCGGGCGCCGCGATCATCGGCTTTCTCGGCATCCTGATCATCACCCGGCCCTTCGGCGATGGCTTCAGCGTTTGGTATTTCGCGGCCATCGGCGGCGCCGTAACGGCGACCTTGGTGGTACTGCTGGTCAAGTTTTTGAGCCGCACCGAGCATACATTGGTGATCATCTTCTATTTCACCGCCACTTCGACACTGCTGTCGGCGATCCCGGCATTGCTGTTCTGGCAGACGCCGAGCCTAACGGAGTTTGCCATCCTGGTGCTCATGGGCGGCCTCGGCGTGCTTGGCCAGACCCTGTTCACCCACGGCATTGGATTGGGCGAGACCGCGTTCGTGCTGCCCTTCGATTATCTGCGCATTGTGTTTGCCTTCGCCATCGGCCTGATCTGGTTTGCAGAAGTTCCCTCCGTCTGGAGTTTCGTCGGCGCCGCCATTATTATCATCAGCTCCTATTATCTCTTGCGCACCGAACGGCGGCGCTGAGGAGGGGACGGCCCTCGTGACACCCATGGTGACACCCATCGCGACACCTAAGGTCAATCAGATACCGGTGCTGCTGCTGACCGGCTTTCTGGGCGCCGGCAAGACGACGCTTTTGCGCGCCCTCTTGTCCGCGCCGGACGCCGCCGACACCGCCGTTATCGTCAACGAGTTCGGCGAGATCGGCCTTGATCATCATCTTTTGGTGGGCGCGTCGGAGACCATGTATCTGCTCGAAAACGGCTGCGTCTGCTGCACCCAGCGGGACGATCTGGAAGCCAGCCTGGAAGAATTGTTCTGGGCGCGCCTGCGCCGGGAAATTCCGCAATTCTCCAGGGTCGTGGTTGAAACCACCGGCCTCGCCGATCCCGCCGGCGTTCTCGCCATGGTCTCAGGCGATACCCTGGCCGGCGCCCGCTATACATGGAATTCGGTGGTGACGCTTGTCGATGGGCTGAATGGGCAGAAGACGTTGGAAGCCCACGCCGCCGCCGCCCAGCAAGCCGCCATGGCCGATCATTTGATCATCTCCAAAACCGATCTGGCGGCGGATGTGGATGATCTTCGCCGCCGGCTGCAAATCCTCAACCCCGAAGCCAGCCTTCACCAGGCGGCCAACGGCGCGCTGGGTGCGTCTTTAGACGCGCTAATGCAGCCGGCAATCGGCGCCGAGGCCAGGCGCCGTGGTTTGTCTGGCGGGCCGTTGCATGATGCCGGCATTGCAAGCTGTTGGCTGCAGTTCCGACCATCGATGCCGCGCGCGGATTTCAATGCGGCGTTCGCGGACCTGGCCGCGAAGCTCGATGCCGATCTGCTGCGCGCCAAGGGGATAACCCACTTTGCCGGCGAGCCTAAGCCATCGGTACTGCAATATGTCGCCGGCGGCGGCGGCGTCGAGATCACGCCCGCCGATCTGGCGGCAGGCGCACCGTCAGGTCTTGTGGTTATCGCATCGAATTTGCAGCCAGACGCCCTTGAAGACATCTTCTGCGCCCACGGCCTCGGCGCCTATTTGGTGGCCGAAGATCACAGCGGTCACGGGCACTAACGCCATACCTTGTCTGCCACCGCCGCCAGCAAATGCAACTTGGCGGCCTGATCGGTTTCGTTGAGACCGCCCGCCAATACCGAGGGCGAGAAGCCGCAGGCCGGGCTGATGGCCAACCGCTCCAAGGGCACGTAAGCAGCGGCCTCGTCGATGCGGCGGCACAACATATCCTCCTCTTCCAGTGCCGCCAGCTTGGTGGAGATCAGGCCCAGCGTCACCCACTTGTCGGCGGGCACCTGGGCCAGGGGCGCGAAATCGCCGGAGCGGTGATCGTCATATTCGAGCAAAAGGCGCGTAGCATGAGTGCGGCCAAATATGTGCGCCGCAATTTCATCATAGCCGCCGGTCGCCAGCCAGCGGCCCTGTTGATTGCCCCGGCAGATATGCAGGGCGAAACAAACTTCCGGCGCCGCATCGATGACCGCGTTGTCGGCGTCAATGGCGAGGCCAAGCCATTGCGCCGCATCCCAGCCCAGCGTCTCGTAGAAGGCGGCTGTTGCGGGCTGCGCCAACAGCGGATAGTGGGGCGCATCGATCTGGATATAGCGGGCCCCGAGGCGCGCCAGTTCGCGTACTTCGGCGATGAGGATATCGACCACGTCGGCGATCAATGCCTCCAGGGACGGATAGGCCGCGCCCGATATTTGCGGATCATAAAAATTGGCGAACAGGGTCGGGCTGGGCAGGGTGATCTTTGGCGTCTTCGATGTGGCCGCCGCCAGGAATATATATTCATCCGCCGACAGGAAGCGCTTGGCCCGCAGCTTGGCCGTAACGCCCAGGTTGGCGGGGCGCGGGCGGCTCTCGGGCGGCGCGCCTTCATCGGCGAACCAGTCGCCCCAGAGAAAGGCGTCCAGGTCCCAGGCGCCGAACCCGGATATGGCCTCGGTCATCTGGCTTTGGAACGATGCGCGGCGCATTTCGCCGTCGGTGATGATTTGCATCCCGGCGGCTTCCTGCATTTGGATGGCGTCGCGAACGGCGCGGTCTTCGGCGGCGGCCACTTCGGTGCCGCGCTGGCGCGCTTCGAGCAGGGTATCGGGGCGAATGAGGCTGCCGATGGTTTCAGCCCGAGCCTCGATCATGACCGCGCCCGGCTATTTCTTGTTGCTGGCTACGGTCGCCGATTTGGGCAGGGATGTGTATTTTTCCAAGGTGCGCTGCCGCTCCGCCTTGAAGCGGACCAGCTCGGCGCCCTTCAGGGATTTGCCCGACGGCAATTTCAAGCGGAACGGGTTCAGTTGCCGGCCCCGGGCCAAGACCTCGTAATGCAGGTGCGGGCCGGTGGAGCGCCCCGTGGTGCCTACATAGCCGATGATCTGCCCCTGTTTGACCCGCCGTCCGCGCCGGATCTTGCGCGAGAACCGGGACATGTGGCCATAGGCGGTCGAATATTGCGAATTGTGCCGGATGCGGATGTAATTGCCGTAAGCGCCATTGCGCGCCCGGTAGACAACGGTGCCGTTGCCGGCGGCGTAGATGGGCGTGCCCCTGGGCGCCGCGAAATCCAGCCCCCGGTGCACCTTGGTATAGCCCAAAATGGGATGCCGGCGGCGGCCAAAGCCCGATGACAGGCGCGCGCCGTTGATGGGGGTGCGCATCAGCGCCTTGCGCGCGCTTTTGCCGTTGGTGTCAAAATAATCGGTCAATCCGCCCTTGGTGGTATAACGGTAGAGCGGCAGGTCTGTGCCCGAAAGCACCAGTTTGCCGTACAGCACATTGCCGAAGCGGGCAAATTCGCCGTCCTCGGTATAGAGCTTTTCGAACATCACCTCGAAGCCATCGCCGGGGCGGATCGAGCGCTGGAAATCCACGTCCCAGGAATAGAGCCGGATCATCTCCATCAATATGGATGGCGAGACGCCGGCCTTGACCGCCGAAAGATAAAGGCTGCTGGCGATCTTGCCTTCGGCGCGGAACAGGCGCCGCTGCACGATGGTTTTCTGTTTGCCCGCTTCGAAGCCGCCTTGTTCATTTAACGAAACGGTGATGGTGCTGTAGATATTGGGCTGGAACACCAACGCCGCGAACACCGGTTTGGCATCTGCGTCATCATCGCCGGCCTTGAATTTCAGGGTCACCTTATGGCCGGGGCGGATATTCTTCGGCTTGAAATGTTTGCTCAGCGCCGTGATGGCGCTGTGGGCCTGGGCGCGGGGCAGGCCGGCACCGATCAGCATCGGCATTAAGGTATCGCCCTTTTTAACGGTCAGGGTGCGCTCAATAAATTCCCGCGGCGGCGCGATCGTGATGCTGTCGACAGGTTGCACGGGCAGCGCGCCCGGAATCTTGGGTGCGGGCTCTCTCGGAAAATCGATTGGCGTTGTGAAGGGGCGGGGCGGGATGCGGAAATTATGGGCCGGCGCGGATGTAAGGTGGGCGCGGTCGGGCAGCGCCGCGCCGAGCGGCGGCGACATCTCGATCATCCAAAGGGGCGCCAAAGCCCCTACTACGATGAGTATGGTTACCGGTACACGTCCCACAAGCAGCTCGCCCCTTGATTCCCCGGACGCGCGGCGCGCCGATTGCTTCGGCCGATCCCCGCGCAGGCGTATTTTGCCCCAAATTCCCGGCAAATTTAGCGACTTGATCCCATCTGTCAAGATTGGCCTCCCCTCCAATCCTCGTATGCGCCAATCATATGGCCCTATTTCTTAATGTTTTGTTTCCAAGGGTACGGATAAAGGCCTCCAATCATGGCAAATCCAGGTTCATTCCAAGGCTATTCCGTGGGAAAACAGCGGCAAGGAATGTTTTAATAAACTGTAATAAAGTTAATATATCATAATTTGGAAGAACTCTGGCGGCAGGGCATTGATTAACTATATAATATATAATTTAATAAATGGATTGTATTACAATGGCTTATATATTTATATTCATCCAAAATAACCGATATTCCGGAAGCCCTGTTTTGCGCCCACCATGGCAGGCAACGGCTTGCAGGCCAACCGGGAAGGGCGTATTTTGCTGTTATGGACGCATCGGCAAATAATAATGATCAAGAGCACCCCGTTCTGACGGCGCCGGGGGGTAGCGATAAAGTGCTGCTGCATTCCTGCTGCGCGCCCTGCGCCGGTGATGTGATGAACGAGATCACCCGTTCGGGCATTGCATACAGCGTGCTGTTCTATAATCCCAATATCCATCCCTTGCGCGAATATGAATTGCGCAAAGACGAAAACAAACGGCACGCCGATAAACTGGGGGTCGCGTTCATCGATCTGGATTACGACAAGGATAACTGGTTCGAGCGGGTTGCCGGCTTCGAGGACGAGCCCGAGCGCGGCCACCGCTGCACGCTCTGTTTTGATATGCGCTTCGAGCGGACCGCCCTTTACGCCCACGAACACGATATTAGCGTATTTTCCTCCACCCTCGGCACGTCGCGCTGGAAGGATATGGAGCAGATCAACGGATCGGGCCTGCGCGCCGCCGAACGTTACGCGAATATGAGTTATTGGACCCACAATTGGCGCAAAAAGGGCGGCGCCAACCGCATGGTGGAAATCTCCAAGCAGGAGCGTTTTTATCAACAGGAATATTGCGGCTGCGTCTATTCCTTGCGCGACACCAATGCCCACCGCCGCCGCCGCGGCGATGGTCCGGTGCGCATTGGCGAGAATTATTACGGCGATACAGCGAAGCCGGAATAAACCGCGCGCAGTTTCTAACTTTTCTCCCTTGAATTTTCTGTTAGCATGACACCAACCAAACCGGGCGCCGCCGCCGCGCGCGCGCCAAAATTCACCACCGGCCAAAAGGGGAGGCTGCCATGGCATCCGAATTTGATTTTGAAAAATTCCGTCTGCGCACGTTCGTTGACCGCATTGTAGATTTGGGCGAGGTCAATGTCATCGACAGCCCGACGCCGCTGACCAAGATGAGCGAGATCATCGAAAGCGCCCCGGAAGCGGTTCTGTTCAAACAGGCCGGCCCCGAAGGCCACGAGGTGATCGCCAAATCCATGGGCAGCCGCAAGCGCGTCGCGGCGGCCTTCGGTACCAGCTACGAAGACGTGCACGAAGAATATCACCGGCGCCTGGCCAATCCGAAAAAAGCCGTCGAGATTCCCGGCGACGAAGCGCCGGTGCGCCAGGTCGTCATAACCGGCGACGATATCGATCTGACCCGCCTGCCGTTCCATCCCCAGCATGAGTTTGACGGCAGTTGCTATATCTCCTGCGGCATCGATTACACGATCGATCCGGTGACCGGGCGCTCCAACGTGGGCAGCCGCCGCCTGTCTTTGCGCAACAAGACCCAGACCGGCACCAACGTCACGGCGCCGTCGGATCTGAAACGCATCTATACGGGTTGCGTGGCGCGCGGTGAAAAACTGCCGATCACCTTCACAATCGGCGCCCATCCTTTGGATATGTTCGCCGCCACCTCCCGCTTTCCCGGCGACGAGGTGGATCTGGTCGGCACATTCCGGGGCCAGGACGCGCCGGTGGTCAAAAGCCTGACCAACGATATTTCGGTGCCCGCCGATGCCGAGATGATTTTCGAAGGCTATCTCGACGAGCGCGGCTACGTGGAACCGGAAGGCCCGTTCGGCGAATATATGGGCTATTACGGCGCCATCCATATGGACCCGGTGTTCACCTGCACGGCGGTCACCATGCGCAGCGACGTCATGCATCAGACATTATTGCACGGCTCGGCCTTCTCCCTCGACAGCTCCGACGGCGCCTGCATGTCGGCCATGCGCACCGAAGCCGAAGCCCTGAAAATATTGCAAAGCGCGGTATCCGGCCCGGTGCGGGTTGCGTTGCGCGAGACATCGGGCGGCTCCAACACCATCCGGGTGTCCTTGAAACAGCGCCGCGTCGGCGAAGCCCGCTCCGCCATCCACGCCTTGTTCGGCGGCATCATGCGCTTGAAACATGTCTATGTGTTCGACGACGATATCGATATCTTCAATGATCTGCAGGTGGAATGGGCCATGGGCACCCGCTTCCAGGCCAACGAAGACCTGATCCTGTTGGAGGGCATGATGGGCATGACCATGGATCCGTCCCTCAAGGGCCGGCGCACCGGCGCCAAGGCCGGCTTCGATTGCACCAAGGAGATGGGCCGCGACGACGATATTCCGGTGACCCGCTGCGCCGCCAAGATATTCGATGGCCCGGCGCGCTTCCAGACGGTGGAGCAGGCGCTGGAATCGGGACCCATGTTCTATGCCCATGTGGTCGAAGCGGTGGGCAGCGATGATGGCCGCGAAGTGGCCATGGCCCTCGACGGCCTCCGCCAGGATGGCAAGCTGGGCCGCGACCGGGATGGAAAATACCATCTGTCATCGGCCGACAAGGGCACCACCGGCATCGTTGGGCCCATGTATCACGACCCCAACGAAGGCACGTAAGCACCGCCCCCCGGGGGGAAATACAAATCCCGGCTGTTCCGGGTTGCCCATGATCTGGCGTCGTCGTCTTATGGCCTGCGCCAGGAATCTTACGAATATTGGCATGGCGGCGATCCCAACCGGAACCGCATCAATCTGTTCCGCTGCTACGATCAGTCCGACATGATCGATCCGATCAAGGAATTGATTTCGAATCCGTTGCCCCACGGCGACGCCATCCAATAGACGCGCACCATCCGGCAAATAGAGGGGCCGTAAATTGCGGCCTCATTTTTTGTGCCCGCCATCCAGTCACGGGATGTTTAGCGAACCGGCCCTATCTTTTCAAAATGGGGCTGGTTATCATCAATGCATAATAAATTGCAGAAACGGCAAAACAAAATTATTCGCGAGACAACCAGGGAGAACCATCGTGAAAGCACAACTGATTACCGCCGTTGCCGCCAGCGCATTGTTGGCCGCCTCGCCGGCCTTCGCACAGAAATCCACGAACACGGTGCGTATCGCCTTCAAGGAGGCCATAAATTCGGCCGATTTGGACGTGGATCCGAAACCGGAAACCAGTTTCACCGGCCGCAGCATCTTTGACGGGCTCATCTATTACAGCGTCGATGCCGCCGCGTTCAAACCGCTGCTCGCCAAATCCTGGAAACGGGTCAGCCCGAGCGCGGTCGAGTTTGAACTGCGCGACGACGTCAAGTGGCACGACGGTGAGCCGTTCGACGCCGACGACGTGGTCTTCACGGTCAACCCTTGCCTATCCGGTTAACGCACTCACCCGCAACATGTAGGGTGCTCCCATTCCCCCGAATAGAGTTCATCGAAGGTCGGTGCGCTGACATCGCCAGCGATGTCGAGCAGGGAGCGGAAGGCGTTGA
>CAUZTZ010000111.1:0-11481 GCA_963582805.1 Alphaproteobacteria bacterium
AACGCTTGATTTTCAATATTGGAGGTCGCACACTTCGTTGAATTAAGAGTTGGGCTTTATCGCGCCCGGCTCGCAATAAATTTTAACCGGGCGATTGACCTGGAATTGGGAGGTTTTACCATGTCCGAAATATCCATGACCGTGAACGGCCGTGCGGTCACCGCCGATGCCGCAGCCGATACCTTGCTAGCCGATTTTATCCGCCAGAACCTGAGCCTGACGGGCACCCATGTGGGCTGTGACACCAGCCAATGCGGCGCTTGCGTGGTCCAGGTGGACGGCGCATCGGTGAAAAGCTGCACCATGCTGGCGGCGCAGGCCGAGGGCGCCGCCATCGTCACCATCGAAGGCCTGGCAACGAACGGCGAGATGCATCCCATGCAGAAGGCGTTCCACGAATATCATGCCCTGCAATGCGGCTTTTGCACGCCGGGCATGATGATCAGCGCGATCGATCTGGTCAGCAAAAACCCGGATCCGACCGAAGCCGAAGTGCGCAAAGGCTTGGAGGGCAACCTCTGCCGTTGCACCGGCTATCACAATATCGTCCAGGCCGTGCTAGCGGCCGCCCAGGAAATGAGGGGATAAGTCATGAGCGATACAGGAATTGGCGTTTCGGTTAAACGCAAGGAAGACAAACGCTTTCTCACCGGCAAGGGTAATTACACCGACGACATCAACCGCCCGAACCAGAGCCATGCATATTTTCTGCGCTCGAATGTCGCGCACGCCGATCTCAATGGCGTCGACACCGCCGCCGCCGCCAAGGCCGACGGCGTTATCGCCATCTATACCGGCGCCGATATCGAGGCCGCCGGCCTCGGCGGGCTGCCCTGCGGCTGGCCGGTCCACAACCAGGACGGCGAATTGATGGGCGAGCCGCCGCACCCGGTATTGGCGCAAGGCAAGGTTCGTCATGTGGGCGATCCGATCGCCATGGTCGTCGCCGAAACCAAGAAAGCCGCCAAAGCCGCGGCGGCGCTGATCGAAGTGGATCTGGCCGATCAGCCGGCTGTCGCCTCGAGCCCGAAGGCTATCGAAGACGGCGCCGTTCTGGTTCACGAGCAGGCCGCCGGCAATATCGGCTTTGACTGGGCGATCGGCGACAAAGGCGAAGTTGATGCCGTGTTCGACGGCGCCCACCATGTCACGGCCATCGATATCGTCAATAACCGGCTGATCCCCAACGCTATCGAGCCCCGGGTCGCCATCGGCGAGTATGAATCCGCGACCGAGGATTACACGCTCTACACCACCACCCAGAACCCGCACGTCATCCGTTTGTTGATGGGCGCTTTTGTTCTGCAGATACCCGAGCACAAATTGCGCGTCGTCTCCCATGACGTAGGCGGCGGCTTCGGTTCCAAAATTTTCCATTACGCCGAGGAAGCCCTGGTCACCTGGGCGGCGGCGCAAATTGGGCGGCCGGTGAAATGGTGCGCGGAGCGTTCCGAAAGCTTCATGTCCGACGCCCATGGCCGCGATCATGTGACCCATGCGGAGCTGGCCTTGGATGCCGACGGCAAGTTTATCGGGCTCAGGGCGAAAACCCTGGCCAATCTCGGCGCCTATCTGTCCACCTTCGCCCCGGCGGTTCCGACATATATGCATGCGGTCCTGTTGGCCGGGGTCTATACGACGCCGGTGATCTATTGCAACGTGGTTGGCGTCTATACCCATACGGTTCCGGTGGATGCCTACCGGGGCGCCGGGCGGCCCGAAGCCACCTATATCCTGGAGCGGCTGATCGACCGGGCGGCCCGGGAAATGGGCATCGGCCAGGTGGATATCCGAAGAAAGAATTTCATCCAGCCCGATGCCTTCCCCTATCAGACGCCGGTGGCGCTGGCCTATGATACGGGCCACTATGACGGCACCCTGGACGCCGCCTTGAAAAACGGCGATGTGGATGGGTTCGAGGCGCGCAAGGCCGCATCGGCCGAAAACGGCAAGTTGCGCGGCATCGGCTATTCCACCTATGTGGAGGCTTGCGGCGCGGCGCCATCGGCGCTCGCCGGGGCGCTGGGCGCCCGCGCCGGGCTCTACGAATCCGCCAATGTGCGCATTCACCCCACCGGCAGCGTAACCGTTTTCACCGGCAGTCATTCGCATGGGCAGGGGCATGAAACCGCTTTCGCCCAGTTGATTTCCGACAAGCTCGGCGTTGCCATCGAAAATGTCGATATCGTTCACGGCGATACCTCGAAAATCCAGTTCGGCTTGGGCACATTCGGCTCGCGCAGCCTCGCCGTGGGCGGCACCGCCATCGACAAAGCCATGGACAAGATCGTCGAGAAATCGAAAAAGATCGTTGCTCATATTCTGGAAGCCGCCGAAGGCGATATCGAGTTCGACGGCGGCACCTTCACCGTCGCCGGCACCGACAAGACCATGCAGTTCGGCGAGGTCGCCATGGCCGCCTACGTGCCCCACAATTATCCGTTGGAGACGTTGGAACCCGGCCTGGAGGAAACCGCTTTTTATGATCCCACCAACTTCACCTATCCGGGCGGCTGCCATATTTGCGAGGTGGAGGTGGATCCCAATACCGGCGTTGTCGACGTGGTCTCCTTCACTGCCGTCGATGATCCCGGCACTGTCATCAACCCGATGATCGTCGAAGGCCAGGTGCATGGCGGCGTCACCCAAGGCATCGGCCAGGCGTTGCTGGAAGGCTGCGTCTATGACGACAATGGCCAACTGGTTACCGGCTCGTTCATGGATTACGCCATGCCCCGCGCCGACAATCTGCCGAACTATAACGTGGCCACGGAATCGACGCCGTGCACGCACAACTCGCTGGGCGTCAAAGGCGTCGGCGAGGTAGGCGCCATCGGCTCGCCGCCGGCGGTAATCAACGCCGTCGTCGATGCCCTGTCCGAGTTGGGGGTCACCGATGTTGCCATGCCGGCGACGCCGCAAACCGTGTGGCGCGCCATCCAGGCCGCAGGTTAAGGGAGCAATCAAAATGTCAGATTTTAATTATTCGAAAGCCGCCGATCTGGAAGCGGCCGTAGCCAGCCAAAAATCCGCTTCTGCGGGCGCCTACCTGGCCGGCGGCATGACCCTGTTGCCGGCCATCAAGCTGGGCCTCAACCAGCCGTCCGATCTTGTTGATCTGGGCGGTATTGGTGAGCTTGGCACGGTCACGGTGGATGGCGATAATGTGGTCATCGGCGCCATGGTCAACCATTACCAGGTGGCCAATTCCGATGATGTCAAAGGCCGCATCCCGGCGCTCGCCGACCTGGCCGAAGGCATCGGCGATGCCCAGGTGCGCAACCGGGGCACCATCGGCGGCTCTATCGCCAACAACGATCCGGCGGCGGATTATCCGGCTGCCTGCCTCGGCCTTGGCGCCACCATCATCACCAACAAGCGGGAAATCGCCGCCGATGATTTCTTCACCGGGTTGTTGGAGACCGCCCTCGAAGATGGCGAGATCATCACCGCCGTTTCCTTCCCGGTGCCGCAAAAGGCGGGCTACGCAAAGTTCGCCCACCCGGCCAGCCGCTTTGCCCTGGTTGGCGTGTTTGTCTCATCGGGCGCCGGCGGCGTGCGCGTCGCGGTCACCGGCGCCGGTGCATCGGGGGTGTTCCGGGCTGCGGAAGCGGAGGCGGCGTTGAGCGGTGACTTTTCGGCGGGCGCTTTGAGCGGCGCCGGTGTGAACGAGGCCGATATGCTGTCCGATATTCACGCCGCCGCCGATTACCGGGCGCATCTGGTCGGCGTCATGACCGCCAGGGCAGTGGAGGCTTGCGGCTAGGGTACCTAAGCGCTGCCCCAGACTTCTTCGGCGATCTCGACTACCAGTTCCAGCTTGGCTCTGGTGTCGTCCATATCGACCACCTGACCACCGCCGCCGCCGGATGAAAATCCGCATTGGGGGCTGAGCGCCAACTGATCCAGGGGCGCATGTTTGGCGGCCGCATCGATGCGCGCCAAAATCTCGGATTTATCCTCGAGCACCGGCGTCTTGGCGCTGATCAGGCCGAGCGTCGCCAGCTTGCCCTTGGGCAGATGCCGGAGCGGCGCGAAATCGCCGGCCCGCTCGGTATCGTATTCGAGGAAGAACGTATCCACGTTTAATTGGTTGAACAGCGCGTCGGCGATCGGCTCATAGCCGCCTTCGCCCATCCACATGCCCTTCAAATTGCCCCGGCACATATGGAGGCCAATGGTCATATTGTCCGGGCGGTCCCGCAAAGCTTCGTTGATGACGCCGATATAGGCATCGGTCAGCGCGTCCGCATCCTCGCCGCGCGCTGCAATAGCGGCGCGGGCGGCGCTATCGCAATTGCAGGGCAGGGCGGTATCGTCGAGTTGAACATAGGTGCATCCGGCCGCCGCCAGATCGGCAATCTCGTCCCGGTAGATTGCGGCCAGATGGCCCAAATAGGCGTCCCGGTCCGCATAGGCGCCCTTGTCGAAGCTGGCATCGCCGAGAAAGAAATGCAGAACCGGCGGCGAGGCCATGGTCACTTTGGGCAAACCTTTGGGGTTCAAGGAGCGTAAGTAAACATAATCATCGGCGACGATTGTCCCCAGGCGCTTCAATCTCGTCTCGGCATAGGGCGACGGCGGCGTGAATATTGTTCCGTCGGCGTTTTTGAAGGCCAGCGTGCCCGCATCGCGCACGCCCATGCCCTCCAACGCAGCGATGACGCCGCCGGACCAGACGGCGCGGCGAAACTCGCCATCGGTGATCGATTGCAGACCGATATCGTCCTGGAAGGCGGCAATCTCGGCGATGCATTGATCCTGAATTTGGCGGAAGCCATCGCCGTCCATGGCGCCGGCGCGATGCTTGCGCGCCGCTTCGATGAGCCGGGCGGGGCGCACGAAGCTGCCCACGTGATCGGCGCGGAATATGTGTTTGCTGCGCTCACTGGCCATGCACTAACCTTATCGGCAGAGCGTCGGCGCGCAAAGCCCGATTTCGCCGGCGCCGCGATAAGGGAGCCAGGCCATGTGGGAGACCCCCGAAACGCCGTTTCCGGCGAACAGCGCCGAAGACATCGCGCGCCTGCAAAGCCGCCAAAAAAGGCTGGCGGTGGAACGCGCCAAAGCGTCCCGGTTCTTTGCCGGCAAGCTGGATCATGTGAACCTGGACCGGCTGGACGAGGCCGAGGAATGGCGTAAAATTCCGATCCTCACCAAAGATCAGTTGCGCGGCCTGGCGCCGGACCTTTTTTTCGGCGATTTCTGCATCGGCGAGCGTGCTGATGTGGTCGAATATTGGCGCTCCGGCGGCGCCACCGGGCGGCCATTATTCTATCCGCGCTCAGGCGAAGACATGCGTTTCGGGCTGGAGGCGTTCCGCCGCCTATGGCTGGCGGCCAATGTTGGCCCTGATGATTTGGCCCATATCGCCTTTCCCCTCGGCATTCATCCGGTGGGCAGCCTTTATGCGCGCACCGCTGAAGAGCTGGGTATCGGCACGGTCTGGTGCGGCGCCGGCAATTCGACGCCGTCGGAATTACAAGTGGAATTGATCGAGACCCTGAAGCCCACCGTGTTCGCCGGCATGGCCAGCTACGGGCTGCAATTGGCGCAGGTGGCGGAGCGGATGGGCGTCGATCTGGCAGCCAGTTCGGTCACCAAGTTTTTGACCGCCGCCGAGCCGGTCTCGCCGGGCAAGCGTCTGCGCATTGAAAGCCTTTGGGGGGCCGAGCTGTACGATCAATTCGGCAGCACCGAAGGCTCGGCCATGGCCAGTGAAACCAGCAAACATGACGGCATGGTCTTTTGGTCGGACCTGTTTCATTTCGAAGTTCTAAACGAGGCAACCGAGCAGCCGGTGGCCGAGGGCGAGACCGGGATATTGGTAATCACGCCGCTTTGGAACAATACCATCACGCCGTTCCTGCGCTGGAACATGGGCGATTATGTGCGCTGGCAGCGGGCCGAACCGGTGGCCGGTGATACGTTGTCGGTGTATCCCAAAATCTATCATGGGGCGCGCACGTCGGGCTTTTTCAAAGTGCGCGGCATCAATATCAACCACGCCGATTTTGACGATTTCATGCTGCGCCAATTGGACGTTGCCGACTACAAGGTCGAGGTGGTTGAAACCGATACCCTCGACGCCATCCGCGTATTTATCGAGCTGGGCCAAGGGCCGGAAACGGCAACAGTGGCGGCGCGCGTGGCCAGCGAAATAAAGGCCAAGTTTGAGGTCAGCCCCGACATGATGACCCTGGCGCCGGGCAGCCTGGAGGCCGAGTTCACCGGCCAGGTAAAACAGAACCGCTTTATCGACAAGCGCGGCTGACTGGCCGCCCGCCGACGATTTGTTTTGAAACTCGGGATGCGCCGCCCTATCGTAACGGCGCACTATCGGGCCTGCTAGCCGGCGGCTGAGGAACAATTCATGTTCGGTTTGTACCGCGAAAAACGCCCCATCGAGCTCGGTCCTTATCCCTTGGAGAGGTTGCCGAGAGACGCCGCCGCCGCGGTAGGCGAGTCCGCCTATGTGCCCGAAGACGCCGCCTTGAAATTTTCCGATGCCGCAGCGCCCCTGGTCAAGGCGGCGCGCACCCATCTGGACGCCTACCAAGCCCTGCAGAGCCCTGAGCCGTTCGCCAAAGTCGCGCCGGTGCCCGATGATCTGGGGCTGCGCACCCGCGATATCAAGGGCGCCGGTTATTTCCTCGATGCCTCGCAAATGGCTATTTGCGAAATTCCGGATAACGCCTGGCTGACTGGCGATGCCGGGGTGCATCGCCACACCCACGCGGTGGTGGTTTTGGCCGAATATTCCGGCGCCATCGATGACGGCAACCAGGCCAAGGAATGGCTCGCCGGCAACGCCCATCTGATGGCCACCTTGCGCGCCGCCGAGATCGCCGTCGACCTGGCCGGCCAAATCGCCGCCATGGGCTTTGGCGCCCGCGCCCATTGGACCGGGGCTGCGGAAATTGGCTTGGACAAACTTGCCGTGCTCGCCGGGTTAAGTGTTCGGGACGGCGAGCGCCTCATCAATCCCTATTTGGATGATCGTTTTGCGCTCGCCGCCGTCACCACGGATTACGCGCTGGCCACCGATTTGCCTTTGGGCGCCTCGGCCAGGAACGGCCGCGATCTGCATTATTTCTTCGGCCTCTCGGGCGCTGTTTCTGGTGCCGAGCGTTGGCGCCGGGCGCGGCGGCCGTCCCATCTCGGCCCCTATCCGGTGGAGACGGTGAAGCGCACCAATAAAATCACCACCCAAATATTCGAGGACGAGGTGCCGCGCGTGCCCAGCCGCGCCAACATGTATGTGCGCACGGCGCTCGGCGATCTGTCGAAAAAGGCCGCCCGCGAAGCCGCCCGCTGGGCGCAAAAGCATCCCGTCAGCCAAGGCCTGGTGCGCCCCATGTGGGCGTTGAAGCCGTTGCAGGACGGGCAAGTAGTCTCGGCGAAAGCGGCCAACAGCGGCACCGGTGAAGACAACGCCCGCGCCTTGAAAGCCCTCGCCCATGCCATGGGATCATCGATCACCGGCATTTGCGTGATACCGGATTACTGCTGGTACTCCCACGACAAGCACGGCAAGGAGATCGAGCCCTATCACAAATACGCCCTGGTGGTGCTCATCGATCAGGGCTTCGAGACATTCCTGGGCGCCAGCGGCAACGACTGGATTTCGGGCTCCCAATCCATGCGCGCGTACCTGAAAGGCGCCGAGGTAACCGGCGTCATGGCCGAGATGATCCGCCAGATGGGCTATCCGGCGCGCGCCCATTCCAGCCTCGACAGCCACGTTTTGCATGTGCCCCTGGTCTTGAACGCCGGCCTTGGCGAGCAGAGCCGTATCGGCGAAAGCGCCATCAACCCGTTCCTGGGCATGCGCTTCAAGACCGCCGTCTTAACCACCGACATGCCCCTGGCCACCGATAAACCGATCGATTTCGGGGTGCAGAAGTTCTGTTCCAAATGCCTCAAATGCGCCCGCGAATGTCCCAGCCAGGCGATCCCCTATGGCGGCAAGGTGATCTTCAACGGCTACGAGACCTGGAAGCCCGATAGCGAGCGCTGCACCATGTACCGGGCCACCAATATCAAGGGCTCGGCCTGCGGGCGTTGCGTCAAGGTGTGCCCCTTAAGCAAGGACGTGACTTGGGACGGGCCCCTGCTGCACCGGCTCGGAAGCTGGCTCGGCATCCATGCATTGTGGGCAAAACCCATACTCGCGCCGATCGCCATCTGGCTGGATGATGTGCTTGGCGGCGGCAATCCGGTGGATTCCAAAAAATGGTGGCTGGATCTGGAGGTGATCGGCGAACGCTCGTTCCAGTATGATCCCAAAAATTACACAATCGCCGCCAAGGGCGCCAATCGGCCAATGATCGATCCCCATAAAAAGGTCAACAAAAACCAGCCCATCGCCTATTTCCCGGCCTCGACCTTGCCGCCGCCGGACGCCATGACGCCGCATCCCACCGACCGCAAGCTGGGCCTGAAATTGGCCGCCGAGGCCGAAACCGTGGACCAGGCCTTGGCGCGGCGCGCTGCCGGCGGCGCCATGCCGGCCAGCTATATTCCCAGCTATAAGACCAAGGGTTCATCTTGAGGCGCAGGGGGCATGGCGCAAGCTGAGGCGCCGGAAAAGGCCGGCGGCGCTGCTTTTTGGAAAATCGCCGGCGCCGGCGCCGCCTTTCAGGCGGGCTCCTCGGCCATCGATTCCTCCACCGTAGTGGCCGGGCTGGTCAACCATCTGACCGGCAATGTCTATGCGGTCGGTGCGGCGACGGCGATTTTGCGCTTGGGCTGGCTGGCGCCACAAATTTTCGTCTCCTACTTCGCGCAATCCGCTGCCCGGCGCATGCCCTATTATGCCGCCGGCGCTTTTGGCCGCGCCACCTGCATCGCCTTGATCGCGATTTTGCTGGCCTTGGCGCCGGTGCCGGCGGGGCCTTGGGTGGGGGGCGCGTTTTTAGGCCTCTGGACCCTTTATGCGTTCGTCAGCGGCATCGTTGCCGTGCCTTACAACGATATATTGGGGCGCGTCATTGCGTCCGGGGTGCGCAGCCGCATGCTGGCCTGGCGCTTCTTCGGCGGCGGCGTGCTGGCCCTCGGTGCGGCGGCCTTGGCGCACCATTTGTTGGCGACGCAAGCAACCCTCACCGCCTTCGCACTTATATTCGGGTTGGCGTCGTTGTTGATGTTCATCTCGTCCGTCACGTTCGTGTCGGTCGGCGAGCCGGCCGCGCCCAGCGCCCAGCCATCCGAGGCAAAAGAGAATTTCGGCCAATTCCTGAAAGACGGCATCGCCGTTTTGCGCGCCGACAAACGCTTCCGTTTGTTCCTCTATACCCATTGGCTGAGCGGCGCGACGCTTTTGGCGCTGCCGTTCTACATCGTCGCCGCCAATGGCAGCGGCCTGGCGATCACCGATCTCGGTATCCTGTTGGGCGCGCAGACGGCGGGCAGCCTCGCTTCCAACCCGATATGGGGGCGCATGGGCGATGCCCACGGCAAGCTGACATTGTTGCGCGGCGTCGGCTGGCTACGCATGGTCCCGCCGGCCCTGGCCGCTGCCATCCTGGCCCTGGATTTGCCGCCGGCACAATTGCTCGGCGCCTTTATGGCGTTGTTCTTTTTCCTGGGCGCCCTGGTCAACGGCATGGCCATCGGCTTCTTGGGGTACCTTTTGGAAATGTCTCCCAACCACCGGCGCCCGGCCTATTCGGGCTATTTTAACGCCCTGGCGGCGCCGGCGGCATTGCTGCCTTTGGCCGGCGCCGTGATCGCCGATCTGGCATCGCTAACGGCAGTGTTCGCCGCCGCCATCGCTGCGGCAATCGTGCAGCAATTCCTCTATGCCCGATTGGCCCGCTGGGACGTTGCTTAAGCCGGCCGCTCGGCGACCACCAGCATGCCTTTGATGCGCCCCTCGGACGCCGAGCGTTGCATGTTGGCGCCGCGCTCGGCCATGTCGTCGCCCATGACCAGACCCGGGCCGAGCGGTCCCGGTGGTCTCGGGTCGGGGCCGGCGCCGCCGGCGCCGCCGCCGCCTTCGGACCGGTTTTCAAGGACTCGGAAGCCGGCGCCTTCGAGCCAGGCGAGTATCTGGTCCTCGGACCCAAGGAAACTGTAATCGGCGGTCCGCGCAAATGGCAGCGGGTAGTAGGGCGCGCCGCTGCCTGCCACCTCGGCGGCATGGCTGAACGTATAGCGCCCGCCTTGCCTCAGCACGCGATAGGCTTCGGCAAACAGGCGCGGCTTATCTTCCACATTCATTGTGACGTTCTGGCACCAGACAAGATCGAAGCTTGCATCGGCGAAGGGCAGCTTGGTGACATCGCCCTGGCGGATACTGATCTGCGCGGCAAGCCCTGAAAGCTCGGTCAGGCGGATGGCGGTATCGACGAATTCCTGGGTCAGGTCCATGGCTTCCACCTGGCAGTTATAGGTGTGTGCCAGGAACCGCGCCCCGCCGCCAATGCCGCAGCCGGCGTCCAAAACCCGCATTGCCTCGGAAACTCCGGCCAGTTCCGCCTGGGCGCGGGTCGAGTCGAGGCCGCCGCCATGCAACTGGTCAACCGGGTAAAATGTTTCCGCGTTGGCGCCATTGATGTCCCGCCCGGCCGCCTCGAGCGCAGCGAGGATGCGCGCCGTAAGATCATCCATCCGGTAATGGGATTGCACGGAAGATACGGTGTCTGTCATTTTACGCTTCCCAGTTTTTGAAATTTGTGATGCCGCCATGAACTTGGACACAAGTATAACGATTTTACAAGATGGCCGTGTGCACCAGATGGTTCTGCTCGGCGACGGCGCGGCGCTTACCTATGCCCATGTGCTAACCGGCTGGCGTAGCGATGAAGATTTCCGCCGCTTCTTTTCCGGCGTGCTGGCCGATGCTCCCTTCGGTGCCTATTTCTGGGAGACGCCGCCGGTGACCGAGGCGAGCCAGGACCGTGCATTTGAATGCATCTTTGCCGATAGCCCGGCCCTGGCCGCCATGCAACTGGACCAGACCGCGTTCGCCGAACATTTCACCGGTGAGGATGTGGCGGGCTTCTGGAATTTAAGCCATGACGCATACCTGATCGCGCCGGCGCATCCCTATCCGCACCTGGCCACTTTTGCCCGCACCGCGCCCATGGCGGTTCAGCACAGCTTCTGGCGCGCCGTCGGCGATGCGGCCGCCGAACAAATGTCCGAGCGCCCCTTGTGGCTCTCGACCTCAGGGCTAGGCATCGCCTGGCTGCATGTGCGCCTGGACGCCGCGCCCAAATATTATACGCACGCGGCATATCGGGAGGCGGGTTGAATTTCCTTGACATTGTTCCATTTATGTTCTAAAATGCGGTTTCAATTTTCAACACCATAAAAATTCGAAATTGTCGGCGCCGCTGCCAAGTGGCGCTTTCATTTTGGCTGTAACAGTTATGACCAAATCAGGCCCATTTACCCCCACAAAACCCCATGAACCCATACAAACCCCCATACCCGTTTCCCAAAACCTGTCGCATGCATGCAATTTTTGCATGG
>CAUZTZ010000112.1:0-11435 GCA_963582805.1 Alphaproteobacteria bacterium
GCAGCCAAAAACCGCTGAAGCCGGCGAAATCGGCAATCTCTCTGGCCATCTCATCGGCCAGCCGGGCCACATCCCGGCGTTGATCGGCGTCGGCATAAACCGCGTCCAGGATCACCGATTGGCCGCCCATAAGGGCGATACGGGCATCATCGATCATGCGGCCAAAGACCCGCTCCGTCATCGCTTTGGAATAATCCTCCGGCGCCAGTTTCTCGAACAAATCGGCCCCCGCAAGGCGTTTGCGGATGACGTCGCTACGCAGCACCAGCGCCCCCGGCGCCGCGCCGATTTTGGCGGCGACGGGCGCCGCCAGGGTAGACTTGCCGGTCCCGGACAAACCGCCGACAGCGACCAATTTCGCCGCCGGCGGCGCAAGGTAGTCAATTGCCTCGGCAAGATAAGCGGCGGCCTCGCGGCTTGCCTTCCCGGTGGCGGCGGCGACGTGGGAGCGAACCGCCGCGCGCATCGACAAAAACAATGGCATCGCCGCCAGTCCGGCTACGTCGCCGGTGAGATCGATGGTCCGGTTGAAGACCGCCGAGGCTTCATCGGTCAGTCCCTTGTGGCAAAGATCCATGACCAGAAAGGCAAAATCATAAAGGACATCGATGATCGAGAAATCGTCCGAGAACTCGATCCCATCGAACAAAACCGGCGCATCATCGATCAAAACAATATTGCGCAAATGCAGATCGCCATGGCATTGGCGCACAAATCCGGCCGCCCGGCGGGCATCCAACAAGGCGCCAACGCATTCCAGATGGCGGTGCGACAATTCGGCCAATAATTTCAGATCGCCCGCCTGCAACGCCTGCCGGCCAAAACGGTCCAGGCATTCCAGATTGTTGGCGATGATGGTTTCGGCCGCCGCCGCGCCGCCGCGCTCTTTATAAATTTCGGCGCTGCCGTGTAGCGCGTGGATTTCCCGGGCCAGGGTTTCCATCATTGCCATGCTCAGCCCGCCCCGTTCCGCCAGCCTGTCGAAAAGCATGTCCTGATCGAAGCGGCGCATGCAAACCAGCCAATCGATGATGTCGCCGCCATTCGGTAAAGCGTCTTCCGGGAACAGGCCGCGCGTCCCATCGGCGCCCATCACCACCGCCATCAGCCCCAGATACAGATCGGGCGCCCCCCGCCGGTTGAGGCGCAGCTCTCGGGCGCATGCTTCTTTTCTTGCACCCAGGGATGTGAAATCCAGATAGGGAAACTGGACCGCTCGCTTCAGCTTGTAGGCGTGGCTGCCGGCCAGAAAAACCACCGATATGTGGGTTTCGATCACCGCCACTTCGCCGGCTTCGCTGCCGGGGTAGCTGTCGGCGCGCGCTAAGAATGCGATTGTTCCAGCCTGACCGTCGCTGCTGACCTGGCTTGGGGCGCCCATGTTCTTCCGCCTTTCAGGAGTTCGAATATCGCACCCTATCAAAGCCCCGGCATTTGACCATCGTCAATGAAAGCGCCCGCTATCGGGACTATAGTTCCATTCATCCGAGGGTTCCCGGTTACAGATATTGGCAGGAGGGTAAAATGGCATTCAAAGATATTCTCGTTCACGTGGATAACGCCGAGGCCAGCGCCAAAAGAATTCGCGTAAGCGCGGAACTGGCGGCGCGCCATGATGCCCATTTGATCGGCCTGCATCCAATTCCGAAACCGTTTGTACCGGCCATGGAAGATTTCACGCAATTGCCGGCCGGCTATATGGAGGATCAGATCGCCTGCGCCGCCGCCGCCGCCGACAGCGCCAAAGCCGGTTTTGTCGCGGCGGCCGAAAAGGCCGGCATTCAGTTCGAATGGCGCCAGCAAGAGGGCCATCCCGGCGCGGTCGTCCGCACCCACGCCCGCTATTGCGATTTGCTGGTCCTCGGGCAACGCGACCCGGACGCCAGCCACAATGAAGGCAATTTGCCGGTCAGCGCGCTATTGTCGGTCGGCCGTCCGGTCCTGATCATCCCTTACGCCGGCGACGTGGAAAGCCTGGGCGCCCGGGTCATGGTGGGCTGGGATTCGTCGTCCCAGGCGACGCGCGCGGTGCACGATGCCCTGCCCTTGATCGCCGCGGCCGGTCACGTGGACATTATCGCCGTCAATCCCGAAGGCGCCGGCGATCACGGCGCCATCCCTTGCGCCGATATCAGCCTGCATCTGGCCCGCCACGGCATCGACGCCGAAGCCCAGTCGATCGCCGTCACCGATATCGGGGTCGCCGATATTCTCTTGTCGCGGGCCGCCGACAAGGGCGTTGATCTGTTTGTCATGGGCGCCTACGGACATTCCAGGTGGCGCGAACTGGTGCTTGGCGGCGTTACCGCCGAGATGCTGGAACATATGACCATGCCGGTGCTGATGGCGCACTGAGGTTGACGCGCTAGACGAAGTGCTCGGGCTCGAATTCGTGAAACAAATCATCCAGCTCGGGAATGACGACCTTGCGTCCGGTAAATTTGGCGATGCCGTCTTGCTCCATCTTGGCGATGGTCCGCGACATGGATTCCGGCGTGGTGCCGATCATCGACGCCAAATCGTGGCGCGACAGAGGCAATTCAAACGCGACCGGGCGTTCTTCCTTGCCGGTGGCATAGCGATCCACCAGAACCGTCAGCAAATGGGCAAAGCGGGCGCGCACCGAAAGCGTCGCGTTGTGCAGAATTTTTTCCTCGGCGGTGCCGAGGTTGCGCGACACCCGCTTCAGATAGCGAAGCCCAAGCGCCGGGTTCTGGGCCAAAAGGGTGCGCACCGTGGCCGCATCGATGAGGCAGACCCGGCTCGGCTCCAACGCCTCGGCGCTGGCGCGATAGTCCTCGCCGGCCAGAAATGCGCGGTAGCCCATGGTGTCGCCGGGATTGTTGAGGTGCAACAGGATCGAATTGCCGTCGGCGTTGGTCTTGCGCACGCCGACCAGACCGGCTTCCAGGCAATAGACGCCGTTGCAGCTGTCGCCTTCGTGGAAAATGACATCGCCCGGGGTATATTCTCTGGAGACCCGGCCTCGTTCCAACAGCTCCAGTTCCTTGTCCGAGAGCACACACCATTCGGCGCGGGCACGATTTTGGCAGGTAAAGCAGTTCAAACTTTGCGGGTTGGCACCAGAGGCCGCCATGCTACATATCTCCGTTGAATCCGCCTGATCGGTTGTCGCTTCGTTAATGGTTCCCATGCTGGCGGGTTTTGTTCCCTCAACCGCTAAAACTTCGCATGGCGGCCAGTTTCTGGAAAGAAATATTTTTCACCGCTCTTGATCCTGGTCAAAGAGGCGTTGGCGCGGCGGCGCTACCATCGCCAATGAAGCATCCCCAGGGAAGTAGGGGATCGATCCAGGATTGTTGGCGAAATTATGAAAACCCAATTCCGAATTTGCTCCGCATGTTCCAGCGCTTGCCGGCCGGCCGCCAATGACCGCACCAATATGGGCAATATTCGCCTGTCGGCGGTCAAGTTTATCGACCGGTTCGGAACGCGCGCGTCGCTCGAAGCGGCGCGGCGCGCCGACGAGCTTCGGGACGCCGGTGACGTGCAAGCACGGGTTCGCTGGCAGCTTATCGACCGCGAGATCAACAATATATTCTCGAACGGCGCGCCGGAGTTGGGCGCGCTGACCACTTAAGCCACTGGCATAGGAGGTGACAATGTTCGCTCTAGATATCATGACCACCAACGTAATTACCGTCCGCCCCGGCCATACGGTTGCCGCGGTGGCGAAGCTTTTGATCGACCGCAGAATTTCGGCGGCGCCGGTTGTTGATGACGAGGACCGGCTGCTCGGCATCGTCAGCGAAGGCGATCTGGTACATCGGGTGCTCGGCGACAATGAGGCGCCGCGTTCGTGGTGGCTGACGATCCTCGGTGATCCGACCGACATCCCAGACGAATATTCCAAGCTGCATGGCACCACGGCGGCCGATGTGATGACCCGCGACGTGATCACGGTGCCCAGCTTCACCTCGGTCAACTCGATCGCCGAGCTTTTGGAAAAGCATCACATCAAGCGTGTTCCGATCGTCGATGAAGGCAAGCTGGTCGGTATCGTCAGCCGCGCCAATATCATCCAGGCCTTGATCGCGCGCCCCTCCATCCGCCCGGCGGCGGCGGCGTTGAAATCGGATCAGGATATCCGCAGCGCCTTGCTGACGGAGTTTGCCAATCACCCCTGGTCGAACGCATCGACATTCAATGTGGTGGTCGAAGAGGGCGTCGTGCGCTATTGGGGCTTTGTCGAGAGCAACGGCGCCAAGCAAGCCATGCGCATCGCCGCCGAGAACATGGCGGGTGTGAAATCGGTTGAATCGAATCTCGGTGTTGCCTCCCGCTCGCCCGACTATATTTAGCGGGCGCCTGCGGGCTGGCGCCACCGGATGATCCGGGCGTCCTACCAGCCCGGTACTGTCCCTGAAACTGACTTTGGCCGGGCGTTTATTCGCCATGCCAATTTTTTTTGGGCCCATCAGCGCTAATCCCGCTCGACGCACATGGCGATGCCCATGCCGCCGCCGATGCACAGCGTCGCCAGGCCGCGGCTGACATCCCGGCGCTTCATCTCGTGAATTAACGTCACCAGTATGCGCGCCCCCGATGCGCCGATGGGATGGCCAAGGGCGATGGCGCCGCCATTGACGTTGAGCTTATCGGTGTCCCAGCCCAGCTCCTTGGCGACGGCGCAGGCTTGCGCGGCGAAGGCTTCGTTGGCTTCGATCAAATCCAGATCGGCGGCCGTCCAGCCGGCTTTTTCGAGGGCGGCGCGGCTGGCCGGGATCGGACCGGAGCCCATGATCGCCGGATCGACGCCTTTGGTCGCCCAGCTTTTGATGCGCGCCAGGGGCTCAATGTTGCGCGCCGCCGCGTCATCGGCGCGCATCAATACCAGCGCCGCGGCGCCGTCATTGATGCCCGATGCGTTGCCGGCGGTCACCGTGCCGTCCTTGTCGAAGGCGGCACGAAGCCCGGCCAGACTTTCCGCCGTGACGCCGGCGCGCGGATATTCATCCTTGTCGATGACCACGTCGCCCTTGCGGCTGGCGATGGTGACCGGCGCGATCTCCTCGGCAAAGCGGCCGGCATTTTGCGCCGCTTCGGCGCGGGCTTGGGAGGTGGCGGCAAATTCGTCCTGCTGGTCCCGGGATATCTGCCATTTCTCGGCGACGTTTTCCGCCGTTATGCCCATGTGATAGCCGTTGAAGGCGTCCCACAGACCGTCCTTAATCATGGTGTCGGTCAATTCCAAGGCGCCCATCTTGGTGCCGGCGCGCATCGGTGCACAGTGCGGCGCCAGGGTCATGTTCTCCTGGCCGCCGGCAACCACGATGGCGGCGTCGCCGGCCTGGATGGACTGGGCGCCGAGGGCCACCGCACGGAGGCCCGATCCGCATACCTGATTGATACCGAAGGCGGTGCTTTCCTCCGGGATACCGGCGTTCAAGGCGGCCTGGCGCGCCGGGTTCATGCCGGCGCCGGCGCTCAAAACCTGGCCGAGGATCACTTCGGTAACCTCCGATGGCTCGATGCCGGCGCGCTCGATGGCGGCGGTGATGGCGATCGTGCCCAGATCATGGGCCGGCGTAGCGGCAAAGCCGCCATTGAAGGCGCCGATCGGCGTCCTGGCGGCGCCGGCGATGACAATATCGGTGTCGTTGCTCATGGTTACTCTCTTTCTTAAAAGTCTGGCCTAGCGGACCGTCGTCATAGCGGCGGCGCGGTTCAGCTTTCCCTGGCCCCAGGTCCGGGGCGCCGATGGCGCCACATCGTCAGCATCGACCTTGGCGCCATCGCCGACCTTGGCAATCTCCACCCGCCCGGCCTTGTTTTCGATGGTGATGGCGCTGCCACCCAACAACGCAAATTGATGCACCCCATCCAGCAGCCCGCCCCAGAAGGTGGTGCCGCGCACGCCGATGGTGGCGACACTGGTGCGCAGCTCGAACGGGCGCGCCTTCAATTGGGCGATCTTGCCGGTCACCACCTTGACGGCGCCGGTCATCAGCCGGATGGCGGCATTGCCCTGGCCTTTTTCCAGGAAATATTTCTCCACCACGAACAGGGTGCGCTCGCCCAAGGTAAATTCGGCATCGTCGATCATGCGGATTTCCATCGCTGCGCCCTTGCCCGTGGACAACACATCGCCGAGGAAAATACCGGCGCCTTTGGCCAGCAGCCGCGGCGCCGCGTCCTGCATGGCAAAGGCGGCCCCGTTGATGGTGGTAACGAAGCCCACTTTTTCGTCATCCACCGCCGCGCCGGCGCCGGCCAGCACCAAGACCAATGCGGCCGCAACCGGGATCACCAGCGCCCGGCGGAGATGGCAAAATTTGCGCAAATATTTCATGATCGTTCTCAAATCCTGTATCCCAAGAGTGGTTCCAGATGAAAATGAAGCAATTTGATGGGAACAAATCGGTTTTCCGGGTAGGCGCGGTGCGCAGCGCGATGCCTTCGCATCGGGCAAGTGCCGCAACGCCCCCGGGGAGCCGATTTGACCCACCGAAGGCCGGGTGCTTTTGACCCGTGGACATCGTCGCACACCTTTGCCGATGCAATGCATCGCCATGCGGCGCGCTCCTCGCCACGGGGCAAAATCATCCCGGTCAAATGGTTCATTTTCATCTGGAACCGCTCTAGCCTGGTTTCAATGCAGCCGCGCGCCGACGATAAAGGCGCGAATGGTTTCCTCGCCGAGGGCTTTCGAAGCCTCCAGCCGGTTGACGCCCGAGACCAGCACGAAGCGGTCCTTGCCGCGGCGCACCTGGATCGGCTGCTCGGCGTCGTCGGCCATCATCGCCTCGGCCTCGGCCTCGACTTTCTCGGGCTCGATTTCCTTGCGCCGGTCCGCCGGCACGTAGATGTCATCGATATTCACAAATTCCGACTTGAGTAAAATTGCCGCCTCCTCTTTTCCGGGTTGCGCCTAGCCTACACCAACCAAGGTCTAAGCACTAATCACGCCTGGCCCGGCGGCTGGCGCATACAAATTGGATCGGATACCATCAAACCTGTGCCAGCCATTGGGAGAGCCGCCATGAAATCCCGCTACGGTTTCCATGTTCCCGCCGCCGATAACAGCCTTGCCCTGGTCGGTCCCGGCGAGCCCATGGGCGAATTGATGCGCCGCTATTGGCAGCCCTTGTGCCTGTCGGACGAATTGGCTGACGGCGATGCCAGCCTGCCGCGCCGGCAGCGCATTTTGTGCGAGGACCTGGTTGTGTTCCGGGACCCTTCCGGCCAGGTGGGCTGTCTGGAATTGCATTGCGCGCACCGGGGCACGTCGCTGGAATACGGCCAGATCGAAGCCGGCGGCATCCGCTGCTGCTATCACGGCTGGCTGTTCGGCACAGATGGCCAATGCACCGATATGCCCTGCGAAGAGCCCGCGAGTGTGGCCAAGATGGATGTCTGGCAGCCAGCCTATCCGGTGCACGAGTTTGGCGGCCTGGTGTTCGTTTATATGGGACCGCCCGAATTGCAGCCTTTGTTTCCCATGTATGACATTATCGACGTGGCCGGGCGCGATGACGTGGTGCTGCGCGGCATGCGCATTTGGGACGATCATTCGGTCGGCTTTGTGCGCGACTGCAACTGGCTGCAGGCGTTTGAAAATATCGTCGATGCCTATCATCTTGTGCAACTGCACGCCGCCACATCGGGCGATCAGTTCGGCTCGTCGGTAACCGCCCCCGGCGCGCCCGAAATCGACTTCGAGGAAACGCCTTTGGGCGTGCGCTACCACATGGTCCGGGAATTGCCGAACGGCAACCGGCTGGAGCGTTTCGGCGAGGCGTGCCTGCCCAATATCATGCTGATCCCGTCGATCCACGAGCCGGGGACCGAGGCGAAATCCGAAGAGCGGGCCACCGAAATGAGTTTCTGCGTACCGGTGGACAACGAGACCATTTGCGCCCTTTCCATCGTCGCCTGGCCGGCCAAGGACGGCGTGCCGCTGGAAGATTGGAAGCCGGGCACCGACACCGTCACCGATATCCGTCCCGGCAATCTTCGCGGCCGCCCTTACGAGGAAAAACAGCGCCGCCCGGACGACATGGAGGCACAGGAAAGCCAGCGCCGTATCGCCGTGCACGGGCTCGAACATCTGGGCCGCTCGGACGTTGGCGTGGCCATGTTGCGCCAGCAATTCCGCGACGCCCTGAGCGCCATGGAGCGGGGCGAAGACCCGCCCAACATCCAGCGCGATCCAGCCACCAACAAATCGATTCCGACCCACGCCTGGAACACCGTGCGGGCGGGCGGCGCGGGAACCAAAGCGGCGGAATGACGAAGTTCGCGCCGGTTTCATAAACCAAACCTGAGCGGCGCGCCGCTGCCGCCATACCATCCCTGGCACCCCAGCCCAGAATGCGACACAAGGGTGCGACATGTTTTCGATAAATCGACCATACCGGTTCATGAGCATTCCTTACGGTTCCTTACGGTTTATTACGGTTTTTACGCATAGCTCGGGCGCCGGAACAGGCCGGGCGCCAGTGCTCAAAATGTCAAAGAGAACTCTATATTAGATAGCCTGTAGCGCGCCGGGCGCAAGGGGTAAACGCGCATTATTGCAGGCCAAGCGTTACCCGCCCGGCTTTGCATTCCACCGCCAACCGCGCCATGATACGCCCATGTTCGATAACTTCAGCCAGTCTGATATCGATACCGGCGCCGGATCCATCCGCACCTTGACGGCCGGCGACGGGCCGCCATTGTTGCTGCTGCACGGCTACCCGCAAAGCCATGTTATGTGGCACAAGATCGCGCCCCGGCTGGCCGAAGATTTCACCGTGGTCGCCACCGATCTCCGGGGCTATGGGGATTCGTTCAAGCCCGATGGCGGCGATGACCATGCAGGCTATTCCTTCCGCGCCATGGCTGCCGATCAGGTGAGGGTGATGCAATCGTTGGGGCACGACGCGTTTTTCGTCGCCGGCCACGACCGGGGCGCGCGGGTCAGCCACCGCATGGCTCTTGATCATGCCAGTGCCGTCAAGGCCATGGCGCTGCTTGATATCGTGCCGACACATACGTTGTACCGGAACATCAACCAGACCCTCGCGACCGGCTATTACCACTTTTTTTTCTCATCCAGCGCTTTGATTTTCCGGAACGCCTGATCGGCGCGGACCCGGAATATTACGTGCGCCGCATTGGCGCTGCGGCCAAGTCCAAAGATTGTTTCACCATTGAAGCCATGGCCGAATATGTTCGCTGTTTCTCCGACCCCGGTACCATCCACGCCACCTGCGAAGACTACCGTGCCGCCGCCGGCATCGATCTTGTCCATGACGAGGCGGATCTGGACCGCAAGGTCGGCTGCCCCACATTGGTGCTTTGGGGGGCGCCTGGATTGATGGGCCAAAACTTCGACATGCTCGATGTGTGGCGGGCAAAATGTGCAAACGTCAGCGGCCGGGGATTGGATTGCAGCCACTTCCTGCCCGAAGATGCGCCGCAAGAAACCTACCAGGAATTGAAGGCGTTTTTTAAAAGCTGATATTTTTGCCGCGCGCAGCGCATTCCTCTCTCTCTCTTCCCTCCTCTGTGTTCTCTGTGCCCTCTGTGTTAATTCTTCTTTTCGTAATTTCAGGAGCGAAACCAATGACCGATTTCGGATTGGATGACGTGCGCCCGGCGGTGGTTGCCATCGACTGCCACCACGGCCACCTGGCGCCGGACGTGGCGACCATGCCGGCGCCCGCCGACGTGGCCGCCCGGTTGGTGGAAAACAACCGCCTATTTTTCGATAAATGCCGCATTGCCGAAATTCCGGTTATCCACATCGTCACCACCTACCGGGATGTGCCCGAAATCGTGTCCAACCCGTTCTGGCGGACCATAGCCAATGCGCCGAACAATACGCGCGGCAATTTGGAGACCCACAATCTGGAAGGTTCCATCGGCTGCACCATCATGCCCGGCCTGCATGACGAGGCACGGGATTTGGTGGTGCGCACCAAGAAGCGCTACGACTGTTTCCAGGGCACCGATCTGGAAGCCACGTTACGCTCTCATGGGATCAACTTGCTGATGCTGACGGGCATCAACACCAACTCTTGTGTGTTGGCGACGACCATATCGGCGTCGGTGAAGGATTACGCGGCGATAGTCATCGAGGACTGCGTCGACACCATGGACGGGCCGGATTTTCACGACGCGGCGCTCAAATGTATTGAGACGGCGTTTGGGTGGGTGATGAATTCAGACGCGGCATTAAGCGCGGTAGCGCGATAACGCGAGCCCGGCTGGGGATGGCCGGGTCGGCCAGCCGGGCGCCCCGATGGGACGCTTCCGCAGCGTTAGAGAAGAAGTTTAGTCGGTACTTGGGTGCGAAATTGATGTTTACGTCCACGGAGCCGGGGAGTGGCAGTATGAAAATTTTTCTTGTGCTTGGCGGCGCAATCTTAATCGCCTTTGGGCTGTTGTTTATTGGTCAAGGATTAGACGTCATCCGTTGGCCGTCTCGTAGCTTTATGATCAACGAAATTAAGTGGACTTACTATGGCGGCGGCATCGCGTTGCTGGGATTAATCCTATTGTTCATCGGGCGGCGGCGCTAAATCAAAGAGCGGAGTTTCGGGACCGTATACTTAATTATTGCAATATTATAACAATAATTAAGTATACGGTCCCGAAACTTTCTGTCCCCCCCTCGGATACCTACGGGCCAGAGATACGCCTGGGTGTGCCGTCTACGGCGGTGAGACCGATGCCGAACCAACTGGAATTTAGCGATTGGCTGTGCGATAAGCCGATATGTCCGACAAAGCCGAACGCTGCGAGCTGTGCCGGTACTTCGAACTCCATACCGGCGAAAGCGACATGCTGACCGATCTTGTCGACGGGCTGCTGGGATCAGAGGATGTGGCCGGCCGCTGCCGCCGCTATCCGCCGAATCCGAAATGGCCGGGTGTCAAGTTGGATGACTGGTGCGGGGAATTTAAGCCGGACGGAGGGAATAAGGCGCTGGTCTGAACCCCAATCCCCAAGCGAGCAATCCAGCGATAGCAGCCAGTACCCAGGAACTCCAATCCACTGTGATCATAGGCATTAAATTAGCCTCCAAGAATAGGGGTCAGGTCTTGAATTGTGAATTTGGTTTTTGCCGGGCCCGGAGGCGCTGCCGGCGGTCGCTTCCGGTTATTCCAGATTATTAATTGCTATCCTCGGAATCGCGTATGCATTGCAGCGCCGCAATCCGCTTTCTGATCAACGCCACAAACGTCGACAGCGTTGGCCCGCTCAGGGTTTTGTTTTGGGATTCAATGACTCGCACCTCGCCGTTTTCCAGGCTCCGCTGCATAGAGGCTTCATAGCGGAGCCACTTGAAAATATAGGTATCCCAATCGCCCTTATAGCGCTTGTTTACCAGATTAACGACTTTGGCCGGATCATTGATCCACCAGGCAACATCGGGAAAAGCGGTGCAGTTATAGGCGCGGCTGACTTTTTCGGTGGCGATG
>CAUZTZ010000113.1:0-11418 GCA_963582805.1 Alphaproteobacteria bacterium
AAATTTTTCTCCACGCAAGGCATGGAAATCTTGGTCGGCGACCGGTTGTAGGGGCGGGGATCAGCCTCAAAATCGCCAATATGAACAACAAAAGACAAAGCGGCCTTGTTCATCTGGGCCAGCATCTTTGGAAGTTCCTTTTCCATGACAAAGGAATAATCCGTATCGCCAAGGACGGCGAATTCGAATTTCGCCGATTGGGCGCCCGCAGGCGGCGGCGCGGCGGCCAGCAATGCCATGACCGGCAACGCCGCGGCGGCGGCCGGCAAAAGGACTTTGGATTGTCTGCAAAATAAACGGCGTGTTCGTTCCAACATTAATCGATCCTCCCTCTGATTACGGTGTTTGCTTTATGGGCTTTTGAAGCCGCCCGACTATAGGCCCATCCGCTGACAAGTGCTAACGGAAATGGGCAGCCCGGCGCCGATGACATTGTCATTCTCGTCCACAGTGACCAGACCATCGGCATCGAAAGCGAAGCCGGCGTCGGCGCTTCGTTCTGGATCGAGCCGCCTATTTCCCAGACTATCTGACGCCCTCCGAAACACGGCCATTTGACTTGGCTTGATCGGGCAAAGGCGCTAAGCGTGGCGGCGGAAAAAGGAGCGCGCCTATTGCCCGACGATATCCGCAGCCAGCCCGCCCTGGGCCAGGATAAATTTCAAGATTCCGGGGTCACCGCCGATGGCGCCGAACGGGCCGCCGTCGCCCTTCTGAGCCTAAACACGGTGTGGTTCAATACCGGCACCCTTTGCAATCTTGCCTGCGTAAACTGCTACATCGAATCGAGCCCGTTCAACGACCGGCTGGCCTATTTGACCGAAGCCGAGGTGGCCGTCTATCTGGACGAGATCGACGGCCAAAATCTCGGCGTCCGCGAGATCGGATTTACCGGCGGCGAGCCGTTTATGAACCCCGAATTCATCGAAATGCTGGCCCTCTGCCTGGCGCGCGGCTTCGATGTTTTGGTGCTGACCAATGCCATGAAGCCGATGCATCATAAAATGGATGCGCTTTTGCATCTGAACGCGCTGCATGGCGAGCGGCTTAAATTTCGGGTTTCGGTGGATCACCATACCAGCCGGCGCCACGAAGAATTGCGCGGGCCTGGAAGCTGGGCGCCGATGATCGAGGGGCTGACATGGCTGGCGGCAAACGGCTTCCATATTGCCGCCGCCGGGCGCAGCCGCTGGGATGAAGATGCAAGCCACACCCGCGCCGCCTACGCCGAATTGTTCCGGGCCCATGCCATCCCCATCGATGCCGATGATAGCTTGCGGCTGGTCCTGTTCCCGGAAATGGATGCCACCCTGGACGTGCCGGAAATCACCACCGCCTGCTGGGATATCCTCGGCGTGTCGCCGGACGCCATGATGTGCGCCACCTCGCGCATGGTGGTCAAAGAAAAAGGCGGCGTGCCGAAGGTGATGCCGTGCACGCTTCTGCCCTATGACAGCGCCTTTGATATGGGACCGGATCTGGCGTCCTCCAATAAAGCGGTATCCCTCAACCATCCCCATTGCGCCCGCTTCTGTGTGCTCGGCGGCGGCTCCTGCAGCGCCCCCTGATGGGCGCGCCGGCGGAGCTGGAACTGGGCGAGATTGCCGGGACCATACTGGTCTTCGGCGGCCCTTACGGAAACCTGGAAGCCACCGAAGCCATTTTGGCCGAGGCGGCGCAGCTAGAGATCCCGCCGGCGCGCATGATCTGCACCGGCGATGTGGCCGCCTATTGCGCCGAGCCCTTAGCCGCCGCAAATGCCTTGCGGGCGGCAAGCGTCACCGTTCTGATGGGCAATTGCGAAGAAGCGCTTGGCTACGGCGCCGAGAATTGCGGCTGCGGTTTCGAAGACGGCACGAGTTGCGATCTGCTGGCCGATCAATGGTACCGCTATGCGAGCGCCCAATTAGACGGCGATTGCCGCGCCTGGATGCGCGCGATACCGCGCCGCATTACGCTGACCATGGCCGGCGCCAAACTGGCGGTGGTGCATGGCGGCGCGCAGCGGATTAACCGCTTCCTGTTTGCCTCCTCCGCCGCCGCCGAATTCGCCGAAGAGATGGAATTCGTGGGCGCAGACATCATCATCGCCGGTCATGCCGGCATCCCCTTCACGCGCGCCCTGCCCAATGCAATTTGGCACAATGCCGGCGCCATCGGCATGCCCGCCAACGACGGTACCGCCCGGGTCTGGTACAGCTTGGTTGTCCCCGAGGCGACCGGTTTGCGCCTGGAACACAGGGCCTTGTCCTACGATCACGGCGCCGCCGCCGCCAAAATGCGGCGCGCCGGGCTGGCCGAAGGCTATGCCGATTGCCTTGCCAGCGGCCTCTGGCCGAGCCTTGATGTTCTGCCCGCAACCGAAGCCGCGAGCACCGGCATTGCCCTTGCCGAGCGCATCTTCCATTGGAAGTCCGCATCTGCCGCCGCCTGAACAATACCCCAAACCCGCCCACTTTCGGCCATCATCACCCGGCACAGTCCGGCCCACTTGAATTAGACAATGGGCAAGGAGCGGGATGATGATATTCGGGAGCAACAAATTTGCGCTGGGCGCGCTGATGGCCGGCGAGCTGGTATTTTTAAGCGCCTGCGGCGTCAATTTCGATTACGAAGGCCTGCGCCAGACAGAGGCGGCTGGCAACAAATTCGGCGCCGCCCTCGCCCGCGCCTATAAAGAGCTGGCCCTTTATGAGGCCGATCAGATGTTGGATTGGGCCGACGCCGCCCGCTATGGCGGCAAATCCCTGGCCGCCGGCGCCGGCAAACCTGTGCCCCCCGACCGGCTCGATCAGCGCCGTCTGCCGGCGGCGGCGAGGCCCATATTGGCGGCGGCGCGCGGGCGCCTGACCACGGCCCTTAAAGGCGGCGCCGGCGTCCATTGGCCGGCGGCGGCGGCGGACGCCCAGTCGGGTTTCGATTGCTGGATGGAACAGCTGGAAGAGGTCATTCAAACCGATCACATCGCCGCCTGCCGCGGCAAGTTCCAGGGCGCCATGGCGCGCCTCGATACGGCGCTCCGGGCGGCCACAACCCTCTATTTCGAATTCGACAATGCCGATCTGGGACAAAATACCGGCCCGGCGCTGGACAAGATCGCCGCCGCCTACCGGTCCGGCGCGCCGGTGACCATCGTCCTTGACGGCCATGCCGACCGGGCCGGCCCGGCCCCCTATAACCGGGCCTTGTCGCGGCGCCGCTCGGAAGCCGTGCGCCGCGCGCTGATCGAACGCGGCATTCCGATCCAGTTGATATCGCCGTTTGCCTTCGGCGAAGCGCGGCCCCAAATCGCCACCACGGACGGCGCCCGCGAGCCGCGCAACCGGCGCGTCGAAATCCACTTCGCAAAGTCCGATAATCTGTAAAAATCAACTACTTATGATAGTGTCCCGCTTCCGGTTGCGCACCCTTTGGCGGCCCGGCGAAAAGTGTGTTCGCGGCCGATCAAAAGTGCTAGACACAACAGATGAGCGAAGAAGAAGACGATGCCTATAGCAAAATAACCCGATCCATCCGCGTTTCGGTCGACCCGTTCTATCTGGATGACCAGTCGGAGCCGGAAGATTTTCATTACGTCTGGGCCTACCATGTGCGCATCGAGAATATGGGCGGCGAAACCGTCCAATTGCTGCGCCGCCATTGGCACATCACCGATTCCAAGGGGCGCATCGAAGAAGTGCGCGGCGAAGGGGTTATCGGCGAGCAGCCCATATTGGAGCCCGGCGAAATGTTCGAATATACCTCCGGCGCGCCGCTATCGACGCCGTCGGGCTTCATGACTGGCACCTATCAAATGGTGACCGAGGGCGGTGACCGGTTTTCCGTATTGATACCGGACTTTTCTTTGGATTCGCCCCACGATTTAAGCATCGTAAACTGAACGCCAGCGCCCGAGCCCCTTCGGGCTGGCACAATCGATAAAAATCGGTATGCTAGCCCACTTCCCGTAAACGCCAGATAACAGCGTCCGGTCGTTTGGCCGGAGCTTAGCTGTTGGAAAGGATTTAGAAGTGGCCAAGGAAAAAGAATTAAGCCTCGTCGATGATGATCAGGCGCAAAATGGTCCGGTCAAACCGAGCCGCCAGGAAGCCGAAGAAGCGGTGCGCGTATTGCTGCGCTGGGCCGGCGATAATCCCGAACGGCCCGGTCTTTTGGGGACCCCTGACCGGGTGGTCCGCGCCTATGATGAATATTTTCAAGGCTATAACGAAGACCCCGCCGAATTGCTCGGCCGCACCTTCGACGAAACCGAAGGCTATGACGAGATTGTGGTCTTGAAGGACATCCCGTTTGCGTCCCATTGCGAGCACCATATCGCACCAATCATCGGCAAGGTCCATGTGGCCTATCTTCCCAGCACCAAGGTGGTCGGCATTTCGAAGCTGGCCCGTCTGGTCGAAACCTATGCAAGGCGCCTGCAAATCCAGGAAAAATTGACCGCGCAGATCGCCAACACCCTCAACGAGGTGTTGCAGCCGAAGGGCGTCGCCGTGGTCGTCGAGGCGGCGCACGAATGCATGACCACCCGCGGCATCGACAAGCCCGGTGTCAATATGGTGACCAGCCGCATGATCGGCGCCTTCCGTGATGATGCCTCGACGCGGCGGGAATTTCTGGCCATGATCGGCCAAACCGGAAGTTAAACCGGCCCCGGGACATAGCGGCAATGCCGCCAGGGGCCGGCTTCGGTAATTAGCGGCCAAGCCCGGGCGGCGGAGGTGATCGGTGTTCGATTTCCGACCCATTTTTCTGATCCTCGGAACTTTGCTGACGACGCTCGCCATCGTCATGGCGGTGCCCGCCGCCGTCGATGCGGCCGCCGGCAATCCCGATTGGCAGGTGTTCGCGGTGGCCGCCGGGGTGACCTTGTTCATCGGCGTTTCCCTGGCCCTCACCAGCCGCGCCGGCGGCGCCACCTTGAACCCGCACCAGGCCTTCATCCTCACCACCCTGAGCTGGCTTGTCCTGACCGTGTTCGCGGCGCTGCCGTTTGCCTTTTCGCAGCTTGACCTCAGCTTCACCGACGCCTTTTTCGAGGCCATGTCCGGCATCACCACCACCGGCGCCACGGTCATCCAGAACCTGGACACGGTGCCGCCGGGGCTCTTGTTGTGGCGGGCATTGCTGCAATGGCTGGGCGGCATCGGCATTATCGTTATGGCGCTGGCGGTCTTGCCCATGCTGCGCGTCGGCGGCATGCAGCTGTTTCGCATGGAATCCTCGGATCAGTCGGAAAAGGCCTTTCCCCGCGCCGCCCAGGTGGCCGCCGTCATCGGCATAATCTATCTCGGCCTGACAGCCATTTGGGCCGGCGCCATGTGGCTGGCCGGGATGAGCGGCTTCGATGCCATCGCCCACGCCATGACCACCATCGCCACCGGCGGCTTTTCCACCCACGATGCCTCCATCGCCCATTTCAACAGCGCCGCCATCGACGCCATCATCACGCTGGGCATGATCATCGGCAGCCTCCCTTTCCTGCTCTATCTGCTGGCCATCCAGGGCAACCCTGGCCGCCTGTTCCGGGATTCCCAGGTTCAGTGGTTCCTGACCATTCTGATCATCGTCATTGCCCTGGTCGGCGGCTGGCTTTGGCTGGGCCAGAACATCGATCCGGTGCAAGCGCTTCGGCTGGCGTCCTTCAACGTGGTATCGATCATGACCGGCACCGGCTACGTCACCGCCGGGTTCGACAATTGGGGCTCGTTCGTGCTGCCCATATTCTTTTTCATCATGTTCGTCGGCGGCTGCGCCGGTTCGACCACCTGCGGCATCAAGATATTTCGCTTCCAGGTGATCTACGCGGCGGCGCGCACCCAGTTTCAAAGCCTGGCCCAGCCGCACGGCGTGTTCATCCCCTATTACAACCGCAACCCGATCCCCGACGAAGTGACCAATTCGGTCATGAGTTTTTTCTTTATCTTCGGCGCCACCTTCGCGGCGCTGGCCATATTGTTGGCTATGTTAGGGCTCGATTTTCTGACCTCCGTGTCGGCGGCGGCCGCGGCGATTGCCAATGTCGGGCCGGGCCTCGGCCCGGTGGTCGGACCGGAAGGCAGCTACACATCGCTCCCGGTCGCCGCCAAATGGATATTGTCGGCGGGCATGCTGCTCGGCCGGCTCGAATTTTTCACGGTCATGGTGCTGTTCACCCGCACATTCTGGAGGGCGTGATGGCAGGCGCCGAAGTGATCCGGCCCGCCGAAATGCTGGAGCGCCTGGTGGCTTTCAATACGGTCTCTTCGCGCTCCAACAAGCTGCTTATCGATCATGTCGCCGATTATCTGGCCGGCCACGGCATCATTGCCAAGACGCAAACCTCGCCCGATGGCGCCAAGGCCGATCTGATCGCCACCATCGGCCCCAATGAGCCGGGCGGCGTGATCCTGTCGGGCCACACCGACGTGGTGCCAGTGGAGGGCCAGGATTGGCAGAGCGATCCATTTGCCATGCGGGCTGAGGGCGGGCGCCTCTATGGCCGCGGCACCGCCGATATGAAAGGTTTCATCGCCGTCGCCTTGGCGCTGGTGCCGGAATTTTTGGCGGCCCGATTGCGCCGCCCCCTGCATCTGGTTTTGTCCTACGACGACGAGGTCGGCTGCCTGGGCGCGCCCGGCCTGATCAAGCGATATCAACGGGATTTTCTGGAGGCCAGCGCGGCGATCATCGGCGAGCCGACCAACATGAAACTGGCCAACGCCCATAAGGGCATCTCGGCGTTCGAAACCCATATCACCGGCAAGCCGGCGCATTCGTCGAACCCGGACGCCGGGGTCAGCGCCATTGCGGCGGCCGCCGAGCTGGTCGGGTTTCTCCAATCCCTGGCCGCCGATTTCAAGGCAAGGGGCGGCGATGCCCGCTTCACGCCGCCGCACGCAACCCTGTCGGTGGGCACCATGGTTGGCGGCAACGCCATCAACATCATCCCTGAGAACTGCACCTTGGGCTGGGAGTGCCGCTCGGTCACCGGCGATGAGGCCGACGAAGCGCTGGCGCGCACCGAAACCCATTGCGCCGAGAGTTTGTTACCCGCCATGCGCGCCCATGCGCCCGAGGCGGCCATCGAAACCATTCGCCTCGCCAACGTGCCGCCCTTGCGCTCCGGCGGCGGCAACGCGGCCGAAGAATTGGTGCGCCGCCTCACCGGCCAGAACGAGGCCGGCGTCATATCTTTCGCCGCCGAGGCGGGGCTATTCCAAGAAGCCGGCATCGACGCGGTGATCTGCGGGCCCGGCTCGATCAGTCAAGCGCATCAGGCCAACGAATATATCGAGATCGCGCAACTGGACGCCTGCGCCGCTTTCTTGACCAAGCTGGCCAATTGGGCGGCGGGCGCGTGATCATTGCGGCGCAATGACCTAGCGGGTATCTTTTGGCCATCCAAGTCAGACCAGGGAGCAATATCATGAGCAGACCAACCATCCGCCATCTCGCCATCAAGACCGCCAACCCGGAAAAGCTGGGCCAGTTTTACGCCGACGTGTTCGATATGGACATTATCCTGCGCTCCGAGGATGGCGCCGGCGGCGTCTTTGTGTCCGACGGCTACCTGACCATGGCCTTGCTGCCGCTCACCTTGGAAGGCTCGGGCTCGGCGGGTCTCGATCATTTCGGCTTCGCCATCGACGATGCCGACGCCGTATCGGAAAAGCTGGTGGCGGCGGGATTGCCGGCGGCGGCCATGCGCCCGTCGAACCGCCCTTATGCGGAAAAACGCGGCATGGACCCGGACGCCAACCTGTTTGATCTCTCGGAACACGGCTACGAGACGGCCGAATACCGGGCCGACCGGGAAGCCAATAAGAAGAGCAAAGTCGAAGCCTAAGGAGCGCGGCCGGTGGCGTTGATGGATATCTGCCCGTGCAACGGCTTGACCGAAACCGACATAACGGACGCCATCGCCGCCGGCGCCGCCACCCTGGAAGCGGTGTTCGCGTTTCATGATAGGGTCACCTATTGCGGCTGTTGCCTGGTCGATATCGACCGCTTTTTGTTTCCATCGGAGGCTTGAGAGGCGCCGGCGGCGCGGTAATTTGGGGAGCGACTGACGTTTGAGCACATCCAAGCAATTGCATTTGGGCGCTTTCATGCGCCCGGTCAGCATCCATACCGGCGCCTGGCGCTATCCGGGCGGCACGCCCGACGCCAATTTCAACTTCGCCCATATCAAAAGCTTCGCGCAAAAGCTGGAGCGCGCCAAATTCGATGCCTTTTTCATGGCCGATCATCTGGCGGTGCTCAACATGCCCGATGATGCGCTTAAACGCAGCGCCACGGTCACCTCGTTCGAACCGATGACATTGCTTTCGGCGCTGGCCATGGTGACCGACCATTTAGGCCTGGTGGCCACCGGCTCGACCACCTACGAGGAGCCCTATCACGTGGCGCGGCGCTTTGCGTCCCTCGATCATATTTCCGGCGGGCGCGCCGGCTGGAACATCGTCACCACGTCGAACCCCAACGCGTCGATGAATTTCGGCCGGGATGATCATTGGGACCATGGGGAGCGTTATGCCCGTGCCCGCGAGTTTTACGACGTGGTCACCGGGCTATGGGACAGCTGGGCCGACGACGCCTTCGTCCGCGATGTGGAGACCGGTATCTTTTCGGATTTGGACAAGATGCATGTGCTCGACCACAAGGGGAAATATCTTAACGCCCGGGGGCCGCTGAATATCGGCCGCCCGGTGCAGGGCTGGCCGGTGATTGTGCAAGCCGGCGCATCGGAAGCCGGCAGGCAACTGGCCGCCGAAACCGCCGAGGCGGTGTTCACCGGACAGAACAATATCGCCGTTGGCCAGGCCTTCTATGCCGACGTCAAGGGCCGCATGGTGGACCTGGGGCGCAATCCCGAACACATGAAAATCCTGCCCGCCTGCATGGTGGTGGTCGGCGACAGCCTGGACGAAGCCAAGGAAAAGCGGGCGCGGCTGGACAGTCTGGTCCATTACGAAAGCGCCATCGCGTCGCTCTCCATCGCCCTCGGCCACGATGCGTCCGGCTTCGATGCGGACGCGCCCCTGCCCAATATCCCGGAAAGCAACGCCAGCAAAAGCGGCCAGGAGCGGGTCATGGAAATGGGCCGCCGCGAAAACCTGACCGTCCGCCAACTGGCCCAAAGGCTCGGCGGCTATTCCGGGCTTGCCATGCTGGGCACGCCCGAATTGATCGCCGACGAGATGGAGGAATGGCTGACCACCGAAGCCTCCGACGGCTTCACGGTGATGTTCCCGCACCTGCCCGGCGGGCTCGATGATTTTGTCGAAAAGGTGGTGCCGGTCTTGCAGGGTCGCGGTCTGTTCCGGCGCGAATATGAAGGCACAACTTTGCGCGAAAACATGGGCCTGCCGCGCCCGGAAAACCAGTTTTTTGGAAACGGCGGTTAGCCAGCGTCAAACGGCGCGGCGCCTGTCCTCGGCACCCCCACCCAACCCTCCCCCATCAAGGGGGAGGGCTTTTTGGTATTAATCTTCGCCGCCATCTTGGCAGCCGGACGGGCGGGGTCAAGGGGTGGGCATAATGAACATCGGGGTCAAAGGGGCGGGCATAATGAACAACAAGTAACGGTCGTTAAACCATTTTGGGGTAGTGTGCTCACCATGCCCGGAAAAATTACATTTGCAGCTATAAATTTGGCGCTGGCGCTTGGCATTTGCGCCGGCGCGCCTGATGCGTCGGCGGCGGCCATCGGCAACGCCAAGCAAATCGTCAACAAGGTGTTCGGCAGAACCCTGACCCGCTCGATCCACGCCGGCGAGGATATGAACGCCAACCAGCGCATCCGAACCGGGCGCGACAGCGCCGCCGACATATTGTTCGTCGACGATACCACCCTGTTCGTGGGTGAGCTTTCCTCCATCGTGCTCGACGAAATGGTCTTCGACAGCGGCGCCAGCCAGGTCACGGGCTCGCTGGAATTGCTGAAGGGCGTGCTTCGTTTCGCGTCAGCCGCCGCAGTCAAGGTGGACTTGAATATCAAAACCGAGCATGGCGCCTTCGGCATTCGCGGCACCGCGTTC
This sequence comes from Alphaproteobacteria bacterium, assembly GCA_963582805.1. GTDB lineage: Bacteria > Pseudomonadota > Alphaproteobacteria > Rhodospirillales > UBA2165. The sequence continues at coordinate 10,020 of CAUZTZ010000113.1, forward strand.
GATCTTTTGACCAGCCGGCAGGCGACCGAGATCGCCGTGCATGAGGGCCAGATCGCCATAAGCACGCCGTTCGGCAACGCCTCCGTGGGCGCCGGCGAAGTGTACCGGCTGACGGCGGCGGCAGCGCCGGTTGCGCTTGCCGAAACCTCCCCTGCCATGAAGCAGACCGTGGCCAAGATGCTCGGCCTGTTGGATACCACCAACGACGAGCCGATGCGCTCCAAGGCGGCCGCCAAGAAGGCGAAGGCGCAGGAGAAGCCGGAAGAGCAAGCCGAGGCAAAACCCGAGGCAAAACCCGAGGCAAAACCCAAGTCCAAGCCCGAGACCGAAACCGTGGCGGCGCTTCCCTCGGACGAGACCGCCCTCAAAAAAGCGATCCAGGGCAAAAACAAGGCCAACTTGATCTATTTGGACACCACCGCCGGCCGGCTGGTTATTGAGACCCTGCCCAAACTGGCGCCCGAGCATGTCAAACGCATCAAGGATCTGGTGCGCGCCAAGTTCTATGACGGAGCGGCATTCCACAACGTGGTCGCCAATTTCGCCGCCGAGACCGGCGATCCTGGCGGCACCGGTTCCGGCGGATCGGGGCAGAAACTGGGCGCCGAGTTTTCCGACACCAAGTTTGTGCGCGGCGTGGTCGGCATGAAGCGCAACCGCAATGACAAGAACAGCGCCGACAGCCAGTTCTTTATCACCCTCGGCCCGGCCAAGCATCTGGACGGCAAATACACGGTCTGGGGCCGGGTGATCCACGGCATTCGCCATACGGACAAGCTCAAAAAAGGCTCGCCGCCCCGCGATCCGGACCGCATCACATCCATGCGCCTGGCCACGGACTTGAAATAATCCCGCCCTGAACTAAGCTTGCTTCCTAAGGGCGCCACAAATGCTGCGCCATCAGGAGGCATCATGCTCAAGCTATATGACTATTTCCGTTCCGGCGCGGCGTATCGGACGCGCATCGCCCTTAATCTCAAAGGCCTCGAATATGAGCAAAGCTCGATCCACTTGACCCGCGACGGCGGCGAGCAGTTTTCGCAAACTTACGCCGCCCTCAATCCGCAAAAGCTGGTGCCCGCCCTGATCGATGGCGACACCACCCTGATCCAGTCCATGGCGATCATGGAATATCTGGAAGACGCCTTTCCGGAGCCGTCATTGCTGCCGGTGGGCGCGGGGCCGCGGGCCAGGGTGCGCGGGCTGGCCAACATCGTCGCCTGCGATATCCATCCGGTGAACAATCTCCGGGTGCGGCTGTATCTGACCAATGAGATGGGCGTCAGCAAGGACGGCCAGAAACAATGGATCGAAAATTGGATCCATCTGGGCTTTGAGGCTTATGAAGCGTTCCTGGCCGATGGCGAAGCGGGGCGTTTCAGCCATGGTGATACGCCGA
>CAUZTZ010000114.1:0-11401 GCA_963582805.1 Alphaproteobacteria bacterium
GAGGTCGAAGAGGCCCAGGGCAACGTGGTGCAGACCGCCAAAACCCTCGCCGATGCCGGCGAGATCGTCATCTCCGGCGGCGGCGATGAGGACGAACTGGTCTTCTAACAATTATCGATTGGGCGCTTGGGCAGGCTATTCGGCGCAGCTCGCCACCGCATCATATTTGAATTTGCGCGGGAACCAGCTTGGGTCTACGAAGATGCCGACGCCGGCGATACCTTGTTGTTTGTTGCGCGGGATACGGAATGTCATCTGCTGCGAGCCGCGCATGCGAAGACGCCTTTTGACCAGCAATCCCTTGGTATCGATGCGGTGGATATTGATCTCCCCCAGCCGGGGCCAACGCGCGCCCACATTGGTAAGCTTGAAACTGGCCTGACCGCCGCTGCATTCGGCTTCAACTTTGATATCCATCTGATCGCCGGAGATCACCGCCGTGGCGGGCGCGCCCGACGCGGTTTCCAACGACGCCACGGCGCCGCCGTTGCCGGCCTCGGCATTGGCCCGCATGCATTCCAGCACGTCGATCCGCTTTTCGATTTTGCCGACATGGGCTTCCAATGTTTTGCCGCGCAAAGTAATGCCGCGCGATTTGACAATCCGAGGCCGGTTGTTTTCAAAGCTACGCTTCATGCTCTTGTGATGCTGTTTCCAGCGCTTGATATATTTGTCCCAATCGCCGCCGTATTTCTTGGTAACGGCGCTACGTACCGAGGCCGGCGTTTTGCTCCACCAATCCACTTGCGGCAACGGATCGCATTTTTGGACCACGGACCGCAATCGCGGCTGGGTATTGCCGCCGCCAGCCGCCGTTTCAAATGATTCGAGGCTGGCTTTTCTGTTTTCGGCGTCGCGCAAACATTGCAGCACCACGACCCGCTTTTTGACCATGACCACATGAACCGCAAGGGTCGGCCCGCGCAAGGTCTTGCCTTGGGATTTGATCAGCCGCGCGGAGCCATTTTCCAAACTCCGCTGCAACGAGTCGCCATAGCGGCTCCAACTGGCGATATAGGTGTCCCAATTGCCTTTGTAGCGTTTGTTCACCAGGCCAATTATTTTGGCCGGATCATTGACCCACCAGGCAACATTGGGAAACGCGCCGCAGTTATGCACCGCGGCTTTTTCGGCCGCCGCCACGCCCGGCGCGGCGGCAAAGAAGAAGCCCAGCGCCGAAACCAGCGCGAGCGCAAATAATGGCAACGATGTTTTCATAGGTGACCACTTCATTCCACTTCGGATCACATTCGGATCACATATGTATCACGCCCAAGGTGCAACAAATGCTGTGGAATACCTCTAACGAACATGTGGTAATTCATTGCATATGGAATGCAATATAGCGGCCATATGTGGCGAATTTTTGGTCCTTGTCGCGGGCTATTTGTCAGCGCACGACCATGACCGAGTTTTTCGCATACTCCATCACCTTGAAGGCGACGCTACCCATAAAGAATCGTTTGATACCGGTAATGCCGGTATCGCCGGTGACAATCAGCGAATATTCCGAACCCGCCGTGATGATTTCTTCGACTGGATTACCAACACGGGTAATAACCTCGCGCGGCTCAATATCCAAGGAGCGAACCAATTCGGCGGCCTTGTCCACATGATTTCTAGCCTCGGCTTCGCCATCGGCGCTGAGGGCGACCGACAGGACGGAAAGATGCCCGGCCCCTGTCCGCTTGACCAGGGCGGCGGTCTTGCGGATCATTTCCATGGCCCGCTCCGAGCCGTCGGTGCATAGCAAATGGCCCTTACCGCCCTCTAATTCGCGCGTCACCAGCACCGAACAGGGGGCGTGCACCGCCACTTTTTCGGCCACCGCCGGGTCCCAAAGGGAAATGCCCTTGCCGCCCCAACGGCCCGAGCCGCCAATGACAATTAGATCGTAGGGGCCCAACTCGTACTGATCCAAAATTCCAGCCGCCACCGATGGCGCCACTTTCAGCTTGAGCACAATGGATTTGCCGCTGGAATGGCGATATTCGGTCTTGTTGTCGCCCAGGGGATCGCCCTGCACATCGGTGTGTGTGGTTTCCTCCGCCCAATCCGCCGCCAGGTCATAATCTTCCATCAAACGGTCGCGGCCCTTTTTCAAATATTGGATGCCGGGCAGCTCCAACCCCCAATTCATCATATTTTCGCGCGCCACCCGGACCTGTAGGCCGCCGGTGCGCATGCCCTGATCCACGGGCCGGACGTAAAAAAGGATAATGTCAGAGTCAGGCTGGCGGCCCACATCGGCGGCATAGTTCAGACCAAGATAGGAATCCTCGGCGCCGTCGATGCAGACGAGAATTCGAAAACGGTCCTTTCTGACCTCGCGAATTTTCTCAAGGTCAATATTGTTGTCTGCCATCACAGCCTATTACTCCCGCCCCCGGGGTTCCGGTTCCGTTACAATCCCAGGATGGGCCAATAAAGGGCCGCCGCCAATAACATTATTATGATCGAAGTGATCGCCATTTTCCAACCCGCTCTGAGAAAATCGGTGACTTTCAAATAGCCGGACGCGTAGACGATAGTACAGGCGGGCGCCGCGAACACGGTCAGGTAGCCAAATCCGGTGGACACCGCGGTCACGAACCCAATGAGGATCGGGCTTTCTTCGGCGGCGATCGCGACTTTAAGCATGATCGGGCCCAGCACCGCCACCGACGCGCCGGCCGACATGGTATTGGCAATCGCCGTGGTCAGCACCGAAATGGCGGCCCACAGCCCGATGCCTTTTTCGATGCCGAACGGCACCAATAGCTCAAGAAAGTTCTCCGCCACCCACTGGGCGGCGCCGGATTCCTTCATTTCGATGCCGAGCGATATGGCGGCGCCGTACAAAAGCACCACGCCCCAGTTGACGCCCGAATTGATATCCTCCCAATGCACCAGACCGGCGATCAGGAACGCCGTCGCGCCGAGCAAGGCGATGGTCCCCATACCGACGGCATCGGAAAGAAATATCCAGCCCAGCAAGGTCATCACAAAAAGGGCTATGGCGACCCAGTCGGCTCTTTTCATGGAGCCTTGTTCCTCGACCTGCTTGCGAAGGCGCACCACGGCCCGGGACAAATCCTTGTATTCGGGCTTGAACGTCATAAACAGGATGAGCGTAACGAACGGCAATTGGACCAAGAACAAAGGATAGGCGAAGATTAGCCAACGCAAATATCCCATCAGGAATTTTAGCGTTTCGGGATTGGTGGGATCGAAAAAGAATTCCCGCCAATAGCCGATCATGATGGCATTTCTGGCGCCGCCCGACGGCGTTGCGATGGCGGCGACAGAAGCGCCGTAGGCCACCGACAACAATATCACGGCGGCCAGACCGCGCACTTTTTTAGGGTCATCCGAGGTCAGCATGATCAACGTCATGCCCACCGGCAGCATCATGGCGGCTACCGTATGCTCGCCGATAAACGACGCCATCAATCCCGATACGATGGAAATACCCAGACATACCCGAGTTGTTTTGGTGCCGGTGATCCTGACGATCAGCCAGGCGATGCGCCGGTCCAGCTTCTGCTTGACCACGGCGACGGCCAGCATGAGCGAGCCCATGATGAACAGCACCGAATCGTTCCAAAGGGTCTTGGCAACAGCGGACGAATCGTGACCGAGGATAAATATCTGGCCGAGGATGATCAGCAACGCGACGCCCGGCAGCGGGATCGGCTCGGTGATGAACATGACCGTCGCCGCCACCGACATGCCAAGCACGATCATGCCTTCGCGGCTAAGCCCTTCCGGCAACGGCAGCGATGCAATGGCGCCGCCGATGGCCAGCGCGATAATAAACCAGCGTTTGTCCCAAAGATAATGGACAACAAAGTCGTAAAGCAGGTTGCCCAATTGGTCGGTCAGGCCGGGCGCCGAGACGATTTCTAAATCTTCGGCGTTCTGGCTCGTGGTCGTCATACGCTAAGTCCTAGTAACAGTCTTGAATTGCGGGCATCACATAACCGCTTCCTTAAGGGCATTGATCGCCGCCTCGTAGGCGCCGCCGCCGAACACGGCGCTGCCGGCGACCACCACATCGGCGCCGGCGTCGGCCACCGATTTTATATTGTCCGGCTTGACGCCGCCGTCCACCTCCAACTCGATGGCGCGGCCATCGATCATGGCGCGGACGCGGCGTATCTTCTCCAATTGGGATGCGATGAAACTCTGCCCGCCGAAGCCGGGATTGACGGTCATCACCAGGATCAGATCGATATCGTCCAGCAGCGGCGCCAGCACGCTTTCATCGGTTCCGGGATTGATCGACACGCCGGCCTTTAGCCCAAGCCCGCGTATCACCTGAACGCTGCGGTGGATATGCTTGTCGGCCTCGGCGTGCACGGTGATGATGTCGGCGCCGGCATCGGCATAGTCCTGCAAGTAGGGCGCCGCCGGATCGATCATCAAATGCACATCGAAGGGCTTGTCTGAGGACGCCCGGACGGCCTTGATGATCGGCGCACCGAACGTCAGGTTGGGAACAAAATGGCCATCCATCACATCGATATGAATGTAGTCGGCGCCCGCCGCATCGACGGCGGCAACCTCTTCGCCTAAGCGGGCGAAATCGGCGGATAATATGGATGGCGCTATTTTCATCTTAGCTTTAAGTACAATTGTAGAAGTTTCGGATCAGTTAATCTTCGGGTCCAGGCTGCCGTCCTGATAGCGTTTGGCCATGTCGGAAATGGCAATCGGCTTGATCTTGCCGGCCTGGCCGGCGGTCGAAAAACGCTCGTAACGTTCGATGCAAACCTCGGTCATGGCTTCCATGGCCGGCTTGTTGAATTTTCGGGGATCAAACTCGGCCCTGTTCTCGGCCGCCACTTTGCGGTACATGCCGGTCATCGCCATGCGGTTGTCGGTATCGATATTCACCTTGCGGACGCCGTGTTTGATGCCGAGCACCACCTCTTCGACGGGCACCCCATAGGTCTGCGGCATGTCGCCGCCATGGTCGTTGATCAGGTCCTGCAATTCCTGGGGCACCGCCGAGGAGCCGTGCATGACCAGATGCGTGCCCGGCAGCCGCTCGTTGATTTTTTTGACCACGTCCATGGCCAGGATATCGCCGGTGGGCTTGCGCGTGAATTTGTAGGCGCCGTGCGACGTGCCGATGGCAACCGCCAGGGCATCGACTTTGGTCTTGGCGACAAAATCGGCGGCCTCGTCCGGGTCGGTGACCAGCATGTCGGTATCCAGCTTGCCCTCGAAACCGTGGCCGTCTTCTTTTTCGCCCTCGCCGGTTTCCAACGAGCCGAGGCAGCCGAGCTCACCCTCCACCGAAACGCCGACCGCGTGCGACATATCGACCACCGCCTTGGTGGTATCGACGTTATATTCGTAGGACGCCGGCGTCTTGGCGTCTTCTTCCAGGGAGCCGTCCATCATCACCGAGGAAAAACCGTTTTCGATGGCCGAGGCACAGGTATCGGTATTGTTGCCGTGATCCAGATGCATGCAGATCGGGATATTGGGATACATCTCCACCGCCGCCTCGATCAGATGGCGCAGCACAATGTCGTTGGCGTAGGAGCGCGCCCCCCGGCTGGCCTGCAAAATAACCGGCGCATCGGTTTTATCGGCGGCCACCATGATCGCCAGCATCTGTTCCATATTGTTGATATTGAAAGCCGGAATGCCGTAATCGTTTTCCGCCGCGTGATCCAATATTTGCCGCAAGGAAACTAATGCCATAACTACCTCCTCAAATTTGCCACATCCACACCTAAAATTACCATGGGCGCCTCGGCCCTTAACTGTTGATCCGTTCCCTGACCTTGGCTGCCACCGCCTCGGCGGTAATGCCAAAATGGGCGTACAATTCATCCGCCGGCGCCGATGCACCGAAGCCGGTCATGCCGACGAACGCGTCCGCATCCGAAATATAACCTTCCCAGCCCTGGCGGATCGCCGCTTCGATGCCGACGCGGACACAATCGGCGCCGAGCACGCTAGCCCGGTAGCCGGCGTCCTGGGTATCGAACAATTCGAAGGACGGCATCGATACCACCGCCGCTGCTATCCCGTCGGCGGCCAGCAAGTCCCTGGCGCGAAGCGCAATCGCCACCTCCGAGCCGGTCGCCAATATGGTCGCGGCGCGTGTCCCGTCGGCTTCTTGTACAATATAGGCGCCCCGGGCGCTCAGGTTTTCTTCGCCGTATTGGCTGCGCAATGTGGGCACCCCTTGGCGGGTCAGGGCCAGCACCGTGGGACCATGTTTCCGCTCCAGCGCCAACTGCCAGCATTCGGCGGTTTCCACCACATCGGCGGGCCGGAACACGGCGACGCCGGGAATGGCGCGCAAAGACGCCAGGGTTTCCACCGGCTGATGGGTCGGTCCGTCCTCGCCAAGGCCGATGGAATCGTGGGTCAGCACATAGATCACCCTTTGCTGCATCAATGCCGACAGACGTAAAGCCGGGCGCAGGTAATCGGCAAATACCAGGAAGGTGCCGCCGTAAGGAACCACACCGCCATGCAGCGCCAATCCGTTCATCACCGCCGCCATGCCAAACTCGCGAACCCCGTAATGGATATATTTGCCGGCGTAATCATCGGCGGTAATGACGCCGGAGCCCTTGGCCATGGTCAGGTTGGAGCCGGTCAAATCGGCCGAGCCGCCGATCATTTCGGGGATTGCGCCATTGAGCACAGCCAAAACTTCGGCGGAGGATTTGCGCGTCGCCCAAGCGGGCGCATCTGCAATCACGTGGCGCTTGAAATCGGCCAGCGCCGCCTGCCAGCCGTCTTCCAATTCGCCCGCCATCAGGCGCGTGAAGGCATCGCCGTCGGGCGCAGCGGCCAGCCGCGCGGCCCAGGCTTGCCGTAATGGGTTGCCGGCGGAACCGGCCCTCTGCCACGCATCCAATATCGTATCGGGAACTTCGAACGCCTCATAAGGCCATTCGAGGGCATCTTTAGCGGCGTCTATCTCGTCCGATCCCAGCGGCGCGCCGTGGGTAGCGGCGGTGCCGGCCTTGGTCGGCGCGCCATAGCCGATCACCGTTTTGCAGGCGATCAGGCTGGGCCGGCCGGCACCCTTGGCCGCCGTGATGGCAGCAATGATGGCGTTCGGATCGTGACCATCAACCGCGGCCACATGCCAGCCGGAGGCTTCGAAGCGCTGCAACTGATCGTCGGACACGGTCTTGTCGGTGGCGCCGTCGATGCAGATGCCGTTATCGTCAAACAGCACGATCAATTTTGACAGGCGCAAGTGGCCGGCCAGGGAAATCGCCTCGTGGCTGATGCCTTCCATCAGGCAGCCGTCGCCGGCGATCACATAGGTGTGGTGATCGACCAGATCATCGCCGAAGCGGGCATTCATGATGCGCTCGGCCAATGCAAAGCCGGCGGCCATGGTCAGGCCCTGGCCCAGGGGGCCGGTGGTCACTTCGATGCCGGGCGCTGCCCCAAATTCCGGATGGCCGGCGGTGATCGCGCCCAACTGGCGGAAATTCTTGATTTGCTCCAGGCTCATCTTTGGATAGCCGGTCAGATAGAGCAGCGCATAGAGCAGCATGGAGCCGTGCCCCGCCGACAAAATAAAGCGGTCCCGGTCCGGCCAATCGGGATCGGCGGCGTCAAATTTCAAAAAGCGGGTAAAGAGCACGGTGGCCACATCGGCCATGCCCATGGGTAGGCCGGGATGACCGGAGTTGGCTTTTTGAACGGCATCGGCGGCAAGAAAGCGAATGGCGTTGGCGAGATTGGCGTGGGTCGCGGCGGACCCGGCGTCGGCAAGGGCGGCTTGATCAGGGGGCATATACGCGCTCCGAAGCGGTCGGGACTGGGCGTGAATCCGCCAACGCTGGCGAATGCGGGGCCGGGGATATTATTGGGTTCTCTAGCATGCTTGCAATGCCGCGTCGAATCCCCAACGGGGACCGAAAAAATCGAAGGAAACAAACGGGTTTGTGCGGGCGGTATACGCCCCGGCCAAGGCCGCCGCAAGACCCATGCACGAATCGGAGGTGTAAAATATTTGGCGCGCAATTGCTGGCCGCCCGAAGTCCGAAACCGGCTGGTTTGCAGCGCCCATAAATTGCCGCTATCAACGCATCGATTTCTCCAATTACGGCATCATAAGGACCGCCAATATGCGCTTCGCTTCCTTCCAAATAAATGACCGCGCCTCTTATGGCCTGGTCCGCGGCGACAGCATCATCGATCTGGGCCCGGAATTCGGCGCCCGCTATCCGACGCTGAAATACGCCATTGCCGATGATGCCCTTGGGCAACTCGGCGCCTGGGCCATGGATCAGCCGGGCGGCCTGGCGCTGTCATCGATCCAGTATCTGCCGGTGATACCCGATGCCGACCGCGTTGCCTGCTTCGGGCTCAATTACCGGAAACGCAATCCGGCCGGCGGCGACGTCACCGAGATGGAATTTCCGACCATATTTTTGAAAGCCCCCGGCGCCCTCGTCGGCCACAACCAACCGATGGTCAAATCGATCCATTCGGACTGCTTCGATTATGAGGCCGAGCTGGGTCTGATCATCGGCAAGCCGGGGCGCAACATTGCAAAAGAAAATGCCCTCGATCACGTCGCCGGATTTACCTGCTTCAACGACGGCTCCATGCGCGACTGGCAAAAACACTCCACCGTTGCCGGCAAGAATTTCACCGCCTCGTCATCGGTGGGCCCGTGGATGGTGACCAAGGACGAGATCGCCGATGCGGATGCGTTCCGTGTCATCTCCCGCCTCAACGGTGCGGAGATGCAGAACGACACCGTCGATATGATGTTCTTTTCGATCTACGAGCAGATCGAATATCTCTCCAAGATCATGGCGCTGCACTCGGGCGACATCATCGCCACCGGCTCGCCCGAAGGCTCCGGCGGCCAGCGCGCCCCGCAAGTGTTCATGCACCCCGGCGACGTGATTGAAATCGAAGTGCCCGGCGTCGGCGTGCTTTCCAACCCGATCGTAGGCGACGGGCTGGAGCCATAGCGCGTGTCCCGGCCTCTTTAAGATTGCCCATCCGCTTCGGCTAGTTTAGTGAACCCCGATCATTTGACAATTTAGGGGAGTGCAACGTAATGGATGGGAAAATCGCCTTTGAGGAACATATGTCGATCCCCGAAACCCTTGAGGACGCCAAGCAGTTTGCCGGCGGTTCCGCCGACTGGGAAAGTTTCCGTTCCGAAATTATCGACATCGGCGAAATCCGTCTCAACCATATGGATACCAACGGCATCGGCTTTACCATCCTGTCGCTAAACGCGCCGGCGGTGCAGGCCATCCTGGATACCGATGAAGCCATTAATATTTCCAAAAAGGCCAACGATCATCTGGCCGAACAGGTTGCCAAAAATCCGGACCGGTTTGCCGGCTTCGCGGCGCTGCCCATGCAAGACCCTGAGGCTGCCGCCGAGGAGCTGAGCCGCTGCGTCAAGGATTTCGGTTTCGTCGGCGCCCTAGTCAACGGCTTCACCCAAAAAGACGTGCCCGACAGCGCCATCTATTTCGACACAACCGACTATTCCGATTTCTGGTCGGTGGTCGAAGATTTGGACGTGCCCTTCTACCTGCACCCGCGCACCCAAATCGCGGCCCGCGCGCAGCCCTATGAAGGCCATCCGTGGCTGCTGTCGTCGCCCTGGGGTTTCGCGCGGGAAACCTCGCTGCACGCGCTCCGCATGTGCGGCTCCGGCATGTTCGACAAACATCCGAAGCTGAAAATTGTTATCGGCCATATGGGCGAGCACATCCCCTATGATCTTTGGCGCATCGATGCGCGCATGCGGTTTTCGCCCCGGGGCTATACCGGCAACCGCCCGCTCGGCGAATATTTCCGGGACCATTTCCACGTGACCACCAGCGGCAACTTCTCCGATCCCACCTTCAAATGCTGCCTCGAGGTTTTGGGCCCGGACCGGCTTCTGTTCTCAGCCGATTACCCCTTCGAAAGAATGAGCGACGCGGCGGAATGGTTCGACGCAGCGCCGATCTCGGACGCGGAGAAAAAACAAATCGGCCGCGATAACGCGATCAAACTGTTCAAGCTCGATTTAGATTAGAAGCGCGGAGCCCGCGTTACATCTCCCCTGTCGCCAGCCACTTGGCGCAACCGGCGCCCAATTCTTCGAGGGCCCGGGCTTCGTACATGTCGACATCTTCGGCGGTGAGGGTGTCGCGCCAGCGGTCGTTGGTGCCTTTATTGACGAAAGTCTTGGCGCCGCCGGCCCAGAGCGAGCCTTGCAGGGGCGCGCTTTCTTTCGCGTTATGCTTCATGTAATCGAAGGTGCAGTGCAGCACCATCTCTTCCCATTTGTCCTCGTCCACCTCGCACTCCAAAAACTCGCCCACCTTGCGCATCTCGCCTTCCATGTCGTTCTTGAGGTTCTGGTAATGCAGCATCATGACGTTGGGCAGATCGCGCACCGCCCACCAGGCGCGCACATTTTCCCAGAACGGCCAGAACGGATAGCCTTCCCGGTTGAACCAGTCGTGAAAATATTCGCGCATGTCACCGCCGGTCGGGCGTTGGATGACCGGTCCCATATCGGGCAGTTCTTCCAGCGCTTCATAGACCCAATCGAGCATATTGACGTGGTGGTTATGGGTGCTCCACACCGAATCCCGCCCGTCGCGGCCCACATAGATATATTTGGCCTGGGGTGAGAACACCAAGGCATCCACCGGCAGATGGGTCTTCAAAAAGCGGCGATGCTCCTGCGCCTCCAGCAAAGGCTCTTTAACCTCCAGCGGCGGCAGGCGAAAATCCACCCACATGGACATGTCGCCCACCGGCAGGCCGACGGTCTGGCCCTTGAAGATAAATTGGGCGACGATCTGCTGCACCCAGGTGGTGCCCGATTTGCCCCAGGTGGCGATGATGATGTCGTCGTCGCGAAACTTGAAATCGTTCCAATAGGTTGAATCCATGCAGTACATCTGCAATTCGCGGCTCTTTTCGGGCCATGTGATATCGCCGTCCATGATCTTGGCTCCCCTCGCATAAGTCCCCTCAAAAACTGTTGCCGGTATTTTAAGGGGGTAACCGAAGTTACGGCAAGGGACCAAATCAGCGGGGCAAATGGATTGCAATGCATGGATGTTGGCGCTTGGCGAGGGAATTGCTTAAGCTGTCCAACAACAATTGGAGAGACTGTCCATGCATTTCGGAATATTTTCGAACGGATTTCGCCCCCATACCACTGCCGCCCAAAGCTACGACGAAGATATCGGGGAAATCGTACTCGCGGATAAGCTGGGTTTCCGGGACGTCTATATCAGTGAACATCACGGCGAGCCGCCTTACTTAAATCGGGTCGATACCATTCCCATACCGGAATTGATGATGTGCAAGGCGGCCGCTTTGACCACGCAAATCCGCATGGGCTCCGCGGTCAAGCTGGCGCATATTCAGCACCCGCTTGATGTCGCCA
>CAUZTZ010000115.1:0-11309 GCA_963582805.1 Alphaproteobacteria bacterium
GGACGGGCAGAGAGCTTTGAAGATGATCTCCGCCGGGGTGTTCTGGAAACCCTGTCCAAAAGCGATCCCCGGCGGGCTTTGGAAAGCCTGGACGGGGGCGCGTTCGATACTTTGTTCGAAGACGAAGGCGGCAAGGCCCGTATCCGGGACGGGCTGAAGCTGTGGTCGGGCAAACAGGAATTGCACGAGCAGCAGCGGCAATTGGCCGAAATCGAGGCCGGGCGGCGGCGCTTCGCCGATACGCTGGCGGTGGGTTTCAATGACGGTAGCGCCGATGCAGTGCATATCGAACTGGCGTTAGCCTCGGGGGCCATCGATGAGAACCACGCCGAGGATTTGCGTGGCAGGTTGGGTGACATCGAAGCCTATAACGGAGAGCTGGATGGCATCGGCCGGTTTATCCTGGGTGGGGACGAGGACCCAGGTTTTATCATTGATGGTGACAAGATTGGCGGATTTGGCCCAGACAGTAACGATGAAGGGATATTCGTTGATCCGGAGATGATCGACGGCTGGTGGAAGCGGGAGATGGAGCGCCGGAAGCGGTTCCCCGGTTTAACCACGCTGGAAGACCAGCAATCCCCGGAGTTCTCGCTAGAAATTCCCGCCGAGCTTCTGATCCATACTGTTGAGCGCACCGGCCATGTTCCGACGTCGGTGACGGACGGCCTCCGGGCCGCCATATTGGCCGGCGATCCGGCAGAGAAGGTGGCGGCGGGCAAGCAGATTGCGAAGCTCAAGAAGACCGCGCCGGAGGTGGCCGAAACCCTCATTGGAAAACTGCCGCCGGAGGAAGCGCAACAGATCACCATCATCGCCGGTATCTCAGAATTGCCTTTGCCGCCGGAACGCATCGATGGCGAACCGGCTTCAACGCTAGGGCTGAAACTGCTCCTTGAGGATTCGCTCTTCCAGGTTGTGTTCGGGATCGAACAGCAACGTAGGTCGGATGCCGTTGGTTTCGTGCACCTCAACCTCGACAACGTTCCGGACTTCGGTGAAATCGGCGACCGCGCTCACCGGCCTGAGACCGGGGTCCAAAATCTCGAAATTGATCAGGGATTTTTGCGGCAAGACGGCGCCGCGCCAGCGCCTGGGACGAAATGCGCTGATTGGCGTCAGCGCCAATAATCCGGCGCCAAGGGGTAATATGGGACCGTATACGGATAGATTGTAGGCGGTACTGCCCGCTGGCGTCGAAATCATGACGCCGTCACAAATCAGCTCATCCATGCGGTTGACGCCATCGACTTTGATCCGAATTTTGGCGGCAAGCCGAAGTTCGCGCAATAATGACACTTCGTTGATGGCAAGCGCGGTGTGTTCCGCCCCGTCGCTTGTCCGTGCCCGCATTTGCAACGGATGAAGCACAATCGGTTCGGCCCTTTGCAGCCGTTCGAGCAGGCTGTCTTCGCCGAACTCATTCATCAAAAACCCCACCGAGCCCAAATTCATGCCGAATATCGGCGTTCCCTTGCCCATATATTTGTGCAGGGTTGTCAGCATGAAACCATCGCCGCCCAAGGCGACAATCAGATCCGCTTCATCGGGAGAAACGCTTTCGTGGGAATCCATCAATAATTTTAGCGCGCCGACGGCGTCTTCATGGTGGTCGGAAACAAACGCGATCGTCTTGAATTCCATCATTCTGCTCTTGAATTGTCAGGCATTGGCGGACGCGATATTCGGCGTGCTGATTTTTGAGGCGGGCGCCGACAAAATAGCCAGGTTCAGCCGCCGGTGACGCTCATATGACGGCTGACGGCAGGGGCGGCGTTGCGGCGATCGATAACGAAATCATGTCCCTTGGGTTTGTTGCCGATGGCCCGGTCGATTGCGTCATGGAGCGCGGCGTCGCTTTCGCTCATGCGCAACGGGCCGCGGAGGTCGGCGCAATCGTCCTGACCAAGGCACATATAGAGATTGCCGGTGCAGGTAAGCCGTACCCGATTGCAGCTTTCACAAAAATTGTGAGACAGTGGCGTGATGAAGCCGATCCGTTTTCCGGTTTCACGAACCACTGTATAGGCGGCCGGCCCGCCGGTCTGATAGTCTGTGCCGTCCAGCGTCCAGCGCTTTTCAATTTGCGCGCGGACTTCGGAAAGCGGCAAATACTGGTCAAGCCGGTCTTGCCCAATATCCCCCATGGGCATGGTTTCAATGAGAGTTAGATCATAATCCTCGTCACCGCACCAAGCGATTAAGCGGTCAAATTCGTCTTCGTTGAAACCCTTCAACGCGACCGCATTGATTTTCACTTCCAATCCCGCCCGCTTCGCGGCGGCCAACCCCTCCAAAACATCTTCCAAATGACCCCAACGGGTCGCCTCGTGAAATTTGACCGGGTCCAAGGAATCTATCGAAACGTTTATGCGTTTCACCCCGCAACCAGCCAAATCTTTTGCATATTTAGAAAGTTGGCTGCCGTTGGTGGTCAGGGTCAATTCTTTCAGCGCACCGGTTTTGAGATGGCGGCCCAAATTCTCGATAAATCCCATTATTCCACGCCGAACCAATGGCTCGCCGCCGGTCAGGCGAATTTTATCGACGCCGCACCTGACGAACGCGCTGCACACCCTGTCCAGCTCTTCCAGACTCAACAGGTCACTTTTGGGCAGAAACGTCATGTTTTCCGCCATACAGTAAACGCACCGGTAGTTACACCGGTCAGTCACGGAGACGCGCAAGTAGCTCACCCGGCGTCCAAAAGGATCTATAAGATCGGTCATGGCCTCGAGACGGCAAGATTGCCGAACACCTTTGATCAAACACTGTATTGAAAGGTATGACTTTAGGCGTGATTTGTCACGGGCAATCGGCATCTGCCGTTACCAAGGCATCGAATTCCCGCACCGGGACTTGCTATCAGGCGGCGCGCGCCTGTGCCAGTTGATGCGCCGGGCGTTTGCGGGCAAGGAGGGTCGTTAGCGTCTTGGCAAGATTGCCGCTTTCCTCTTTGGCCATCCCATATAGAAGACCGGCACGGTCTGTGTCGGTACAAGCTTCCGCTTCGATAACGAGACGGTGGATGAACGCGCATTGCCTGGTGGCTGACTTAAGTTCGCTTTTTGCGGACATGATCGAATTTCCTTAGTCATGAACCGAGGGCGCCAGGGTATACGCCAACACATTACCGAAACCTTAACCCCGGCGATGCCGCGAGATAATGTCGATTATGTGTCCAAAGACTGGTTCCTGCGTTATGCTTGCACCAACGCACAGGACTGGAAGTTCGATGGCAAAATTGAAGGAATTCGCGGTAACTCCAGACCCGGACGATCCGCGTCTGGTCGAACGGGTTACGGGCACCGATCACGAAAAAAAAGCGATCACGGTTTCGGTGACGGTGGAACGGGCGTTGACGCTTTATCTCAATTCCCGGGAAATCGTGACCATGATGACCATTGGCGACTATCCAGAATATCTGGCGGTTGGATATCTGGTCAATCAGAACATGTTGTCCCCTGAAGACAAGATTACCGGTATCGACTATGAGGAAGATATCGAAACCGTTGTTGTCCGAACCGAGCATGAATCGGACTTCGAAGAAAAACTTTCCAAGAAAACGCTGACATCGGGCTGCGCGATGGGAACCGTGTTCGGCGATCTGATGGAAAAGTTTGATGAGATAGATTTGCCGGATGCAGCCCGTCTCAGCACCATTGATCTCTTTACGCTGCTCCGGAAAATCAACACGGCGCCAAGCCTGTACTTGGAAGCCGGCGCCATCCACGGCTGCGTCCTCGCTGAGGGCGACAAGCCACTTATCTATATGGAAGATGTCGGCCGCCATAATGCCGTCGATAAAATCGCCGGTTATATGCGCCTTAAGAATATTGATGGTGCCGACAAGATTTTTTACACCACTGGGCGGTTAACCAGCGAAATGGTGATCAAAACAGTTCAGATGGGTATCCCAATATTGGTTTCGCGTTCGGGATTTACCGCGTGGGGGGTCGATTTGGCGCGCCAGGCCAATTTGACTTTGATCGGCCGGGCGCGCGGTAAGCGCTTTTTGGCCCTCGCCGGCGAACATCGCATAGAATTTAATGCGGAAATGGACGACGAGGCCGATGGGCCCGCCCAAATGAATCCGAAAAAAATATGATCGAAACCATTGGCGTCATTCTTGCCGGTGGCTTGGCACGGCGCATGGGCGGCGGCGACAAGTGTTTTCTCCCGCTCCTGGGCCGGCCCATCCTGAACTGGGTTGCCGAGCGCGCCGCACCGCAAACCACATATATAATCATCAATGCCAACGGTGACGCGTCCCGATTTGATGACTACGCATTTCCCGTTGTTGCCGATCCCGTCGAAGGGTTTCAAGGCCCGCTTGCGGGTATCCTCGCGGCCATGGATTGGGGCGCAAGCCAGCATCCCGATATAAAGTGGATCGTCAGCTTTCCGGGGGACGCGCCGTTTGTTCCGCCGGGGCTGGTGCAGCGCTATCTAGATGCCGTCGAAGCTGAGGGGGCGGACTTGGCCACCGCACACTCCGCCGGTCGTTCGCACCCGGTTTGCGGATTGTGGTCCACATCATTGGCCGGTGATCTTCGCCACGCCTTGATTGAAGAAAAAATCCGCAAAATCGATCTTTGGACGGCCCGCCATTGTCTTGCCGAGGTGGCGTTTGAAACAGACCCCTATGATCCGTTTTTCAATATAAACGAAACGGATGATTTGAAACGCGCAGAGGATATCGCGCGCCTGGTCACGGCTTCATCAACGTAACGTAGCGGCCGCAATTTTTCAGTGCCGCCACCGCCCCGCCTTCTCCAATGATCCTGTGCGCCCGCGCCGCATCGGTGATCACCATTCCCGCCAAACATTCAATTCCTTCCGATATCAGCGGCGGCGCCAGCGGTGTCCCAGGACCGACAAAGGCCTTTCGCGCGTTTCCCGCCAATTCGATAATTTGTCCCGCGCTTCCATTGGTCAGCGTTGCCGCCGTGATCACCACGGCTTCGCAACTTGCCAGTATTTCCTCCATATCCTTTTCGCCATATTCGCCTTCCCGGGGTTCGCGCTCGATCACGCAATAATTTTCTAGGTGACGATCAAGACTGGGAAAGCGACCGATAACGGCAATCATCCCGTCGCAATCCCGAAATGCGTCTAGGCCATTGATATCCTGCCCTTCGATACTATAACGGTTGTTGTGTGCGTTAATCGCTGCAACCCCGACCGATATTTCCAACGGGTTGTCCGATTGCACCAGCGCCGCCAGCCTCTTGAGGCCACCTTCGGCTAAAGTCCCGGCGTTCCGAACCGGCTGGCAGCCGAGCGCATCGCGTTTCGGCGTCTGCGCCAATCCACAGCCTTTGGCGGTCTCTACAAGTGTCCAATTTATACCGATCGTGATATTGAGCACCGGCGCATTGCTGACGCCGGATAGCAATATCGAATACAGATCCCGGCCGGTGTTCACGGTTACAATTTTTCCAAACGCGCGGCGGAAAATTTCAATTCCGGGATCTTGCCAAATGGATCAAGCGCCGGATTGGTCAGCATATTTGCCGGCGCCTCGGCAAAACAAAATGGAATGAATACCAAGCCTTCCGGCATGTTGGGCTCCCGCCGGGTCGCCAATTGGATGGCGCCCCGCCGCGTGGTGACGGTTACGGTCTCCCCCGGATCCAATTCCAATCTCTCCATATCCAGGGGCGAGACATGAACTGCAGCCTCCGGCTCAAGCGCGCTTAAGTTTTCCGCCCGGCGTGTCATGGCACCCGTGTGCCAGTGCTCCAGCAGGCGGCCCGTGGTCAGCACCAACGGAAATTCTTCATCCGGAACCTCGTCCGGTGGCGTGATATTCGCCGGTACCAGCCGGCCAAGTCCGTTCGGCGTTGGAAATCCATCACCAAAAATTATCTCTTGCCCCGGCTGATCTTCTCCAAGGCACGGATAGGTAACCGCTTCTTCAATTTCCAGGCGCTGCCAGGGAATATGGCGCATCGACTCCATGCATTGTTGCATTTCCCCATGAACGTCTTGCGGTCCGCTGTAATTCCAATCGAGCCCGATGCGGCGTGCCAATTCCTGGATAAGCCACCAGTCTTGGCGCGCCTCTCCCGGCATGTCCAAGGCGCGTCGGCCTATTTGAACGCGACGGTCGGTGTTGGTGACGGTGCCGTCTTTTTCCGGCCATGCGGATGCGGGAAGAATTACATCCGCAAAATTTGCCGTTTCGGTCAGGAAGATATCCTGCACCACGAGGTGCTTTAGCTTGGCAAGCGCCTGGCGGGTATGATTGGTGTCCGGGTCCGACATGGCCGGGTTTTCCCCCATCACATACAGCCCTTCAATCTCTCCTCCCAAGATCGAATCTACGATCTCCACTACGGTCAGTCCCGGTTCAGGGTCCAGTGCCGTTCCCCAAAATTCCTCGAAAAAGGTTTGGTTGTTTTTATCGGAAACCAATTTGTAGTCCGGATACATCATCGGAATCAGCCCGGCATCGGAAGCGCCTTGTACGTTGTTCTGGCCGCGAAGCGGATGCAGCCCGGCGCCAGCCCTTCCCACATGGCCACATATTAATGCCAGCGCGATCAGACAGCGCGCGTTGTCGGTCCCATGGATATGTTGGGCTATTCCCATACCCCAAAAGATCATCGCCGCGCCGGCGCCGGCGATTTTGCGCGCCACCTGGCGTAGCTCTTCGGGCTCGATGCCGCACAACGGGGACATCCGTTCGGGCGTATATTGCCCGACATGTTCGGCAAGCTCTGCAAATCCTTCGGTGTGCGCTTCCACATATTGCCGGTCATAAAGTTTTTCTTCGACGATCACGTTCAACAACGCGTTTAAAAGCGCCACATCGCTGCCAGGATTGAATCGCAGGAAATTGCAGGCATAGGGCGCCAGGGCGTTACTGCGGGGATCCATGACAATCAGTTCGGCGCCCGCTTCCGCCGCATTTTTTATGAACGTCGCCGCGACCGGATGATTGGTCGTTGGATTCGCACCGATGACAACGATGACATCCGAATCCAGGCAACTGATAAACGGCGCCGTGACCGCGCTTGATCCAATCCCTTCCAACAGAGCGGTAACCGACGACGCATGGCAAAGCCGCGTGCAGTGATCCACATTATTTGTGTGAAAGCCGGTGCGGATCAATTTCTGAAACAAATAGGCTTCTTCGTTGGATCCCTTGGCCGACCCAAATCCGGCAAGCCCCTTGGCTCCCTTGCTTTCGAGAATTGCTTTGAACCCATCGGCGGCCGCGTTCAAAGCTTCGTCCCAAGTAGCAATGCGGAACTGATCGAACGGATTGCTCGGATCAACGGTAATTTCTTTGGTTTTCGCCGCGCTGCCTTTGCGGATCAAGGGCACCGTCAGGCGCTCGTCATGGCTGGCATAGTCCATCCCAAAACGGCCCTTTACGCACAACCTGCCGTGATTGGCGGGGCCGTTGCGGCCGTCCACCTGGATGATCTTGTTGTCCTTGACGTGGAAGCGAACCTGGCAGCCAACACCGCAATAAGGGCAGACACTATCAACGGTCTTATCGGCTTCGGCATTTGCTTCTGGCGCGTCAGGCGCGGAAGATTTGAGCGCACCGGTGGGGCACACTTGCACGCATTCGCCGCAGGCAACGCAACTGCTGGCGCCCATGGGGTCCGCCATATCGAAAACGATGGCGCTTTCGGCGCCGCGCATGGCCATGCCGATAACGTCGTTGCCCTGAATATCGCGGCACGCCTGGACGCACAATTTGCAATGGATGCATTTATTCAAATCCACTGCGATGGCGGTGTGGCTGGTATCAGTCTCAAGCGAGCGGTTCTTTGGGAACCGGCTGTCGGTGATCGCCATCTGATCCAGCCAGTTTTTAAACTCACCTTCGGGCTCCGATTGGTCGGCGAGAAGCAGTTCGAACACGGCGCTACGCGTTTTCTTTGCCCGCTCCGAATTCGAGGTGATCACCATGCCTTCTTCCGGCTCGCGGATGCAGGATGGCGCCAGCGCCCGTTCGCCATCGATTTCCACCAGGCAGGCGCGGCAGTTGCCGTCGCCGCGGTAATCGGCGGTCGGCCGGTAACAAAGATGCGGTATCTCAATGCCCAGCCGGTCCGCGGCTTGCCAAATGGTTTCACCGGCAGCGGCGCTGACTTCGGTTCCATTGAGGATGAACGTCGTGTTCTCGCTCATCAATTATCCTCCAGAAAGAAATTCAAGGTCGATAAGACGGGATTGGGCGCCGCCTGACCGAGCCCGCAAATCGATGCGTCGCGCATGGTGTCGGCCAGATCGCGCATGAGATCGCCATCCCATTCTTCGCCCGCCATCATCGTCAGCAGTTTTTCGCATCCGACGCGGCAGGGCGTGCATTGGCCGCAACTCTCGTCTTCAAAAAAGCCGACCAAGTTTCTGGCGACGCCGCGCATGTCGTCCTGGTCCGAGAACACAACGACGGCGGCCGAGCCCACGAAACAACCATGCTCCTCGAGCGTTCCGAAATCCAATGGAACATCGGCCAGCGCCGCCGGCAATATGCCGCCCGAGGCGCCGCCCGGAAGGTAAGCGGAGAAGCGCTCACCATCCGCCATGCCGCCGCAATGCTCTTCAATGAGCTGGCGCGCCGTGGTTCCGGACGGTGCCCGCACCATGCCCGGATTTTTTACCCTTCCCGAAACCGAATAGAAGCGCGGCTGCCCTTGGTCCAGGTACCATTGCGCGCCGTTTTGCATAATCAGGCTCACCCAATGCAGGGTTTCGACATTATTGATTAGCGTCGGCCTTCCAAACAGTCCTTTTTGTGCGGGGTAGGGTGGCCGGTTCCTCGGCAAGCCCCGCTTCCCCTCCAAACTTTCGAGAAGCGCCGTCTCCTCACCACATATATAAGCCCCGGCGCCGCGCCTCAGATGCAGACGCGCCGGCAGCGAAATGCCGCATTCCTCCAAGGCCGCGATTTCACGGCTCAAAATCTCGTGAATATGTGGATATTCGTCGCGCAAGTATATGTAGACATCGCCGGCTTCGACGGTGTGCGCGGCGATCATCGCCCCTTCCAGGAATTGATGCGGTTGGCCCTCGAGGCACAGACGGTCCTTAAACGTTCCCGGCTCGCCTTCGTCGGCGTTGACCACCAGGTTACGCGGCTTCTCGCTCCCCTCCAGAAATCTCCATTTTCGCGCCACCGGAAATCCGGCGCCGCCCATCCCCCTCAAGCCAGCCGATTCCAGCGCCTCCAATACGTCGCTTCCCGCCAGGCTTCCCGCCCCCAGCTTTTTCAGCGTCTCGTACCCGCCCCGTTCAACATAGTCATCGATTGATTCATAACCGGAAATTATCGGCGTTACCGCGTCCGCTTCCGCCGCCTTGCCGATATCGTCCACCGTACAATGGGGGTATTGGCGTTTCCCCATCGATGCCACCGGCGCCTTGTCGCAGGCGCCCATGCAAGGCGCATGAACAATTCGGACCGCGCTCCCCAGATTTTTTTCAAGCCGGTTGAAAAGCGCTTCGGACCCGGCCATCTCACACGCAATACTGCCGCAAACGCGGACCGTATATTGCGGTGGATTTTGGTCGGTCTCTTTAACGATATCAAAATGGTGATAGAAACTGGCAACCTCATAAACCTCGGCTTGCGAAAGCTTCAGCTCGTGCGCAAGCGCCGCCAGATTGGCCGCGGACAAGTGGCCTTGATCATCTTGAATGCGGTGCAGGAATTCTATCAGCAGAGAGGCGTCGCGGGGTTGATCACCCAATATCCCTTGTACGAACTGAACGGCGTCCGATGTGATTTGCCTGCCTTTCGGCAAACCCATTTTTCTTTTTTTTCTTTGATCGTCCGAGGGGGCATCCATGCTTCTTCGCTCGTCTCCTGCGCTGCTGTGATGGTTAAGGCTTACGTTTTGTCCGATGAGCAGAACTTATGCAAACGCGCCCCTTGTATCAAATCTATTTCTCAAATTGAGATGTTAGCCTCACCTGTGCCACAATCCGATGCAGCGAACATTGCAAAGGCGGACCGGACGGAGCATGGCCGAAATTATTCATCAGCGAATTGCGGAACTTCTTTGTTCCAAAATATGTCACGATCTCATTAGCCCGGTGGGCGCTATCAATAACGGCATGGAGTTGCTGGCCGATACAAGTTCCGGCATGCAGGACGATGCCATGTCATTGATCGGCGATTCTTCGCGCCAGGCGGCGCAGCGTCTCGAATATTTCCGGCTGGCGTTTGGCGGTTGGGGCGGCGGTGATGAGGCAACGACGGAGTTTGGTCTGCTGCGGAAAATGGTCGCCAGCCATGCGATTGACAACAAGTTGGAGCTGACTTGGCGCCAAAAACCGGACGATAGCGACCGTCTCATAATACATGTGGGCAAGTTGGTTCTCGGACTCGTATTGATCGCCACCGAATGCGCCCGCCGCACCGCAGCGCTGGAAATTGATCTCAGGCCATCCCCGGATCGTCTGCAACTCACCGTCAAAGTGTCTGGGGACCGTTGCGCGTTACACCCGGAAACACGGAACGGATTTGATCAAAACCTAGATATCGACGATATATCGGTTCGCAACGTTGTTGCCTATAATTGTCTCCAAATTACCATGGCAAACCAGTTGGCCTTGAATTTCTCCGAAGAGTCCCCAGATTCCGTAGAGTTTCACGTTACGGAATAGGCGGTATTCGAGCCCTTTTACGCAAAAATACATCATCGCCGAATTATTTGACCTGAAGGGGTTCAGATTTGCTGAATCAGTCCCCATCTGTAGGGACATGACGAGAAAAAAATTGCGGTCACTCTTGAGACCTTTGAACTGGAGCCTGGATCATGGACGATCTATTAACAGAATTTTTGACAGAAACTTCGGAAAACCTCGCCGTGCTCGATGTCGAGCTGGTCAAATTCGAGCAGGATTCGAGCAACAACGCGATCCTTTCGAATATTTTCCGGCTCGTTCATACGATCAAAGGTACCAGTGGATTTCTTGGTCTGCCCAGGCTTGAAGCCGTGGCCCATGCCGGCGAAGACGTGCTCGGCAAATTCCGCGACGGCGAACTTGAAGTTACGCCCGATGCGGTCACCTTGGTGCTGCAAACCATCGATACCATCCGCGATCTGCTTGGCGGATTGGAAGAGGCCGGATCCGAGCCGGAAGGCGACGACAGCAGTCTGATCGGCAAGCTTCGCGTCATGGCCGATGGCGAGGCGCCCGCCCCTGCGCAAGAACCCGAAGCCGAGGAAGCGCCCGCCGATGAGCCGGTCGCCGCGCCCAGCGGTCCTATATTGAACGAGCAAGGTTTCCCGGTGGCCGCCGAGCTGCTGGAAGAGGTGATGGCCGCCGAAGCGAGC
>CAUZTZ010000116.1:0-11283 GCA_963582805.1 Alphaproteobacteria bacterium
CCCGTGGAGGAATTACTAAACCTGAAGAAATCGGATGTGGGCAACCCGAAGGATTATGGAAAATTCATCACCGAGGCGCATCAACGAATGGCGCTGCCGGTCAACGCCCTCGGCTTTGCGCTTATCGCCTATTTGTTCGTCATGTTCGGCGGCTTTTCCAGGCGCGGGCAATTGGCCAAAATGATCGGCGCGTCCGCCGTGTTTGTGGGGCTGCAGGTGCTGGATCTCAGCCTTGTTAACCTGACCGCCAAAAATCTCAGCCTGATACCGGCGATCTATGCCGCCGCCGCCGGGCCTGCATTGCTGGCGTTCCTGTTGCTGATTTTGCAGCCGGGCCCGCGCCTGTTTGCACGGCGGGGCAAATTGCCCGAGCCGGCAGCGGCTGCTTGAGGGGCCGGCGCTTTGCGAATATCCCTCATACTATCGCTCTATATCGGTCGGAATTTTTTGGCCAGTTTTGCGGTGATCTTCGCCATCTTCCTGGGGCTGATCTTTCTGTTCGACATTGTCGAATTGCTGCGCCGGGCCTCTTCCCACGAAAATGTCGGCGTCGGGCTGGTGCTGCAAATGGGCTTGATGAAGCTGCCCTTCATGGGCCAGCAGGCGTTTCCGTTCGCCGTGTTATTCGGCGGCATGGCCGCGTTCTGGCGGCTGACGCGCAACTCCGAGCTGGTTGTCGCGCGCGCCGCCGGCGTCTCCGCATGGCAGTTTCTGCTCCCGGTTTTGGTGACCGCGTTCCTTCTGGGAACGATCAAGATTGCGGCCCTCAATCCGCTTGCCTCGGCATTGTTGTCGAATTTCGACCGGCTGAACGCGACCTATCTGAAGGGGCAAAGCAATTTGTTGAGCGTCTCGGCCAATGGCTTGTGGCTGCGCCAGGCCGATGGCAAGGATCAATCGGTTATCCATGCGGCGACGATCAGCATCGACGGCGCCGATATCACGCTTAATCGGGTGACCATCTTTGTCTACAAGGGCGCCGACAAATTCGCCCAGCGCCTCGATGCGAAAACCGGTGAATTGGAGGATCGGTTCTGGCATTTGCGCGGCGTCACCATCCACGACCGGGAGCAGGAATTGCCGGTCCATAAGGCCGAGCATTGGTTTGCCACCGATATCACCGTCGACAACATCAATGACAGCTTTGCACCGCCGGAAACCTTGTCTTTTTGGGATTTGCCCGGTTTTATAGCCAATCTGGACCGCGCCGGCTTCAGCGCGACCCGTCACCGGCTTTATTGGCACTCCTTGCTCGCCGCACCCTTGCTGCTATGCGCCATGGTTTTGATCGCTGCAACATTCACCCTTCGCCATTCCCGGGTCGTCAACGTCACCTACGTGGTCGCCGGCGGCATCTTGACGGGCTTCTTGCTGTTCTTCTTCTCCGATATCGTGTTTGCCCTTGGAACCAGGGAAAGCATTCCTGTGGTCCTGGCCGCCTGGACGCCATCGGGCGTATCGACATTGCTCGGCCTGGCGATGATGTTTCATCTGGAGGACGGATGAAACCTCTCCCCAAATATCTGGCGGCATCATTGATGCTGGCCATGTTGGTCCTCTGGTCCGCCGCCGCGGCGGCGCAAAATATCAACACCTCGGCGCCGCTGTTATTTACCGCCGATACGCTGACCCACGACCGCGCGCTGGGGATCGTCACGGCCACCGGAAATGTGGAAATCACGCAAAAAGACCGCAGCCTGCTGGCCGACACGGTCTCCTATAACGAGCGCGAAAATATCGTATCGGCCTCGGGACATGTGACGCTGATGGAGCCGAGCGGCGATGTCTTGTTCGCCGAATTCATGGAACTGACCGGCGATTTCAAGGACGGCATCATTCGCGGCCTGCGCATCCGATTGTCGGACAATGCGCGCATCGCGGCATCGGGCGCGCGCCGCTCGGCGGGACTTCGGACCGAAATGCGCAACGCCGTCTATTCGCCTTGCGACAAGTGCGCCACCGAACCGGGCGAGCCGCCCTTGTGGCAGATAAAGGCGGCGCGGATTGTCCACGACCAGGAAGAGCAGATCATCGAATATACCGACGCCTGGATGGAGATTGCCGGTATCCCGGTCATCTATACCCCGTACTTTTCGCACCCGGACCCGACGGTCAAACGCAAGAGCGGCTTTTTGACGCCCAGGGTCGGCGACTCAACATCCCTCGGAACGTCGATTTCGGCGCCCTATTACGTTGCCATCTCGCCCAACCGGGATGCGACCATCACGCCCACATTGATGACCAAAGAGCGCTTGCTTTTGGAGGGCGAATACCGGGAGCTGCAATCGGATCGGTTGTTTGAGGCGCGCGGCTCAATCACATACGATTCCAACGACGAGCTGCGCGGCCATGTGAATTCGTTCATTCGCCAAGACGTCAACGACACCTGGCGCTGGGGCGCCGATATCAAGCGCAGCACCGATGACACCTATCTCCGGCGCTATCAGATCGGCTCGGAAGGCTCCTTGAATTCGAGATTGTTCGCCGAAGCCTTTCGCGGCCGCGACTATGCTTCGGCCGACGCCTATCTGTTTCAGGGCTTGCGCGAAACCGATGACCCGGGGACGACGCCGATTGTCTTTCCCATACTCGAGCTGAACCATGTTGGCGATCCGGGCAAATTCGGCGAGACCACATCGGTGGACGCCAGCCTTTTGGTGCTGACCCGCACCGACGGAACCGATACCCGCCGGCTTTCCCTTGGCGCCAGCGTCGCCAAGCCGCTCTATGGAAAATTCGGCGATGTCATTGAGCTTTCGGCGGCTTTGCGCGGCGATTTGTATCACTATGCCAGCCATCCCGTTGAGGGCGAAGACGGCGGTTTCGACACCGGCTTCGAGGGGCGCGTTTATCCCTTGCTGTCGGCCAGCTGGCGGCTGCCATTGACGCGCCGCCACGGCGCCAACATCACCGAAATCCTGGAACCCGCCGTCGCCGTGTTCGCCAGCCCCAACATGGGCAATTCATCAACCATTCCCAACGAAGACAGCATCGAACAGGAATTCGACGAAACCAATCTCTTCTCCTCCAACAAATTCACCGGTCTCGACCGGGTCGAAAGCTCAACCCGCGTCAGCTACGGACTGCGCTGGGGCGTGCACGGCGCCAAGGGCGGATCATCTTCGTTCTTTATCGGACAACGCTACCGGATCAGAAGGGATGATTCCTTTCCCGATGGATCGGGGCTGGAGGATCATTTCTCCGATCTCGTGGCCCGGGTCCGGGTGCAACCCAACAGCCTTCTGGCGCTCGCCTACAAAACCCGGATCGACAAGGAAGACTTGTCGCCGAGGCGCACCGAATTAAATCTGAGGGCGGGCATGCCGGCTCTGAATATGCGCACCAATTACGTATTTTTTGACCGTCAGGAAGGCTCCGAATTCGGCGGCCGCGAGGAATTGTCGGGTCAAGTCGCGGCCAAGCTGAGCCGATTGTGGCGGACGGCATTTTCCAGCCGCTATGATCTCGAAGGCAATGGCGATTTGCGCTCCGTTGGTCTCAATTTCACCTATGAGTGCGAGTGCTTCACTTTCGATATATCCATACAGCGCCAGTTTTACGAAGATCGGGATTTGAAACCCAACGATTCGATATTTTTCCGGTTGACCTTCAAGACGCTCGGGGAAGTTCAAACCGGCATCAGCAAAAGCGGAAGTTGAACCCATTCGCTGGGCGGCATGGCATGAAGCAATCGGTGACATCACAATCTAAAATATCGGCCCCAGGAAGCCGACGCGGGCGCGTCCTCGGGATCGCTGTGTTCGCCGTCACCGCTGCCGCCATGCTCGCCTGGAGCCACGCCGGCGCGCAGGATTCCCAGCGCATCGTCGCCATCGTGAATGATGAAATCATTTCCGGTTTCGATCTCTCCTCGAGGATCGATCTGATTGTTCTGTCTTCGCAACTACCGAAGACGCCCCAGGTCAGAAAGCGTATCCAGGCTCAGGTTTTGCGCGGGCTGATCGACGACAAGCTCCGGCTGCAGGAAGCGCGCCGCTTGAAATTGACGGTTAACGAGCAGGAATTTCTCGGCGCGGTGCGGAGGATCGAGCAAAACAACCGCATGAAACCGGGTGGCATGGCCGAACTTTTAAAGGGTAACAATATCGACCGCGTCACCTTCAATACCCAGATCGAGGCCTCCATATCGTGGCAGAAAATCGTCCGCCGGCAGGTTCGCGGAAGGGTCAATATCAGCGCCGAAGCCGTCGATAAGGCGATCAGCCGAATATCGGCGAACAAGGGCAAACCGGAATTTCTGGTGTCCGAAATCTATATTCCGTTCGAAGCCGGAAAACCGGTGGACCAGACCCGCCAGCTTGGCGAGCGGCTATACAAGCAAATGGGCCGAGGCGCCAACTTCGAAGCGCTGGCGCGCGCCTTTTCGCAAAGCGCAACCGCCGCCGGCGGCGGCAGCCTGGGCTGGATCAGGGAAGACCAGCTGGACAAGGAATTGTCCAAAATTCTCGTCAAGATGACCCGTGGCACGGTTTCCAAACCGATCAAGGGACCGGACGGATTTTATATTCTGGTGGTCCGTGACCGCCGTGTCTCGGCCGGTTTACCGCGGGCCAATGTCAGCGTCGATATGCAACAGGTGTTTCTGGATCTTCCCAAAGGCGCGCGCAAAGAGACCGAAGCCGCGCAGCTTGCCTTGGCCAAGACGGTTGCCGATACGGCGGAAAGTTGCGGGGATCTGGAAAAGCTGGGCAAGGAGTTGGGCACTAGGAAATCGGGCAAGCTGGACAATATCAAGCTCAGCAGTCTGCCACCCGATACCCGTGCAGCTGTCGAGAACCTAAATGCTGGCCAGGCGAGCCGCCCGATCAAGGCCGGCGGCGGCATCGTTGTGCTGATGGTGTGCGCCCGGCGCGGCGATCTCGGCGACGAACAGGTGCGCAAACAGGTTGAGCTGATGTTGCTCCAAGAGCGCGCCAATCTGGTCGCAAGACGCTTGCTTCGCGATTTGAGACGCGCCGCCTTCGTGGATATCCGGAAATGACCGCGAAGCCCTTGCCGATCGCCCTGACCATGGGCGAGCCAGCGGGTATCGGCGGCGAGTTGAGCATCAAAGCCTGGCACCGCCATCGCCGGGAATTGCCGCCCTTTTATCTGCTCGACGATCCCGGCCGCATCGAGGCCCTTTCCGAAACCATGGGCACGCCGATCAGCACCGCCGCAATTTCCGAGCCCGGTCAGGCCGCCGCGTTGTTCGGCGACCGGCTTCCGGTGCTGCCGGTGGCGCTCAATGAGCCTGTGATATCGGGACAATTGAACACCAATAATATCGGCGCCGTGCAAACCTCAATCGAAATGGCGGTCCGCCATGTGGAGGACGGAACCGCCGCCGCGTTGGTAACCAATCCGATCCATAAAGAAACCCTCTACAATGCCGGCTTCGCCCATCCGGGGCACACCGAATATCTGGCAGCGCTGGCCGGATTTAAAGGCGAGCCGGTGATGATGCTGGCCACCGACGCCTTGCGCGTGGTCACCGTGACCCGCCATATCAGCCTGGCGAACGCGTTGCAGCTTCTCAACGCCGAGCTGATTGTCGAAACGGTCGCAACGGTGCATCGCTCGCTGGTCTTGGATTTTGCCGTGGCGGAACCCCGCATCCGGGTGGCGGCGCTCAATCCCCATTCCGGCGAGGGCGGCAACATGGGCCGCGAAGAGACCGAGATTATCGCCCCGGCAATCGAAACTTTGCAGCGGCTTGGGCTTAACGTCACCGGCCCGCATCCCGCCGACACCTTGTTCCACGAAAAAGCCAGGACCGAATATGACGCCGCCGTCTGCATGTATCACGATCAGGCGCTGATCCCGATCAAAACCATCGATTTCGACCGCGCCGTCAATATTACCTTGGGGCTACCGTTCATCCGCACCTCGCCCGATCACGGCACCGCCCTCGACATCGCCGGCACCGGATTGGCCCGCGAAAGCAGCCTCGTCGCCGCCATCGATTTGGCCCGCACCATTTCGGCCAACCGGGCGCGGGCCGCGGCAAAATAGCCGCCGTGGCTGAGCCCCGAAATACAGGCAATATTGCCGATCTGCCGCCGCTCCGCGACATCATCCAGCGCTATGATTTGCGCGCGCAAAAATCCCTCGGCCAGCATTTCCTTCTGGACAGCAATCTGACCGGGCGCATTGCCCGCCAGGCCGGCAATATCGAAGAGGTAAATATTCTCGAGATCGGCCCCGGCCCCGGCGGGCTGACCAGGGCGCTGCTGGAGCAAGGCGCCAAAAGCGTGACTGCCATCGAAAAAGACCGGCGTTGCGTCGACGCCCTCACCCATCTGACGGATGCCTACCCGGGCAGGCTTACTGTGCTGGAGGCGGACGCGCTGCGCTATGATCCGGGTGGAGTTCCAGCGCCGCGCATGATTGTCTCCAACCTGCCCTACAATATTTCGGCGCCGCTAATCATCAAATGGCTGGGCGCCATCGAAGGCTTGGAGCGACTGGTCATCATGGTGCAAAAAGAAGTCGCCGACCGGCTGGCAGCGGCGCCCGGCAACAAGACCTATGGGCGCTTGTCGGTCATCACCCAATGGCTGTGCGAGGTGGATATCGCCTTCAATGTGGACCCACGCGCCTTCACGCCGCCGCCCAAGGTGGTCTCTTCCGTGGTGACGCTTGTCCCCCGGCCGGAGCCGCTGGCGCCGGCCCGCTGGCGCTATCTCGAAGCGGTAACGGCGGCGGCCTTCAACCAGCGCCGCAAAATGCTGCGGGCGTCATTGAAAGCCATGAATTTTGATTTCGAAGCCCTCGAAATTGCACCGACGGCGCGGGCCGAAGAGCTAAGCGTGCCCGAGTTTTGCCGTCTGGCGCGCGCCCTGGAAGCGGCCAGGGAGGACTAATCCACGCCGCGCAATCCCTGCACAAAATCATGCAGGCCCACTTGGCGGCTCGTGCGTGATCGTTCGCCGTCGAGGATCGCCTGAACACGGGCAACGCTTTGATCGATATCTTCATTCACGATGATGTACGCATATTCAAGAAAATGGCTCATCTCTCCCGATGCCTTAGCCATGCGTTCACGAACCACCTCATCGGGGTCCCGTGCCCGGCTGTTCAATCGGCTTTCCAGCTCCTCCGTGCTCGGCGGCAAGATGAATACGCTAACCAGATCGACACCCATATTTTCGTCGGTGGCTAGCTGCTGGGTGCCCTGCCAATCGATATCGAAGAGAACATCGGTGCCCGCCTGGAGCGCGGTCTCAACTGGCGCGCGGGGCGTTCCATAATGATACCCAAAGACATGGGCGTGTTCCAAAAACTCAGCCCCAGCGGTCATGCGCTCGAACGTTTTATCATCGACGAAGTTGTAATCGACACCTTCGGTCTCGCCGGCGCGCTTCGGGCGGGTGGTGGTCGACACCGACATGACAAGATTGTCATCCAGGCGCAACAGCTCGCGTGAGATGGTTGTCTTGCCGGCGCCGGACGGCGATGACAGCACAAAGATCAAACCCCTGCGGCCGAAATAAGGCACGGCGTTTTTCTTATTCAATGTTCTGCACCTGCTCGCGGAACTGTTCGACCACCGCTTTCAATTCGAGCCCGATGCGCGACAACGCCACATCGGCGGCCTTGGAACAGATGGTATTGGCCTCGCGGTTGAATTCCTGACAGAGAAAATCCAGTTTGCGCCCGACGCCGTCGCCGTCTTTTAAAAGCGCGCCGGCCGCCTGCAAATGGGCCTCCAGCCGGTCCAGCTCTTCGCGCACATCGGACTTGGTAATCAAGATTGCGGTTTCCTGGAGGAGCCGGTCCTCCGGTAGCGAGCGCTCGGGCCCCAACAGCTCGGAAATCTGCTCCGACAGTTTTTGCTTGATGGCTTCGGGCTGGGCTTCGGCGGTCTCCTTGGCGGCGGCGCAGAGCGCAGCGATATTTTTCAAATGCGCTTCCAGCACCGTCTTCATGCGCCCGCCCTCTTCGGCGCGCATCACCGCGAGCGCATCAATGGCTTCGCCCAAATTGCCGAGGATGGTCGCTTTCAAAGCCTTCATCTCGGCTTCGCTGGCGAGGCTGTCGGCCTGTTCGACAACGCCGCGAACGCCGAGAAGATTATCGATGCGCGGCGGATCAAACACATTGTCGCCGGCTTCGAATTCCTTTGCCGCATTGATCAACTGCTCCAGCAAATCCCGGTTGATGCGGTATTGAACGCCGTCCTGTTCCAGGCTCAGTGATAGCGCGAGGTTGAAATTGCCGCGCTTGAAGCGCTTCGACACCATGGCCCGGGCGGCCTGTTCCAATTCATCGAAGCCGTGCGGCATGCGGCAGCGCATATCGAGCCCCTTGCCGTTGACGCTTTTCACCTCCCAGCTCCAAATGTGCGATCCCTCGGCGCCTTCCGTGCGCGCGAAGCCGGTCATGGAATTCAGCTCAGACATTTTTCTTGGCAGCCCCCTGGATCTGTATCGCCGGTTCGGCAACGTGGCGCAGTTTATGAAAATCCCAGCGCTTGCGCCACGTAATTCTAACCGGCCCTCCGGCACCAATGGCGCCACATATCCCGGTAGGCGGCTTCGACATTTCTGGCATAGCGGGGTGCATCGCACAGATCGGAGGCGCGCAATTGCCCGCCCAGGGATTCACGCAAAGATGCAATGCGCGCCGCGTTGCCCGCCAGGGCACAAGCGGTGCGGATATAGTCTTCAACGCTGGCCGAGGCCAGATCAGGCGCGCCAATTTGGCTGAGCAGCGTGGCCGCCACCCGGCCGGCAAAGTTGGCTCCCCACAGGGCAATCACCGGAACACCGGCGGCCAGGGCCTCGAAGGTTGTCGTCGCGCCATTGAATGGGAACGGATCGAGGGCGATATCGATGCCGCCGTAAAGCCCAAGATGGCCGGCCAGATCATCGTCGCCGCTTAAAAATTGCAAGCGCTCCGGCGCCAGCCCGGCGGCGGCGAAGCGCCTTTGCCATCCATCACGGACGCCTTCATCGGCATAAAGATTGCGGTATTTCAGGGCCAGGCGCGCGTCCGGGACGCGGGCCAGGATATCCGCCCAGACCGCAAAGACCCGGTCGTTGATTTTTTCCGGCTTGTTGAAACAGCCAAAGGTGACATAGCCGTTCTTGAGACAAGGCGGCGGCGTCACGCCCGGGGCTTGGGCCGGCAGGGTGAATTGGTAGAAGGTCGGCAACCGGTACAGCCGTTCGGTAAATTGCTCCGCCGTATCTTCGGAATGCAACAAATCATCGGTCAGCCAGTAATCCATTTCATCCAAGCCGCTGGTGGCGCAATCGTGAAAACTGATTTGCACCGGCGCCGCCGGGTGCGCCGCCACCAAGGGCCGGTTGAGGTTAAAGCGCCCGGCCAGGAATACCGCGATATCGATGCCATCCTGGCGCATGCGTTGCGCCAGCCCGGCATCGCCCAGGCCGCCGGCCGGCACCCAATGATCGGCGTGGGCGCGGAAGCGGGCGGAGATTGCATCATCGGATTCTTCCTCGGCATAGAGGAACACCTCAAACCCCTCGGCGTCGTGATGGGCGATCAGCGGCAACAGATTGCGCCCCACCGGATGGTCGCGGAAATCCGACGAAACATAGGCGATCTTTAATTTGGCCATCGGCGCCGGGTCTTTATTCGCAAAGTCCATGCGCCGAGCCAACCGTTTCCGGTGCCGAGCGCCATGGCGCCGGTGGGTAGCGAAGCGCTCCCACTCGGTCAGGTCCGGCTGATTGAGCATGGCCATCAGCGAATTGCGTTCCGCCAGATGGCAATCGGGGTCCATTTGCAGGGCCTCGGCGAAACAATCCATGGCACCATCGACATTGCCGGCCGCCTGCATCGCGGCGCCGAGGTTGGTCAGCGCTTGCGCCTTGTTGGGCGCGCGCTCCAACGCACGCGTCAAACTTACGATGGCTTCGCTGGGCCGGAAGGTGCGCAATTGCACCTGGCCCAAATTGCTAAGCGCTTCGCTATTGTGCGGCGCGATCTCGAGGGCGCGGATGGCGGCATCTTCGGCGGCGGTCAGCGCGCCCAGTTGCAACTGGGTGTTGGATAAATTGACAATGGCGGCGAAAAAATCGGGCTTGATTCGGATCGCCCGCCCATAGTGATCGGCGGCAAGGCCCGGCGCGCCGGCGGCGAATTGGGCGTTTGCCAGATAAAACAACAGCTCCGGATTATCGTCATCGTACGCGGCGGCGCGCGCCAGGATTTTGGCGGCGGCGCCGGCGTGCCCGGTCTTATAGGCGATCAATCCCAGAAATTTGAGCGCGCCGGAATTGTCCGGCTCCAGCTTCAGGATTTCCCGGCAGAGGCTTTCCGCCGCGTCCAGGCGGTCCCGCTCGAATTGCTCGCCGGCGCGCGCCAGCAATTGGGCCGCATTCGCGCCGCTCGGCAATTTCATATTTTCGATGATGCCCATGCGTTTTTTTTCCGAAACCACTATGGACCGGCGCCGTTAAAGAGCGGTAAACCCCATCAGGAAATCCGTCTGGGAGAGAATGGTGGCGACAAAAGACTATGCATCGATCCTGATAACCGGCGCATCGTCGGGCATCGGGCGCGCGCTGGCGCTGAATTACGCGGCGCCCGGCGTGCGCCTGGTGCTGTCGGGCCGCAATGAAAGCCGGCTCAAGTCCGCCGCCGAAGAATGCCGGAACCTGGGCGCCGAAGTGGCGACGCGGGTGATCGATGTCCGCGATGGGCCAGCCATGCGCGCCTGGATGACCGAGGCAGACGATGCAAGGCCGCTCGATCTGATCATCGCCAATGCCGGGGTGTCCACCAATACCAGTGGCGGCGAGGGCGACGCGGCCCGGCTGATCGCCGAGATCAATATAAATGGCACCATGAATACGGTGGCGCCCATTCTCGGCCGGCTGACGATGCGCCGCCAGGGCCAGATCGCCATCATGAGTTCGATGGCCGCCTTTCGCGGCATGCCCGGCGCGCCCGCCTATGGGGCCAGCAAAGCCTGGTGCAAATCCTATGGCGAGGGGCTGCGCGGCCGCTTGCGCCGCCACAATGTGGGCGTCTCGGTGATCTGCCCCGGCTTCGTCGAAAGCCGCATCACCGCCGGCAACCGCTTTGCCATGCCGCTGTTCATGAAAGCGGCGAAAGCAGCCCGTATCATCCGGCGCGGCCTCGCCAAAAACCGGCCGCGCATCGCCTTCCCCTTGCGCCTCTATTTTCTGGTGTGGCTGCTGGCCGCCCTGCCGCCCGGCTGGACCGATCGATTGTTCGCAAAGATGCCGGATAAAGAATAAGCGCGCCGGAGCCTTATCGTTTCTTTTGGCGCTTGCGCTGCAATTG
>CAUZTZ010000117.1:0-11205 GCA_963582805.1 Alphaproteobacteria bacterium
GACCACGGACGTGACCGGCACGGTGGAATTGCCGTCGGGCACGGAGATGGTAATGCCGGGCGATAATATCTCGATGAATGTGGAATTGATCACGCCGATCGCCATGGACCAGGGCCTGCGCTTCGCTATTCGCGAAGGCGGCCGGACCGTTGGCGCCGGTGTCGTCGCCGACATATTAGAAGATTAAACCAAATTGGCGTCTGGGTATCCCAGGCGCCAATTGCATGATGGACGAAAACTATGGTGGACAGTCAAAATATTCGCATCCGGTTGAAGGCGTACGATCACCGCGTGTTGGATCAATCGACGTTAGAGATCGTGAACACCGCGAAGCGGACCGGCGCGCAGGTGCGCGGGCCCATTCCGCTGCCCACCCGTATCGAGAAATATACGGTTCTGCGTTCACCGCATATCGATAAGAAGTCCCGCGAACAGTTCGAAATTCGGACCCACAAAAGGGTGCTCGATATTTTGGACCCGACGCCGGAAACCGTCGATGCCCTGATGAAGCTCGATCTTGCTTCGGGCGTCGATGTCGAGATTAAACTGTAGCAACGGGTGCGATCATGAGAACAGGATTAATAGCGCAGAAAGTCGGCATGAGCGCCGTATTCAGCGACGACGGCACCCATATTCCGGTGACCGTCCTTAAAGTTGATAATTGCCAGGTGGTCGATCAGCGCACCCAGGACCGGGACGGCTATACCGCCCTGCAATTGGGCATCGGCGCGCCGAAGGTGAAAAACGTGTCCAAGCAGATGCGCGGCCACTTCGCCAAGGCGAAGATCGAGCCGAAGCGCAAATTGGCCGAGTTCCGCGTCTCCGATGATGCCTTGATCGATGTCGGCGCCGAGCTGACCACCGATCATTTTATCGCCGGCCAATATGTGGATGTGGTTGGCTCCGGCAAGGGCAAGGGTTTTGCCGGCGCCATGAAACGCTGGGGCTTTTCCGGGCTACGCGCCTCGCACGGCGTTTCCATTAATCACCGCAGCCTCGGCTCCACCGGCCAGTGCCAGGATCCGGGCAAGGTGTTCAAGGGCAAAAAAATGGCCGGCCAAATGGGCGACGTGCAGGTGACCAAGCAGAATCTGGAAGTGGTCTCCACCGATGCCGAGCGTGGCCTCATTTTGGTCAAGGGCGCCATTCCCGGCGCCAAGGGCGGCTACATATTGATCAGCGACGCCATCAAAAAGCCGCTGCCCGACGGTGTTCCCATGCCGGGCGCTTTGCGCAGCAGCGGTGCCGATGATGCGCCCGCCGAAGATCAGGCCGATGCACCGGGCGAAGAAGCAATCGAAAGCGGTACCGAAGATCAAGCGCAAGACGCGGCCCCGGTCGAAGACACCGGCGCCGATGAAGCCGCTGGGCAAGAAAAGGAAGACTAGGCCATGAAATGCCCCGTCATCAGTCTCGACAATAAAAAAGTCGGGGACATCGATCTGGACGACGCCGTGTTCGCGGTGCCGGCGAGGCCCGATATTCTGGCGCGCGCCGTCAATTGGCAATTGGCCAAACGCCGCTCCGGCAATCACAAGACCAAGCAGCGCGCCGAAGTAAACGGTTCCACCGCCAAGCCGTTCCGCCAAAAGGGCACCGGCCGGGCGCGCCAGGGCGACAGGAAAGCGCCGCAACTGCGCGGCGGCGGCGTTGCCTTTGGACCGGTGGTCCGCTCCCACGCCCACAGCCTGCCGAAAAAGGTGCGGCGTCTGGCGATGCGCACGGCGCTCTCGGTGAAGCAGGCCGATGGCAAGCTGGTGATCCTCGACAAGGCCGAGGCGAAGTCAGCCAAGACCGCCGATCTCGCTAAGCAGGTGACCGAACTTGGATGGGCGTCTGCCCTGGTCATCGGCGGCGCCGAGTTGGACGCCAATTTCGCCCGCGCCGCCGGCAACATCCCGGGCATGGATGTTCTGCCGCAGATCGGCGCCAACGTTTATGACATTCTCCGGCGCGATACCTTGGTGCTGACCAAGGATGCCGCCGAACAACTTCAGGAGCGTCTGAAATGAAGCGGCGCAGCGGAACGGTAAGCGTCACCAAGGGCCGGATGTACGAGATCATCCGGGCGCCGGTGATTACCGAAAAATCCACCATCATATCCGAGCATAACCAAGTCTCCTTCAAGGTTGCCATGGATGCCACCAAACCGGAAATCAAGGCCGCCATCGAAGGGCTGTTTTCGGTCAAGGTGACGGCGGTCAACACGCTCCGCCAGAAGGGTAAGCTCAAACGTTTCCGGGGCATCCTCGGCAAACAGTCCGATTACAAAAAAGCCATCATCACGCTTGCCGATGGCGATTCCATTGATATTACCACAGGGGTCTAGCGGATGGCGTTACGACATTATAATCCCACTTCGCCGGGCCGGCGCGGACTTGTCCTGGTCGACAAGTCCGAGCTATGGAAAGGCAAGCCGGAACGCAGCCTGGTCGAAGGGCTGTCCGGCAAGGGCGGGCGCAACAACCAGGGCCGCATCACGGCCAGGCGCCGGGGCGGCGGTCACAAGCGGCGCTACCGGCAGATCGATTTCAAGCGCCTCAAATACGATATTCCGGCCACCGTGGAGCGTATCGAATATGATCCCAACCGCTCGGCCTTCATTGCGCTTTTGAAATACGAAGATGGCGAGCTGTCTTATATCATTGCGCCCCAGCGATTGGCGCCGGGCGATACGGTTATCTCGGGCGAGCGCGTCGATATCCGCCCCGGCAATGCCTTGCCGATGGCCAATATCCCGGTCGGCACAATCATCCACAATGTGGAAATGAAAGTCGGCGGCGGCGCCCAGATCGCCCGCTCCGCCGGCACTTACGTACAGCTTATCGGCAAGGATCAAGGCTACGCGCAGTTACGCCTGACATCGGGCGAAATTCGCATGATCCGGGCCGAATGCATGGCCACCATCGGCGCCGTTTCCAACCCCGATAAGGGTAATATCAAGCTCGGCAAGGCTGGCCGCAATCGCTGGCTGGGCAAACGCCCGTCGGTGCGCGGCGTGGCCATGAACCCGGTTGATCACCCCCATGGCGGCGGCGAGGGCAAGACCTCAGGGGGCCGCCATCCGGTGACGCCGTGGGGCAAGCCGACCAAGGGTAAACGCACGCGCAGCAACAAGAAAACCGACCGGCTGATTATGCGCCGGCGGCGTCGCTAGGAGGACATAGATTTTGTCTCGTTCTGTTTGGAAGGGTCCGTTCGTCGACGGATACCTCTTGAAAAAATCCGAGGTTGCGCGCGAAGCGGGGCGCAACGACGTGATCAAAACCTGGTCCCGGCGTTCCACGATCCTGCCGCAATTCGTCGGGCTGACTTACGGCGTCTATAACGGCATCAAGTTTATCCCGGTGCTGGTAACCGAAAATATGGTCGGCCACCGCTTTGGTGAGTTTTCGCCGACGCGCCAATATTTCGGCCATACCGGCGACCGCAAGGGCAAGAGGGAATAGGAATATGGGTAAGAAATCCAAACCCAGCCGGCTGGCCGACAATGAAGCCCGCGCCTTTGGCAAGATGATCCGCATCTCACCACAGAAGCTCAATCTGGTGGCCCAGACTATTCGCGGCAAGCGCTGCGAGGAGGCGTTGCATGTGCTTGCCTTTTCCCATCGCCGGGTGGCCAAGGATGTGAAGCGGGTGCTCGAATCGGCCATCGCCAATGCGGAAAACAATCAGCAATTGGATGTGGACCGGCTCGTCGTCGCCCAGGCCACTGCCGGGCGCCAGTTCGTTATGAAACGTTGGCGGCCACGGGCACGCGGGCGCATGGGCAGAATTTTTAAACCGTACAGCAATCTGACGATCATCGTTCGCGAAGCCGAGGAGGCAGCCTAATGGGGCAAAAAGTCAATCCGATCGGTTTCCGGTTGGGCATCAATCGTACCTGGGATTCCAGGTGGTATGCAGGCAAGCGCGCCTATGCGGACCTTCTGCACGAAGATTTGGAACTGCGCCGGATGCTGCATGAGCGCCTGCGCCAGGCCGGCCTTTCCCGCGTCGTGATCGAGCGACCCGCCAAACGGGCGCGCATCACCATTCATACGGCGCGCCCCGGCGTTGTCATTGGCAAGAAGGGCGCCGACATCGAAACCCTGCGCGCCGAATTGTCGGAACGGACGGGCAGCGAGGTGTCGCTGAATATCGTTGAAATCAGAAAGCCGGAATTGGATGCCAACCTGATCGCTGAAAACATCTCCCAGCAATTGACCCGACGGATCGCTTTCAGGCGGGCCATGAAGCGGGCCGTGCAATCGGCCATGCGGCTCGGCGCTGTCGGCATCCGCATCAACTGTGCCGGCCGTCTGGGCGGCGCCGAAATTGCGCGCACCGAATGGTACCGGGAAGGCCAGGTGCCCCTGCATACCTTGCGCGCCGATATCGATTATGGAACCGCAACCGCGCAGACCACCTATGGGGCGTGCGGCGTCAAGGTCTGGGTCTACCGGGGTGAGATTCTCGCCCACGACCCGATGGCCGTCGACAAGCGGGCGATGGAACAGCAGCCGCAGCGCTGATTATTGGATGTAAGGACAAGGCTCGATGCTACAACCAAAACGCACAAAGTTCCGCAAAGCCCACAAGGGCCGCATCCACGGCAACGCCAAGGGCGGCACGGCGCTGAATTTCGGCTCGTTCGGTCTGAAAGCGATTGGCCCGGCACGGGTAACGGCGCGCCAGATCGAAGCCGCCCGGCGTTCGATGACCCGCCACATGAAGCGCGCCGGGCGCGTCTGGATACGGATTTTTCCCGATGTGCCGGTCTCGCAGAAACCCGCCGAGGTTCGCCAAGGCAAAGGCAAGGGCAACCCGGAGTTTTGGATTTGCCGGGTTAAGCCGGGCCGCGTCATGTTCGAGATGGATGGCGTGCCGTTCGATGTTGCCGAGCGCGCCTTCGAGTTGGCGGCCGCCAAGCTGCCGATGAGGACCAAAATGATCACCCGCGTCGGTGAGGGGAGTTAGACGATGAAAGCCGAAGATGTCAGGGCCAAAACCGTCGATCAGTTAAAGGATGATTTGGCCGGTTTGCGCAAAGAATCGTTCAACCTTCGCTTCCAGAAGGTAAGCGGCCAGTTGGAAAACACCGTGCGCGTGCGCCAAGTGCGCCGCGATATTGCGCGGGTGAAGACGATATTGGGACAAAAATTGATCGAGGCCACGGGGTAGGGCGGTCAAGCCCGCCTCGAGGTTTTAGGAGTTCGGAATATGCCAAAACGCGTAATGCAAGGCGTCGTCGTCAGCGACAATATGGACAAGACCATTGTCGTCAATGTGGAGCGGAAGTTTAAGCACAAGCTCTACAAGAAGTACATTCGGCGCACCAAAAAGTACCACGCCCACGACGAGGACAATAGCTGCAAGACCGGTGACAAAGTCACCATCCGCGAATGCCGCCCCTTGTCGAAGCTCAAACGGTGGGAGGTTGTCGGCGCCACCGAATAGCGCCGGCGATGATCCCTTAGAAGGAATAAGACTATGATTCAGATGCAAACCAACCTCGACGTGGCCGACAATTCCGGCGCCCGGCGGGTGCAGTGCATCAAGGTGCTGGGCGGATCGAAACGCCGCTTCGCCTCGGTCGGCGATGTTATCGTTGTCTCGGTGAAAGAGGCGATCCCCAGGGGCCGCGTCAAAAAAGGCGAAATGCACCGGGCCGTTGTGGTTCGCACGGCCAAGGAAATCCGGCGCGCCGACGGCAGCGCGATCCGCTTCGACAGCAACGCGGCAGTGCTGATCAATCCACAGAACGAGCCGATCGGGACCCGCATCTTCGGCCCCGTGACCCGGGAATTGCGCGCCAAGAATTATATGAAGATCATTTCTCTTGCGCCGGAGGTTCTGTAAATGACGGCTAGAGTTAAAAAGGGCGACACCGTCATGGTCCTGACCGGCAAGGACAAGGGCAAGAAGGGCGAAGTGTTGAAGATGCTGCGGTCTGATAACCGCGCCATTGTTCAAGGCGTCAACATGGCCAAGCGTCATGTGCGCGCCTCGCAGTCGGGCCCCGGCGGTATCACCGAGCGGGAAGCCTCGATCAATCTTTCCAATCTGGCGCATGTGGATCCGAAAGATGACAGACCGACCCGTGTCGGCATCCGCACGCTGGACGACGGACGCAAGGTGCGATTCGCCAAGCGGTCCGGCGAAGTAATTGATATATAAGGACGAATGAGATGTCTCGCCTCCGCGAATTTTTTAAATCGGATATCCGCCCGTCGTTGATGTCGTCGTTTGGATATGAAAACCCCATGCAGGTGCCGCAGCTCGAAAAAATCGTGCTCAATATGGGCGTCGGCGAAGCCTCGGTGGATCGCAAGAAGATCGACAGCGCCTACGAGGAAATGACCCTGATCGCCGGCCAGAAGCCGGTCATCACGCGCGCCCGCAAATCCATCGCCGGCTTCAAAATTCGCGACGACATGATCGTCGGCTGCAAGGTGACCTTGCGCGGCGAACGCATGTACGAATTTATGGACCGGCTGGTGAATATCGCGCTGCCGAGAGTTCGCGATTTTCGCGGCATTTCGCCCAGAAGCTTTGACGGCCGCGGCAACTTTGCCCTCGGCATCAAGGAACAGATTATCTTTCCCGAGGTCGACTACGATCGGGTTGAACGTATTCGCGGCATGGATGTCGTGATTTGTACCACGGCGAGTACCGATGAGGAGGCAAAAGCGCTGCTCACGGAATTCAACGTGCCTTTTGCAAATTAATCACGAACGGAGTTTTTGGATGGCCAAGAAAAGCGTCATCGAGCGTAACGATAAACGGAAGCGTCTGGCCAAGAAGTACGCGGCCAAGCGGGCGGCATTGAAAGCCCTGACCCGGGACAGCTCGCTGTCTCCGGAAGAGCGTTTCAACGCGCAATTGAAGCTCGCCGAACTGCCGCGCAACTCGTCCCCGGGGCGGGTCCGGTTGCGCTGTGAATTGTCGGGCCGGGGGCGCGGCAATTACCGGAAGTTCCGCCTGTCCAGGATCGCGCTTCGCGATCTTGCGTCGTCCGGACAGATTCCGGGCATGGTAAAGTCGAGTTGGTGAAGGAGGACCGAAACAGATGTCTATGAGCGATCCCCTAGCCGATCTTTTAACACGCATCCGCAACGGCCAGATGGCCGGCAAGGACAGCATCCATGCGCCGGCGTCGAACCTGCGCGTCAATATGCTCGATGTGTTGAAGCGTGAAGGCTATATCCGCAATTATGAACGCTACAACGTGCGCATCGGTATCGACGAGGTCCGCATCGAATTGAAATATTACGAAGGCGAGCCGGTTATCAAGGAAATCAGCCGTATTTCGCGCCCCGGTCAACGGGTCTATTCGAGCATCAAGGATTTGCCCAAGGTTTATAACGGGCTCGGCATATCGATCCTGTCGACGCCGCGCGGCGTGATGTCGGACAACGAAGCCCGGGCAGCCAATGTGGGCGGCGAGGTCCTGTGCCAGGTATTCTAATGCAGGTTTGGACCCCATCGTTTTTGGGAGGAGTTATATTATGTCACGCGTAGGATTGAGCCCGGTCGAAGTGCCAGATGGCGTGACCATCGAGATTGCCGGCCGCATCATGACCGCCAAGGGAAAGCTGGGCGAATTGAGCCTGGAATTCGTCGATGAGGTTGATCCGTCCTTGGAGGACGGCAAAATCTGGGTGAAGCCGGCCGACGATAGTTTGAACGCGCGCAAGCTTTGGGGAACCTATCGCAGCCTCGCCAGCAATGTGGTGCAGGGCGTCCATCAGGGTTTCACCAAGGAATTGCAGATCAACGGCGTTGGCTACCGGGCCGCCGTGCAGGGCAAGAACCTTGTGCTGCAGCTGGGTTTCAGCCACGAGGTCATTTACGCGATCCCGGACGGCATCAAGATCGATTGCCCGACGCAGACCGAAGTCAACATCACCGGCGCCGACAAGCAACTGGTTGGCGCCGTTGCCGCGAAAATCCGCTCCTACCGTCCGCCTGAGCCTTACAAGGGCAAGGGCGTCAAATACAAAGATGAGCAGATCGTGCGCAAGGAAGGGAAGAAGAAGTAGCCATGGAATCGACCAAACAACTGTTCGTGCGGCGGCGCAATCGAACCCGCGGCAAGCTGCGCCAGGCCAATTCCGGGCGCCCGCGGCTGACCGTATTCCGGTCCGGCAAACATATTTATGCGCAAGTCATCGACGATGCCAACGGCAACACCGTGGCCGCCGCGTCTTCCATCGAAAAAGAGCTTAAGGCGTCGCTCAAATCGGGCGCTTCGAAAGAAGCCGCCGGCGCGGTCGGCAAGCTGATCGCCGAACGGGCGAAGAGCGCCGGCATCGAAAACGTCATTTTCGACCGCGGCGGATATCTGTTTCATGGCCGTGTTAAGGCCCTTGCCGAAGCCGCCCGCGAAAGCGGCCTGGCATTTTAGGAGTTTGATGAATGGCACACGGACCAAACCAGCGCGACCGGGGCGATAGGGGAAACCGCGGCGACCGCGGCGGCGACGAACTGTTCGACAAGCTGGTCAGTATCAATCGGGTGGCCAAGGTGGTGAAGGGCGGACGCCGTTTCGGCTTTGCCGCCCTGGTCGTCGTTGGCGATGGCCGCGGCCGGGTCGGCCATGGCGCCGGCAAGGCCCGCGAAGTGCCCGAAGCGATTAGGAAAGCAACCGAAGCGGCCAAAACTAAGCTGATCCGCGTGCCCTTGCGCGAGGGGCGTACCCTGCACCACGATATCTTAGGCCGCTACGGCGCCGGCAAGGTTGTGGTCCGCGCGGCGCCGGCGGGAACCGGCATCATCGCCGGCGGTCCGATGCGCGCCGTGTTCGAAGCCCTCGGCGTGAAGGACGTTGTCGCCAAATCCACCGGCAGCCCCAATCCGCACAATATGGTGAAGGCAACCTTCGATGCCTTGCAAAACCTTTCGTCGCCGCGTTCAGTAGCCGCCAAGCGCGGCAAGAAAGTCGGTGATATTGTCGGCCGGCGTGAAGCCGCCGCCGCCGATGTTGACTAACGGTAAGCGTGGAGAGCAGCGTTATGGCTGATGCCAATAAAAAGACCGTGACGGTAACCCAGACCGGCAGCCCGATTGGCCGCAAACATGATCAGCGCGCCACCCTGGCCGGGCTTGGTCTCAAAAGAATGCACGCCACGCGTACTCTCGAGGATACGCCGGCGGTGCGCGGCATGATCAACAAGGTCCATCATCTTGTCCGCGTTGAAGATGACGCCTGATCCCAATTGGGATATCGGCGTTGAAAAAGGAATATTACGATGAAGTTGAATGAAATTCGCGACAATGCGTCGGCCCGCCAAAACCGTATTCGTGTCGGCCGCGGACGCGGTTCCGGCAAGGGCAAGACCGGCGGGCGCGGCATCAAGGGTCAGAAATCGCGCAGTGGCGTCTCGTTGCTGGGATTTGAAGGCGGCCAGATGCCGCTCTACCGGCGGATGCCGAAGCGCGGCTTCAAAAACCTGTTTTCGAAGAATTACGAGATCATAAATCTTGGCCGCCTGCAAAAAGCCATCGACGATAAAAAGCTGGACGGCAAGGCAACCATTAACGCCGAAATTCTCGCC
This sequence comes from Alphaproteobacteria bacterium, assembly GCA_963582805.1. Classification (GTDB taxonomy): domain Bacteria; phylum Pseudomonadota; class Alphaproteobacteria; order Rhodospirillales; family UBA2165. Next base: position 9,540 of record CAUZTZ010000117.1, read on the forward strand.
GCCGCCGGACTGATCCGGGGTAAGGGCGATGGCGTGCGCGTGCTGGCAGGCGGCGATATCAGCCAGGCGCTTACCCTCGAAGTGATGGGCGCCAGCAAAACGGCGATCGCCGCTATCGAGAAGGCCGGCGGCTCTGTGACCACATTGGCGCCGCCAAAAGTTGCGCGCATCCGAAAAAAGACCAAATCAAAGGATAGCGACGGCGACGGTGACGCCAAGGCAAGCGACGCAAAAGCAGAACCCAAGGCAGAGACAGAAGCAAAACCGGAAGCGGAAGCAGAATAGGACAATTCGGAATAAGTCACCGATGGCACGATGATCGGGTGAATAAGATCTATTCACGAACCAAGCTCGAGGAATAAAAATGGCATCAGCCGCTGAACAATTGGCCTCAAATCTGAATTTTGGCGCGTTCTCGAAGGCGACCGAGCTCAAAAAGCGTTTGTGGTTCACGCTCGGCGCTCTGATTGTCTACCGGCTGGGCACCTATATCCCGCTGCCCGGCATCGATCCCATTATCTTGAAGGATATCTTCAGTCAGCAGGCCGGCGGCATCCTCGGCATGTTCAATATGTTCGCCGGCGGCGCCCTTGGCCGGATGACCATTTTTGCCCTCAACATCATGCCCTATATTTCGGCCTCGATCATCATGCAGTTGATGACGTCGCTGTCGCCGTCCATGGCGCAACTTAAAAAAGAGGGCGAAACCGGGCGCAAGAAGATCAACCAATATACCCGCTATGGGACGGTCCTGATCGCCCTGTTCCAATCCTATGGGATTGCCGTCGGCCTCGAAGGTATGACCGCCTCCCAGGGCTCGGCGGTGATCGATCCCGGCGCATTTTTCCGTTTCACCACCGTGGTGACGCTGGTCGGCGGCACCATTTTCCTGATGTGGCTGGGCGAACAGATCACGGCGCGCGGCGTCGGCAACGGCATATCGCTGATCATCTTTGCCGGTATTGTCGCCGAGTTGCCGAGCGCGCTTGCCGCAACTCTCGAATTGGGCCGCACCGGCGCCCTGTCGACATTGTTTATCGCCGCCCTTTTGATCGGCGCCACCGCGGTGATTTACGGCATTGTGTTTGTGGAACGCTCGCAACGAAAATTGATCGTGCAATACCCAAAGCGCCAGGTGGGCAACAAAATGTTCGGCGGCGAGAGCTCGCACTTGCCGCTGAAAATCAATACCTCGGGCGTGATTCCGCTGATATTTGCGTCCTCGATCCTGTTGATGCCGATCACGCTGATCAATTTCACCGCCAGTTCGGGCCCCGGCTTCCTGACCACCGTCGCCGCCTTCCTGGGGCGCGGGCAGCCCGCCTATCTGCTGATGTACGCGACGTTCATCGCCTTTTTCGCCTTTTTCTATACCTCGGTGGTCTTCAATCCGGCCGACACCGCCGACAATTTGAAGAAATATGGCGGCTTTATTCCCGGCATCCGGCCCGGCAAGAACACGGCGGACTATCTGAATTATGTTTTGACGCGCCTGACCGTGGTTGGCGCCGCCTATCTGGTTTTGATCGCCATTCTGCCGGAATTGCTGATCGCGCGTTTTTCGGTGCCGTTTTTCTTTGGCGGCACCAGCCTGTTGATCGTCGTTTCGGTGACGCTGGACACCGTGGCGCAAGTGCAATCGCATCTCCTGGCCCACCAATATGAA
>CAUZTZ010000118.1:0-11159 GCA_963582805.1 Alphaproteobacteria bacterium
ACTAGCGAGATGACACCAAAATTCGGCGCACTGCGTGCACAGAATTTTGCCGCCATCTCACTAGATTCTTGATTTGAGCGGCCTGATTCACGCGAAATTCGCTAACGCGAATTCCGCGATCAGGACACTGTCGCCCCAATAGACCCCTCCCCCTAACCCCCTCCCCTGGTAGGAGGGGGTTAGGGGGAGGGGGCGCACACGCACCCGTTATTTTTGCACCCCTGCCCTAGCCTGTTATGATCCGCCCTGAAATATAAACCGCTGAAATTCCGGGAGATTGATTATGGATGAAACCATTGGCGTGATCGGCCTCGGCCCCATGGGCGGCAACATCGCCGGGCTCCTGTTACAGAAACAGATGCGCGTGACGGGGTTCGATGTGAACGCCGATTGCATGGCGGCATTGGATACGCTGGGCCTCGCCCCCGCCGCCGACGCCGCCGCCCTGGCAGCCGACGCCGGCATCATCATCACGTCCTTGCCGTCCCTGGCGGCCTTGGACGATGTGCTCACCCACATTATCAGCGTCGACAAGCCCGGCCAGATCGTCATCGAATGCTCGACCCTCGCGCCCGAGGACAAGGAAGCCGCCGCCGCGCGGCTGGCCGCCGCTGGCAAGATACTCCTGGATGCGCCGATCAGCGCCACCCCTGCGATGCTGGCCAAGGGCATGGCCTCGATCCACATCTCCGGCGAAAAAGCCGCCTATGAGAAATGCATCGCGGTTTTCGAGGGCTTCACCGCGTCCAACTTTTTCATCGGCGAGACGGCGGGGTTAGGCTCCAAAATGAAGATCCTCGCCAACTATCTGGTGCATGTGCACGTCACGGCGGCCGCCGAATGCATGACTTTGGGGCAAAAGGCGGGGTTGGATCCGGAACTGATCTACGCGGTCTTAACGGCGAGCGCCGGCACCTCCCGTATGCTGGAGATACGCGGCGCCATGATGGCCAAGTCCGATTACCGCGAAGGCGGCGGCACCATGTTCAAGGTGTTCGAAAAAGACGCCGGGATTATCACGGAGTTCGCCGCCAGCGTGCATGCGCCGATCGATTTGTATGTGTCGTCGCGGCAGAAGATGAACTCGGCGATTGCGCAGGGGTTGGGGCATTTGGATACGTCGGCAGTTTGCCGTGCCGTAGAATCCGCAGCGGGCATTGATCGGGATATGGTCGAAGATTAAGGACGGGTGAAACTAGACTTTAGCCCGTGTGGGGATTGGCTGGGTCGGCCACACGGGCGCCCCGATGGGGTGCACCTAATCAAACTTCAATTTTGCCGGTAATAATCAAAAGGCTCGATTACGCATCGGCCTTAGTTTTAGCCTTGTGCAGGCGAAATGAAGAACGATCCAGAATAGGCCACGCGGCACCTAGCGGGCCTAACTTCTTTTTAAGTGAATGCCGAACCGAACCGGACAGACTTTCGAACAGTTGATCTTCCGAATAAGTAAATGCGATTTTGGGGAGATCGGTTCGACTTTGCTTCCATATACCTATGTCACCCTCCGCAAATGTTTACCTCTAATTCGTTGCCTATCGGCCCTGTATCGATATTCACGCACTTGCGCGGCAAAAATTTTAGACTATATGAATGAGAACATATCGAAAACATATAAATTGGGAGATTCCAATGGACACACCGAATTCATCGAAATTGTGCCTACCCCCGATCGCCAAACCACCACTTCGCCCGGGGGTGCCCGGCAGCACGGGCGGGCCGACCATGCCATCCCCCGCCCTCGGTCGGTGTTTGGGCCGGCGGATACTGCCGATTCTTTAGCAAATAATCTGGATCATTCATTAAGCCAAATTTGAAGGAGAATATTATGGACACACCAACTCCAAGTATCGATTCTGAGTCCATTACACCGACTCCAAGTATCGAGACAGAGCCTATTTCACCGACTCCAACCCTCGAAGCGGAGGCACTCCGGCCCCAACACGAGGCCTTCGCCCAGGCCTACGCCACCGGCGCATCGGGGGCCGAAGCGGCGCGGATGGCGGGCTATGCGCCGAGTAATGCCTCGCACCAGGCGTCCGAGCTGTTGCGGCGGCCAGACGTGGCGGCGCGGGTGGCCGAACTCCAAGGGGAATATTTCGCCCAGCAGGCCTCAAAGCGGGCAGAGGCCACCGATGCGCTGCTGGGTAAGCTGGAACCGGTTTATGACGCGGCCTTTGGTGCCGGCGACTTCGATACCGCCATGCAATCGGTGGAATTGCAGGCGCGCATCATGGGCCTCGTCCATGGCGGCGCAACATTGCGGCCGCGCAGCGGAACCGGCAAAGGAGAAGAATACGATCCGTCCGCCGGACACATGGAATTTTTGGATTCGCTGGAAGAGGATTAAGCCAGCCGGTTGGGGGCAACCATCCTATCGCGGTGCCAAGACGGGCGCCGCTGGTACCCCCACAAATCCCCACTTATCCCCATAAACCCCCACAAACCCCCATGGTCGTTTAATTGGAATCATGTCGCGCGAGATTAAAACAAAGAAACACGCAAACGGGGAATTTATCCACTGAAAGGAGCCCAAACTTGACGGCTTTTGGTGCCTAACCGCGCGGGCTGGCCGACCCAGCCATCCCCAGCCCTCGGTCGGAGACTACCGCTTTCGCCGTGCCCATCGGCCTCTACCGATACTGGGAGACCGTATCGACCAGCGCCGGGCGCCCGGCTTTGACCTCTTTGATGGCGCGGCGCAAGGCGTCGCCGACGTCGTTGCCGTCTTCAATGGGGCCTTCCGCGTACCAGCCCATGGAGCGGGCGAGGCCGGCGAAATCGACCTCCGGGTTCTGGATGTCCATGCCGATATGGGCGCGCGCTTCGGGCGTGCCGCGCTTTTTGGCCATGCGAATTTGGTGCTCCCAATCGTTGTAGTAGGAGCGGTTGTTGTACATCACGACCAGCATCGGAATCTCGTACTTGGCGGCCACCCACAAGGCGCCGGGATCGAACATCAAATCGCCGTCCGGCTGGATGTCCACCACCAAGCGCTTTTTGTCCCGGTGGGCGAGCGCAACGCCCAAGGCGATGCCGATCTGGGTCGAGGTGCCGAGTGCCGCGCCGGGGAACCGGTACGGTTTGTCGAAGTTCCAAAGGCGCTTGGTCCAGCCGTTGAGATCGGACGAGGTGGCGACCCAGTCTTCGTCTCTGATCACCGCCCAGATCTCGGCGGCGAGGCGGGCCGTGGTCATCGGCTTGGAATTCCACTTGGCGCGGGATTTCCTGGCCCAGGCTTGCCGGGATGCCTGGTGCAGCTTGGCCAGTTTGCGGCGGCGGACGCCGACCCGTTTTTTCTTAGCCGCCGATTTGTTCAACAGCGCCCGGCATTTTTTGGCCAGCAGCGGGATGGCGGCGGCGGTGTCGGCAAGGATGCGCAGATCGGCCTGCAAGGGCCGCTGGTAGTCGGTGGACCAGGACGAGATTTCCAGGTCGGCAAAGCTGATATCCACCCACTTGGCGGATTTCGGCACCAGGGACGTCACCTGGCGGGTGTTCGAGTCCAAGACCGTGGTCACTTTTTCCCAGTCGCGGGCGTCCAGGCACAGGATCAGGTCGGCGTCCTTCAAGACCGCATCGGCGTGCAAGGACGCGTTCAAATCATGGTGGCTGGGGAAATTGAGGCGGGCGCCGATATCTATGACCGGCGCCGAAACGGTTTCGGCCAAGGCCACCAGGGCGTCGTAGCCGTGCGGCATACGGCTCGACCAATCGGCCAGCAGCACCGGGTTTTTGGCGGCGGCCAGCCAGGCGGCGGCCTCGGTCAGGGCGGCGTCATCGGGGGCAATTTGGCTGGGCACCCGCTGCGCCTCGGGCCGCGGCATGGCGACCTTTGCGTCCAACGGCGTCTCCAGCAGCTGGGTGTCGTAGCAGGTGTAAACCGGCCCCTGGGGTTCGGTCATCATGATGCCGTAGGCGCGGGCGAAGGAGCTGGGCACAGAGGCAATGCCGACCGGCTGGTCATCCCATTTGGTGAAGTCGCGGATGGCGTTGCCCTGGATATTGGCGGTGTGGATCCAATCGGTGCGCGGCCGGCGCTGGCCGGTATCCATGGGGCCGGTGGCACCCATGATGAAAATCGGCGCCCGGTCGATATAGGCGTAGTAGACCGCCATGCAGGAATGCAGCAGCCCGACCAGGTTGTGAACAATGGCGGTAAGCGGCTCGCCGGTGGCCTTGGCGTAGCCGTGGGCAATCTGGATGGCGATATTTTCGTGGGGACAAAGAAGCATCTTGGGGTCATCGCCGCCGTAATTGACCAGGGAATCGTGGAGGCCGCGAAAACTCGAGCCGGGATTGAGAGGCACGTATGGAAAGTCATAGTCGCGCATCAGATCGACAATCACGTCGGAGTTCCAGCGGGTCTTGGTGGGCGCCACCGGGCTGCGCTTTTTCGGCTTTATGTGTTTAGGTCTGTTTGCCACCCTGATTTATCCTTTATCTATTGAGACGAAACTTTAGAATGCGCCGCAAAGTGGAAATCTATTTTGCGCGCCCGGAGGAAGCAATAGTTGTCCCAACTGCCATTGACCATCGCCATCTCAGACTATGACCATGTCCGCGATTTCCAGGACGGCCGCGTCACCGCCGAGGGCATCGATGCCAATTTTTTGAATTTCCAAGTCGAAGAGATATTCTACCGGTTCGTCAATTTCCGCGAATGGGACGTGTCGGAAATGTCGTTCGGCAAATATGTGGCGCTGAAATCCCAAGGCGACGAGAGCCTGACGTCGATCCCGGTATTTCCAAGCCGCGTGTTCCGCCTGTCGTCGATCTTCGTGACCGCCGATAGCAAGCTCAAATCGGTTGCCGATCTGGCCGGCAAAAAAATCGGCGTGCCGGAATGGGCGCAGACCGCCGCCATCTATACGCGCGGCTATTTGGTCCATCAGGCAGGCATTCCGTTGCAAAAAATCACCTGGGTGCAGGCTGGCGTCTCGACGCCGGGGCGCAAAGAAAAGGTGGCGCTGAATTTGCCGGACGGGGTCAGCCTGACGCCGGTTGCCGACAAGTCGCTGGAAGAAATGCTGCTATCGGGCGAGATCGATGCCATCATGTCGGCCCATCCGCCCGAGATATTCGAGCAGGGCGGCCCGGAAATCGTCAGGCTGGTGGTTGATTACCAGGCCATGGAAGAAGCCTATTTCAAAGACACCGGCATTTTTCCGATTATGCATACCATGGCCGTCAAAACCGATGTTGCGAATGCCCACCCGTGGATGCTGGGCAACCTGTTGAAGGCCTTCAACACGGCCAAAAATAACAGCGTTTCCCGGGCGCGCGAAATGACCGCGTCGCGCTTTCCGATCCCCTGGGCACCCTACTTTACCGAACAATCGGCTTCCATGTTCGAAGCGGATTACTGGCCCTATGGGATCGAGGATAACCGGGTGACTTTGGATGCCTTTTTGCAATATTCGTTCGAACAGGGAGTCTGCCAGCGCCGGCTGCAAGTTGAAGACCTGTTCCCCAAGAATGTGCTCTCCAGCTTCAAGGTGTGATTGCCGGAGCCGTGAATTAGATTACAAATGCCGCCAACGCCCGGTTTGGTTAAGGAAATACATAAGGAAGTACAATGGACGACCAAGTTAGAAACACCTCTTTCGGCGCGTACCAGACGCCGCACAAGGATTTGCGCGAATGGCTCGGCCGCATCGAGGGCATCGGCGAGTTGAAAGTGGTCAAGGGCGCCGACTGGAACCTGGAAATGGGCGCCATCGCCGAGATGATCTATCACGACAAGCCCGATAACCCGCCGGCCATTTTGTTCGAGGAAATTCCCGGCTATCCGAAAGACTTCAAGGTTTTAAGCGGCATGACCGCGTCCGCCGGCCGGCTCGCCGTTACGCTCGGTTTCGACAAGCCGAAGGGCTCCATGGACGTGGTGCAATCCTACCGGGACCGCTTAAAAGATTTCACGCTGCACGACGCAAACCATGTGGAGACCGGCGCGGTGCTGGAAAATATCGACCGGGACGACGATGTGGATCTTTATAAATTCCCGGTGCCGTTCCTGCACGAAGAAGACGGCGGCCGCTATATCGGCACCGGCGATCTGGTGATCATGCGCGATCCGGACGACGATTGGGTCAATCTCGGCACCTACCGGGTTGTGGTCCATGATAAGAATACGGTCGGGCTTTGGATGAGCCCGGGCAAGCATGGCCGCCTGATCCGGGAGAAATATTTCAGGGAAGGCAAACCCTGCCCGGTGATGATCAGTTGCGGCCACGATCCGTTATTGTTTTTGTCGTCGGGCAACGAGGTGGCCTACGGCACCGGCGAGTTCGCCCATGCCGGCGGCCACCGGGGCCAGCCCTTCGATGTGATCGCCGGCGAGCTGACCGGTCTGCCCATGCCCGCCGATGCGGAGATCGTTTTGGAAGGCGAGATTTTGCCCGACGAAGAGCGCCCCGAAGGACCGTTCGGCGAGTGGACCGGCTATTACGCCAGCGCCGTGCGCACCGATCCGATTGTCCGCATCAAGCGGGTCTATTACCGCAACGGGCCGATCATGACCATGGCCCGGCCGGGCCGGCCGCCCGCCGACTACACCTTTTCCAAATGCGTGGTCAAATCGGCGTTGATCTGGGATCAGGTGGAAAAGGCCGGCCTGCCTGGCGTGGCTGGGGTCTGGAGCCATATTTCCGGCGGCGGGCGCCTGTTCAACGTGATTTCCATCAAACAGGCCTATGGCGGCCACGCCAAGCAGGCGCTTCTGCTGGCCGCCGGCGCCCATGCGGGCAACTATCTCGGCCGCTGGGTAGTGGTGGTCGATGAAGATATTGATCCGTCCAATCTTTTTGATGTCAACTGGGCGATGAATTCCCGCTGCGATCCGGCCGAGGATATCGATATTGTGCGCGGCACCTGGTCGGGCGCCCTGGATCCCCGCAAACGGGTTGGCGATAATCTGAATTCCCGCGCCCTGGTGGACGCCTGCCGGCCCTTCGAGTGGATCGACGATTTCCCCCACGTCGCCGAATCCAGCCCCGAACTAATGGAGGCCACCATCGATAAATGGGGCCACCTGCTGGACGACTGATATGGCCGAAGACGAAAACGATCACGGCGACGGCGGCGACACCGGCCACAACCGGGTGTTCTCGCTGATCGGCCATAATGTGATTTCCGATCAGGCGCACGAGGAAAAATTCGAGCGCTGGTCAAAGAAGCGCACCTTCGTGCGCGCCCTCGAAGGCACCTATGGAGATTTGGTGGAGGAGTTGTTCACCCAGCCCCGGGTCTATTCCACGTCCGATCTGGAATGGAAGGGCGGGCCCCAATATTACGGCAAGAAGGTGATCAACCCGCAGGCCACCAAAGTGGCGCAATCCATCGAATGCCACGTGGATGTCTATTCGCCGGGCGGGCACTCACAGAAACACGGCCATATGAACAGCGCCGTCTTCTATATCCTGAAGGGCAAGGGCTTCGATATCCACGACGGCGAGCGCTACGATTGGCAGGCCGGCGACGCGGTGATTGTCGAAAACGCCTGCGTGCACGAACACTGCAACACGGAATCGGACGAAGAGGCCGTGGTCCTGGTGTTCAAGGCCAAGCCGTTGTTCCTGTTCATGCATATGCTGTTCCAGAAGATGGTGCGCTACCCGCCCAAGGACCCGGCCAAAGGGTTCGAGGACTGGTCGCCGCCCAAGGATATATAAGCCCATGGCATCCATCGACGATCCGATGCGCGCCCGCCTGATGGGCGAGGAAGCCGATTTTTACGCCGAAGCCTTGAAGGCCTCGAAGGCGTTTCGCACCGATTATGCCGGCCGAGCTAAAATCATCAAAAGCCAGGACATGCCGTTCGAGAACTCTCCGGATGGGCTGATCAAACATGTCATCAACGAGAAAATGGATACCGCAGAGAACTGCGTCGATGCCTATATGCAGTTCCTGAAACCCGGCGCCCGATCCGGCAAGCACCGGCATTTGAGCGAGGAGCTGGTGTTCATTCTGGAAGGCGCCGGCCATGATCTTCATTGGGACGTGAAGTTCGAGGTCGACGAAGAATTCGAATGGGAATGGGATACCGAGCCCAAGCGTTTCGATTGGAAGGCCGGCGACTTCGTCTATATCCCGCCTTATTGCGCCCACCAGCATTTCGCTGGCCTGGATGGCGACGCGCGCTTCCTCTGCCTGACAAGCCGCATCGTCAAGGCCATGGGCTTCGACTGGTTCGATCAGCTGGAGAACGCCCCGGAGTATGACGGGGATTTAACGGGCTAGGGATTTATTTCCTTTATGCGGGCCGCAATATTCCCTAAGCTTCTCGCCAATAACCAATAAACAGCACATCTTAGATGGGAGGAATTGAACCATGCATACATCGGTCAAATTTGGAATGATCGGCCTCGCCGGGCTGGCCCTCGCCAGCTTTGCCACCGCGCCGGCCCAGGCTCAATCGGTTGCCGAATTTTACAAAGGCAAGCGGATCACCCTTTGGGTCGGCTATTCGCCGGGCGGCGGCTACGATACTTATGCCCGCACCGTGGCCCGCCACATGGGCAAGCATATCCCGGGAAACCCTAAAATTGTCGCCAAGAACCGGGTCGGCGCCGGCAGCCTTTTAGCCACCAACGAGCTTTATAATCTGTATCCGCAAGACGGCACCGCCATCGGCATCGTTGGCCGCGGCATGCCCATGGCGCCGCTGCTCGGCAACAAGGCGGCCAAGTTCGATGCGTCCAAGTTCAACTATCTCGGCAGCGCCAATAACGAGGTTAGCGTCTGCGTATCCTGGGCCAAAACCGGTATCACCCATTGGAAGCAATTATTGACCCAGGAGCTGATCGTCGGCGGCACCGGGCCGGACGCCGATACCGATACGTTTCCCAAGGTCATGAACAACATCCTCGGCACCAAGATGCGGCTGGTCACCGGTTATCCCGGCGGCACCGACGTTAATTTCGCGGTCGAGCGGGGCGAGTTGACGGGCCGCTGCGGCTATTCCTGGAGCAGCCTGAAATCCAGAAAGGCCGACTGGATCCGCGACAAAAAAGTGAACATCCTGGTGCAGATGTCGACCGCCAAGCATCCGGAAATGCCGGACGTTCCGTTCATCATGGATTTGGCCAAGACCGATCTGGACCGCAAAGTGTTCCAGTTCATCTTCGCCCGCCAAGCCTGGGGCCGGCCGTTCCTGGCGCCGCCCAACGTGCCGGCTGATCGGGTCAAGGCGCTGCAAACCGCCTTCATGGCCACCATGAGCGATCCCGCCTACGTCTCCGACGCCAAGAAGCAGAAACTGGAAGTGGCACCCATATCGGGGCCCAAAATCGCCGAACTGATGGCCAAGCTCTACGCGTCGCCGAAAGACATCGTCGAAGCGGCGAAACGGGCGCAGAGCAGCGACACCAAAACCAATGTGTCGAAGGCCGTCATTCCGGTCGAGACCGTCAAGGGCAAGATCACCAAGATCAAGCGCGGCGGGCGCAGCGTTTCGTTTGCCGGCGGCAAGGTCAAACGCTCAATCTCGGTGAGCGGGCGGCGCACCAAGGTCTCCATCGGCGGCGCCAAGGCCAAGCGTAAGGCGCTCAAAGTGGGCATGAGCTGCGAGTTCACGTTCCAGGGCTCCAAGGGCAAGGCGATAACCTGCGGCTGACCGGGCGATCCAATCAGGGGGCGTCCAGGAGGCGCCCCCGAAGCCCGTTTGCCTCTAAATGAAAAGACGCCATGGAAACTGACCTCCTGGCGATGGCCGCCAAGGCCATCGTTATCATGTCCGACCCGGCGCGCCTGATGTTTCTGGCATTGGGCGTCATCATCGGGCTTGGCATCGGCGTGATCCCGGGGCTCGGCGGCATCGTCGGCATGGCGCTGCTGCTGCCCTTCACCTTCGCCATGGACCCGTTTTCCGCCTTTGCGCTTTTGCTCGGCATGGGCTCGGTCACCACCACCTCTGACACAATCCCCGCCGTCCTGTTTGGCGTGCCCGGAACCACCGGCTCGGCAGCGACAATTCTGGATGGCCATCCGTTGGCGAAACAGGGCCAGGCGGGGCGGGCTTTCGGCGCCGCCTACACGGCGTCCTTGATCGGCGGCGTCTTCGGCGCCGCGTTATTGGCCATCTCGATCCCGGTCCTGCGCCCGATCATGCTGAGCATCGGCTCGCCGCAACTGCTCGCCTTCGCCATCTTCGGCCTGGCCATGGTGGCGGCGCTGTCGGCGGGGGCGCCATTGCGGGGCCTGGCGGCGGCGGGTTTCGGCATCATGTTTGCCATGGTCGGCTCGGACCCGCAAAGCGGCACCCTGCGCTGGACCATGGAATTTCTTTATCTGTGGGATGGATTGCCGCTGGTGCCGGTGACGTTGGGGCTATTTGCGCTGCCCGAGCTGGCCGACATGGCCATCGAGCAACGCAGCATCGCCGGCTCATCGGTGCCCGATAGCCGCTCCGGCCAGTGGCAGGGCGTGAAGGACACATTCCGCAACAAATGGCTGGTGATCCGGGTGGCGTTCTTGGGCTCGACCCTGGGTGCGGTGCCCGGTATCGGCGCCGCGGTCATCGACTGGATCGCCTACGGCCACGCCGCCAGAACCGAAAAAGGCGCCGCCGAGACGTTTGGCACCGGCGACATAAGGGGCGTGCTGGCCTCCGAAGGCGCCAACAACGCCAAGGAAGGCGGCGCCCTGGTGCCGACCATTGCCTTTGGCGTGCCGGGCTCAGCCTCCATGGCGATCTTGCTCGGCGCCTTCCTGATCCACGGGCTGCAGCCGGGGCCCGACATGCTGACCAAGCACCTGGACGTCACCTATTCGCTGATCTGGAGCGTGGCGCTGGCCAATATACTGGGCGCCGGCATCTGCTTCGGCTTTTCCAACCAATTCGCCAAGATCGCGCTGATCCGCCAGCCGGTAATCATGCCGCTGATCCTGACGGTGATCATGATCGGCGCCTTTCAAGGATCGCGCAATTGGGGCGATTTGTTCATCGTGCTGGCCTTCGGCATCCTGGGCTGGATCATGAAGCGTTTGGGCTGGCCGCGCCCGCCCTTGATATTGGGCTTTGTGCTCGGCGGCATTGTCGAGCGGTTTCTGTTCATCTCGGTCAGCCGCTACGGCGCCGATTTCCTCCTGGACCCATGGGTCATCATTCTGCTGGCCATCGCGCTCTATGGTTTTTTCCGGCCCTTCTACCGGGAAGT
>CAUZTZ010000119.1:0-11130 GCA_963582805.1 Alphaproteobacteria bacterium
TCACTCCTGAGGTTCAGCTCGACGGTTCCGAAATGGGCGGTGAAATTTTCTTGGCTGACATCATCCAGATGGGCGCCGCGAAACAACAAAACCCCATGGTCGCGCTGCGCTTGGCGGATTGCCTCCACCGTTTCGGCGTCCATCGGCTTCGCTATATCGACATTGCGCACTTCGGCGAAAAAGGTTTTTCCCAAACGTTCGACTTCAATGCTCATGACCGTCTCCCTTATCTGGGTTCAGTTTATTTCACAGCTCCACCGCCGTCAATTTTGGACGATACCACATGATCGGCGGCGATCAGCCCGAAGGCGAAGGCTTTGATCAGGCCGCCCACATAACCTACGTTCGGCCCGCCTTCGAGCCCGCCGGTGGATGAGCCCGCCGCATAGAGCCCGCCGATGACGCCGCCGTCCGGTTTCAGCACGCGGCAATTGGCGTCGATATCGATGCCGCCCATGGTGTTGGTGAGGCCGGCGCAAAGGCGAATGGCGAAATAGGGGCCATCGTCCAGCGGGTAAGCCTGATGGCGGCCCTCGCCGCGCACCGGGGTAAGCGCCGCCAATCGGCCATCGGCAAAGGCCTGGTTGTAATCGGCCAGGGTGGCTTTAAGGGCCTCGGCGGGCACGCCGATGGCGGCGGCGAGGCTTATCCCATCGGCAGCTTCGATGAGCGTGCCGCCGTGATCGAGCAGCAATGGATTGGGCGGCGCGATGCCGGCGGCCCCGACCTGGTCCCAGATTTCCGGGCTCATGATCACCGTCGCCGACAACGGGTCGGCCAGCTTGGCGACCGCGTTGGCCAGGAACACCCCGCCCCGGCTTTCATCGACGAAGCGTTTGCCGTCGCCGTCCACCATCACCCCGGCGACGGCGACAACGTCCATGTTCGGATAGGGCCAGAGGGCATCGTTATGCATCGCCGCGTCCGCCAGCAGATGGCCGTAGAAATCGCCAAGCGCGGTCAGCGCGGCGCCGGCGTCCCTTGCCATGCGGATGCCGTCGCCGGTGGCCGATGGCGCCGCCCGCAGGCGCACCCGGTCAGGCGCATCGGTGACGTTGTCCTTGACCATATCGGGATTGGCCTGGAAGCCGCCATCGGCGATGACCACCGCGGCGGCCGAAATCTCTGTCTCGGCGCCGCCTTCGATCACCGTGACGCCGGTGCAGGCGCCGTCCGTCATTATCAGCCCGGTCACCTCGGCGCCGCGCCGCAAGCTGCCGCCGGACTTGGTGAGGTGCGCTTCGAGGGTGCGCAAGGTGTAATCGCCGCCGCGCCCTTCCCAATCGAGGCCGGCGCGCATACGCCGGGGCGGCGCCAATACCAGATGCTGGCGCTTATTCACATAGCCGATGCCCTTGGCCACGAACTTGACGCCGATGGAGCGCAGCCATTCGACCGTCGGCCCGGCGTTTTCGGCGATAGCGCGCATCAATTCCGGCTTGGCGTAGCCGGCGGTCTCGGTTTCGATGGCCGCCGCCAATTCATCGGCGGAGTGGCGCACATCGTTGGAGGCCACGTGAAAGACCCCCGACGTGATGCGCGAATTACAGAAATAACGGTCGCCCGTATCCCGCTCTAAAACCAGTGCTTTGAGGCCTTGATCGGCGGCGCGGGCGGCAGCGGTCAGCCCGGCGAAACCGCCGCCGATGGCGATCAGATCAAATTCCGGCTCGTTCATGGCCTATTGCGGCAGGAGCATGTCGATAACGACTTGCACCAGCTCCACATAGCTGCGCACGAAAAAGCCGGCGATCACCTCGCCAACGATGGCGGCGCCGAGCATCACCGGCGCGGCGTTTAAGGCCAGAGCGAGGGCGATGGGCAGAGCGCCGAGGATAACGGCCAGCAAATTGCCGTGGCGGACAAGGATATTCAGGATCGGGTATTGGCTCACGATGGCGGCCCTCCGGTTTTGGAAATTAAGCCGCGCGCACCCTGGCAGATGCGGGCATGGCGAGCAACGCTGGCTTGATCAGCCCATCATGGCGTCCTTATAGGGCGTGACCTCATCGCTGGTTTCCACATCATCGAAGAAATCATGGCCGTCCATCCAGGTCCGGGTTTCTTCGTACATTTTCTCGGTATAGTCCTGAAAGACGATGCGCGTCGGAATGCCCAATGCGGCCACATTTTTCACCGCGCTGCGGAATTCTTCCGGCACTGAATGCTGCAGCACCATTTCCTTGAAGTCTTCCGGGTTCAAATCCACATCTGCCTGCGCCCGTTTGAGGGCGCGGAAATAGGCTTGCGCCTGTTCGGTCTCCACATCGCCGGACATCAAAAAGCCCTGCATGAAGCCGTTATCGATAATTTTGCGAAAGCCGTTCTGTTCCAGCACATAGCACGGCGCGCCGAGGCCGTTGACGGCTTCCAGCTTGCCATCCAGCGCCAAAGCGAGGCGGATATTGGGCAGTCCGACGAACTGCACATTGATGTCGTCGGCGGGCAAATATTTTTCCATCGACTGCACCGTGGAAAAATGGCTGCCCGAGCGTTTGCCGACGGCCACCGGCACGCCGGCCAATTGTTCGGGGGTCTCGATGGGCGAGCCGGGCGGCACGTAGATACCGGATATGGTCCAGGAATAGGCGTGCGCCCACATGCGCCCATGGCCGCCGCCGATGGCCCGGTTCACCGCCCAATGGCAGAAGGTGTTGAGGTTGGTGCGCTCGTCGGACTTCGATGGATCGGCCGCCGCCACATCGTAGGCGCCGGCTTTCTGTTGCGGCAGGTCCGCGTCTTGTAGCTTCGAGCCATCGAAGCTGTGTTTGACGATATCGAGGTTGTCCAGCCCCTCGTCTTCGAAATAGCCTTTATCGTCGGCGATGTAGTCCTGCAGGCTGGCGTGGGACCGTGGCCGGACGCGAAACTCGTTCATGCTGCGCACTCCCTATTAACGGTAAGAGCTATTATCAATAGATGGTAGTCCCGGCGCCGAAACGGGTCAACGGGCCATCAGAGGATAAAGCTGACCGAGCCCAATGATCCCAGCTCGTGGGCATCGATCAGCACAACGCGGCGCGCGATCTTGAAGCCATCGCCATCGATCACCAGCGTATAATTCATCGCCCCCACATATTGGCGGATGCGCTCAGCCCGCCGGAAGCGGTGGCAGATGAAGTTGGCGCTGACCGACAATGTATCGGCGGCCCGGTTCGTGATGCGCACGTTGGAGATCATGCGCCGGGTGCGCGAATGGGGAAATTCGGCGTGGGCGCGGTCGCTGTTCAGGCGCTTTACCCGGGCGCGGATGCGGGCCATGTCATCGGCGATGGTAAACAAAGTATCGCTGGCGGAACCGCCGGGCACATTGTTGGGCGGCACTTCGTAGCGGGCATCGTCGGTGAGCAACTGAAGCCATTCATCCATGCGCCATTCATCCAGCAGCGCCGCTTCCGAATAGAGGAAATCCTCCACCTGGCTACGGGTTATGGAGGCGGCGTCACCGCTCAACTTGTCGCCCCTTCCATATATTGGGACCAGCGGCGCCAGAAGGTGCGGAGGTGCAATTCGTCGGTGTTGAGCTGCTCGCCGTCCTTGTTCATGCCCCGCGATAAGTCCGACCAGGTCACTTCGCGCCAGCTTTGCAAGCCCGCCTGCACCATCTCCAACGCCTCCACATCGTCCGGCGTCGCGAACCCGCCGGGGCCATAGAAGGTAAGGAAGCTGTCCAGCCGCCTGGCCAGCGCCGATGGGGATTCTTCCGCCGGGCCCAGCGCCCAGGCGGTTACCTGCATGCGCCCCGCCGATAGGGGATGGAAGGTGCGGATAGTGATCGACGAGCCGTCATTGAGCACCAGATTCGGAAAGATCACCAGATTGCGGTTGGTATCGGCGATGCGGGTGGCGCGGCTCTCGCCCAGCCGGGTAACCAATTCGGCGCGAATCTCGTCGATCTCCTGTTTCGCGTCCTCGCCATAGATGGGGATCCAGCGGGCCACCGGGCGGCCCCGGAAATTCACATTGTCGGTGGTGGCGTGGCCGTTGCCGAGATTGCGGCAGATGCCGTGCGACGGCAGCAAGTGCCCTTTTTCGGGTGGCTTCATTTCGACGCCGGCGTCTTTCAAATAGCCGAGCCAGGTGGAGTGGGTCGAAAGCAGGTGATAATCGTCGAAGCTGTTTTCCACCAAAAGCTTCCAGTTGGCGGCGATGTCATATTCCTGGGTGCCCTCGACCACCTGCATTTTTCCCGATGGCGATTGATCCACCACCAGATCGATATATTCCGTGGCGCCGGCGAGATAGTCTTCTAATGGCTCGGCGCCGGCGCTGAAATTGACGAAGCAGAAGCCCCGGTAGCTGGCGAAATTTGGCACCTCGCCGAGGCCGAAGTCGGCCTTGTCGAAGGCGGGACCGTAGGATTCGGCGCCCGGCACCGTCTTCAATGCGCCGTCCCGGTCATAGACCCAGCCGTGATAAAAACAGGAATAGCTGTCCGCGTTGCCTTGCGATAAGCGGCAGACCACGGTGCCCCGGTGGCGGCAGCTATTCAGAAAGGCGCGCAAATCCCCGGCTGAATCCCGGGCGAATATGATCGGCCGGCCACAGACGTTGCGGGTTTTGAAATCACCGGGCTCTGTAATTTCCGATTCGTGGCCGAGATAGATCCAGCAGACATCGAAGATGCGCCGCTGCTCCAATTCGAACAGGGTGGGCTCGACCAGGGCGCTCCGATTTAACTTGAAGGTCTGATCGGTTTCATTGTCGATAATGTAAGTTTGGGGCTCGGTCTGGCTCATGCGCGCATCTTGCCTATTCAAAGCCGTCGGTCCAAGCCGTTTCTAGTTGCGAATTCCCAGCCTATGATAGACGCATCATTTAACCGGAGACATCGCTCATGACCGCCCTTACCGACGCCATCGATAATCTGGTCACCGCCAACCGCATTTTGGCTCGCGAAAACGTGGTCGATGCCTTCGGCCATATTTCCATGCGCCACCCGGATGATCCGAGCCGCTATTTCCTCGCCTGTTCGCGCAGCCCCGAATTGGTGGAGGCGGACGATATCTTGGAATTTTCCCTGGACAATCAATGCATCGATGATCGCGGCAAGAGCCTTTATATCGAGCGCCCGATCCATGGCGCCCTCTATCAGGCGCGTCCCGATATCCTGTCGGTGATCCACAATCATTCCACTGCGGTGATCCCGTTCGGGGTCACGAAAACGCCGCTCAGACCGATTGTCCATGTGGCGGCGCGCATCGGCCACCAAGTGCCGGTCTGGGATATCCACGATGATTTCGGCGACACCGATATTCTGGTGTCCAGCAACGATCAGGGCCACAGCCTGGCGCGCGCCATGGGCAATGGACGGGTGATCCTGATGCGCGGCCACGGCGCCACGGTGGCCGGATTTTCGGTCCAGGACGCGGTCATGACCGCCGTCTATCTGCAGGTGAACGCCCAATTGCAGATGGAAGCGATGCGCCTCGGCGAGGTTACCTATCTGCATCCGGGCGAGGTGGATGTGCGTCTGGCGCGCAGCCAGAAGTTCCTCGGCAACGACCGCGCCTGGGAATATATGAGCCGCCGCGCCGGGCGCTAGTGGCTTTTAAGCGAAGCCCTCGTTTGCTAAACCGGAAACATGAAAGCCATCCGCGTATCCGAAAAGTCGGAAAGTTCCGAAAATCTTAAGTTCGAACTGGCCGAAATAGACCGCCCTTCCATCGGCGACGATGAGGCGTTGATCGAAATTCACGCCAGCGGCGTTAATCCTTCGGACGTGAAGGCGCTCTTGGGCAAAATGCCGAACCTGGTCTGGCCGCGCACGCCGGGGCGCGATTATGCGGGCGTCGTTGTCGATGGCCCCGCCGACCGGATCGGCCAGGAGGTTTGGGGAACCGGCGGTGATCTGGGCATGAAGCGCGACGGCAATCACGCCGGCTTTGGCGTAGTCAAGACCGCCGGGCTGTGCGCAAAGCCGTCCAATATCTCCATGAATGAGGCCGGCGGCATTGGCGTCTCTTGGACCTGCGCGTGGTTAGGGCTGGTCGATGGCGCCGATGTGGCCGCCGGCGACGTGGTCGCCGTGCTCGGCGCCGCCGGCAAGGTCGGCGAAGCCTCGGTGCAGATCGCCACCGGCGCCGGCGCCCGCGTTATCGCCGTGGAGCGCGCGCGCAGCGACTACGCCGGCCATGCCAGCGGCCCGGTGGAGGTGATCGATCTCCGCAGCGAAGCTGACCTGACCAAAGCGATCTTGGACCGCACCGATGGCAAGGGCGCCGATATCATCATGAACGGCGCCGGCGATCCCTATTTCGAGTCGGCATCCAACGGCCTCGCCAAACAGGGGCGGCAAATCATCATTTCCACCTTCACCGAGGAGGTGACCATCAATTTGCGCACCTTCTACCGGGGCAATCATCGATTGGTCGGGGTCAGCAACATGGACCACGATCACATTGTGTCGGCGGAATTGTTGGCGCGCATGCGCCCCGGTTTCGAGGCCGGCGCCTTTAAGCCGTTCCCCATATTGGACGGCGCCCGCTTCCGCCTTGAAGACGCCGGCGAGGCCTACCGGCTGGTGCTCGAAGACCGCACCCGCGACCGGGTTATCATTCAGCCCCAGGGGTAAGAGGTAATCATGACCGATATCAATAATCTTTATGCCGATGCGGCAACCGCTGGCGCCGTGCCCATCGAAGTTGTCACCAAGGATGGTCTGGACGGCTGGCTGGCCGCCATGGACGAGACCAGCCGCACCTGGATAACCAGCGCCGGTTTCAAGGGCGAGGCGGGCGAGCTGTGCCTCATTCCGGGCGTGGGTGGCGCCTTGGCCGGGGTCGCCGCCGGCGTTTCCGATGACGCCGGCATGTGGGATCTGGGCGGGCTTCGCGATCAATTGCCGGCGGGTCTCTACAGCCTCGAAGGCGTCGCCGATGTGGAAGGCGCGGCTTTGGCCTGGGGACTCGGCGCCTATAAGTTCGACCGCTACAAGCAAGACAAAATATCCGATGCCGGTGCGCGCCTGGTGTGGCCAGACGGCTGCCGGGCGGAGCGGGTTTTGAGCTGGGTGGAAAGCATTTATCTGGTGCGCGATTTGATCAATACCCCGGCTGGCGATATGGGGCCCGCTCATATGGCCGCGGCGGCCACCCAAATTGCGGACAAACACGGCGCCGAAATTACCGTGATCAGCGGCGATGACTTGCTGGATGCGAATTACCCGTCGATCCACGCGGTTGGCAGGGCCAGCGACAATCCGCCTTTGCTGATCGACATCACTTGGGGCCAACCCGATGATCCCAAGGTGACCCTGGTGGGCAAGGGAGTTTGTTTCGATACCGGCGGCTACGACATCAAGGCCGCCGACGGCATGAAGCTGATGAAAAAAGACATGGGCGGCGGCGCCAACATGCTCGGCCTCGGCAATATGATCATGGCCAGCGGCCTGCCGGTGCGCCTCCGGGTGCTGGTGCCGGCGGTGGAAAACGCCATCTCAGGCAACGCCCTTTACCCCATGGACGTGATCACGACCCGGTCCGGCAAAACCATCGAGATCGCCAACACCGATGCGGAAGGCCGCGTCATCCTGGCCGACGCCCTGTATGAGGGCGGCAGTGAAAGCCCGGACCTGTTGATCGATTTCGCCACCCTCACCGGCGCCGCCCGGGTGGCGCTGGGCCCCGACCTGCCGGCGCTGTTTTGCAACGATGATGGGCTGGCGGCAGAGCTGATAGCGGCGGCCAAGGCGGCGGATGATCCGCTCTGGCGTTTGCCGCTCTGGGCCGCCTATCGCAAAATGGTGGACGGCGCCACTGCGGACCTGACCAACGCGCCGGAAGGGCGCTTCGGCGGCGCCATCACGGCGGCTTTGTTTTTGGAGGAATTCATCAACGGCGCCAAATCCTGGGCGCATGTGGACCTGATGGGCTGGAACATAGCGGCCAAGCCCGGGCGCCCGGTGGGCGGCGAGGCGATGGCCATTCGCGCCGTGTTCGGCGCCATCGAGAAGCGGTTCGGTGCGCCGCCAAAATGAATGTGTTGGCATGCAACGAAAATGGACGTAAAACGATACGGTAACGTAACGAGATACCGGCGGCGGTCATGGAAATTAGCCCCAATCAGGCCCTGGAAATGTGGTGCACAACCTTTGCCGAAGGCGTGCGCCGGGATGCGCCGGACCTGACCGCCCGCCAGATGGCGGTATTGCTGCAGGTCTATATGACCGAAGCGCCGCACACGGTGCGCGGCCTCGCCGATTCGCTGAACATATCGAAACCGGCGGTCACCCGCGCCCTCGACAAGCTCGGCAAGCTGGATTTCGTGCGCCGCAAGGAGGATGACTTCGACCGGCGCAGCGTGCTTGTACAGCGCACCGTCAAGGGCTCCATCTTCCTGCGCGAATATGGCGAGATCATCGCCAAGGCGGGGCTGCCCATCGAGCCGGGCCAGGGCGCGGCGCTCTAGTTAGTGCGCTCTTAAGCGGCGCCCAAATGCCGCTCCCGGGCGAGGCGGAAACGCGCCAGGTAGAGGGGCAATACCGCATCGGCGGGGGTCGCGGTGACGCCGAGATCGGTCATGGTAAGGGCGCCATCCGAAACAACGTTAGGTTTGCGCATAAGGCGCACCTGATCGGTGGTCAATAGCGGCCAGGGCAGTTTCTCGATCCACCAGCCGAGCATCGACAGCCACCAGTACGGCGCCGGAAACAAAATACGCCGGCGCCCGGTATGGGCCAGCATCAATTCCATAATCTCTTTCGCCGAGTAGGCGCGGGGCCCGCCAAGCTCGAACGTCTTGCCTCGGACGCCTTCGCCGCCGGCCAGGGCGGCAACGATGCAATCGGCCACGTCGCCCACATAGACCGGCTGAAAGCGGGCGCCGCCATTGCCAAAGAAATCGATCACCAGCGGCGCGCCGTCATGGAAAAATTTCAGCGTCGGGATCGCCGGGCCGCCGAGCACGGGCAAGAACCAGGTAAAGCGCGCCAATCCGGCAAACAGGTTAAAGAACTTATCTTCGGGGCCGATGATGACGCTCGGGCGGAGGATCACGGCGCCCGGAAACGCGGAGCGCACCGCTGCCTCGCCCTCGGCCTTGGTGCGGGCATAGTTGGACGGCGAACTCGCATCGGCGCCCAGCGCGGAGATATGCGCGAAGTGGCGCACCCCGGCATCGCTGGCCAGTTTCGCCAGATTGGCCGCGCCGTCCACATGTAGTTTCTGAAAGGCGGCGGCATTGCCGGCCAGCCTGCCCACCAGGTTGACCACTGCATCGGCGCCGGCGACCGCCGCGCGGGTGGTTTCCAAATCCGTGATGTCGGCGGCCATCGGCACGACGGCGCCCGCATCGCCCATGGTTTTCATATAGTGCGCGTCTTCGGGATCGCGCACCGCGACGCGGACGATGGCGCCGCCGGCCACCAGCCGCTGCACCAGATGGCGGCCCAGAAAGCCGGAACCGCCGAATACGGTAACGATGCTGTTGCTCATGATATTCTGATCCTCGCCGAATACCCGTAAATCCCTTAAAGCATACATAGTCCTTCCGCCCCGGTGCGACAACCGCAAGGCAGCGATGATGGGCGATTACGGACAATCCCGGTTGACAGGGTGGGATCGGATAGGTACCACGCGAATTGGCGGCGAGATGGTCAGTTGCCGGAACGGCGCCCAGGTGGCGGAATTGGTAGACGCGCTGGCTTCAGGTGCCAGTGGCCGCAAGGCCGTGGAAGTTCGAGTCTTCTCCTGGGTACCAAATTGACTGATCCGCCGAATGAAAACCGGTGAGGAATTGCACCAACATGGCGATCGATCTTCATCGCGGCGATTTACCGGCGGATATTGATTTCGGCGATAGCGTCGCCGTCGACACCGAAACGCTAGGGCTCAACCCCTTGCGCGACCGCCTTTGCGTGGTGCAGCTATCGGCGGGCGACGGCAACGCCCACGTGGTGCAGCTTTCCGCCGGCGCCTACGATGCGCCCAACCTCAAGGCGCTATTCACCGATCCGGGCGTCACCAAAATCTTCCACTATGCGCGCTTCGATATCGCCACCGTCCGCCATCATCTGGGCGTCGAGTGCTCACCGGTATTCTGCACCAAGATCGCCTCCAAGCTGGCGCGCACCTATACCGGCGATCACGGCCTTTCCGATATCTCGGCCGAGCTGCTTGGCGTGCAGATGTCCAAGGAGCAGCAGCAATCCGATTGGGGCGGCGAGAATTTGAGCCCGGAGCAATTGGAATATGCCGCCGCCGATGTGCTTTATCTGCACCGGTTGCGCGATGAATTGCAGACCAAGCTGGTCCGCGAAGGCCGCCTCGATCTGGCCACCGCCTGTTTCGAGTTTCTCACCCACCGGGTAACCCTGGACCTCGCCGGCTGGTCCGAGCAGGACATCTTTTCGCACAAATAGATTTGGGGTGGGTGTGTTGTGAATGCGGTCACGGGATCTATCGCGGCGCCCATATACCCTTTCGTCAGGCCCCGACTTGTTCGGGGCATCCAGGGCGGCTTGGAAGGCGCCGCGAATAAATTTGCGAAGTGCCCAGCGGGTTAAAGTGACGATGCTTCTCGATCAATCTGATATCATGGTCAATGCAGCCATGCGGTCTCCAGACTTCAATCTAAGAAATAGCGCGCGCGCTTTCTTGATATCCTTTTCAGAACCACTTTCGGCGGCTTCTTTAAGGGCCACTGTCGTCAGATGATCCGCCCCGCAGATAAAAACCATTGCTTTAGCCAAGCGTCCCATGGCGGCGCGGTCAATTTTGGTCTCCTCCATTCGGAAGTCCTTCCAAGGTTAGCCGATTTCATGGCGCGATCTGTATCAGGCGCGGCGCCGCGAGAAAAGCGGCGCGGGCTGTTCCGATAATGCGCTCCCTCCACCTCAAGATAGTTTAACCACAGAGACAGTGAGACGGTGAGAAGAAAGAAAAGGGATTCCAACACAGAGGACACAGAGAACACAGAGGAGAAAGAGAATGAGAAAAAAGGAATGCGCTGCGCGCGGCCTTAAATTCCCTTTCAGAGTTTCGGGACTCCGATCCCACTGCCCCTGCGTCCCTGGATCACCCGGTCAATCCCCCGATCAAGTCGGGGGAGGGTGACGACGGGTTGGTGGCGGTAGGGCTACGCTGTAATGGTGGGTCCCGAAGCTTTGAAGCGCGCAGCGCAATTATTCTT
>CAUZTZ010000120.1:0-11116 GCA_963582805.1 Alphaproteobacteria bacterium
GGGAAATCCGGTGCGAATCATCTCTTCCAGAATGCGGTCGGCGACGCCGATTTCCTTGATCGGCCCGGCGCGCACGCGGAAATATTCGCGCCCGTCCACCAGCGCCGAGGTTATCTTGACGCCCCTGACGCCGTTCAGCCGGGTCGAGACCTTGAAGGCGTTGGCATATTCGCCGAAGGCGCCGGCCTGCACATAGACGTCGCTGGGCTCCACCGGCTTTATGGTCAGGGTGCCGTCGGGCAGGTCCGGCTCGGCAACCACCCGGTCGGGCGGGCGCTCACCGGTGGGTCCGAAATTCCTCGATTGCAGCGGGGCCGCATTGGCGCCCTCCGGCGGCGCCAGAATTTCGCTGGAAACCCCCGGCTTGGATACATCGATATCGGTGCGAATGGGCGTCTCGGCACTGGCCACAACGGTGCCGCTTTGGCGCCCGCCGCCAAGCGCCAGAGCCCGGCTTTCGGCGCCCATAATCTGTACCCGCACCTTGGCGGTGCCTTTTTTGTGCAAGCCCAGCAATTGCGCGGCGCGCCTGGAGACATCAATTATGCGGCCATTCACGAACGGCCCCCGGTCATTGACCGTGAGGCGCAACGAGCGCCCGTTTTCCAGATTCGTGACGCGCACCATGGAGGGCATCGGCAAGGTCTTGTGGGCGGCGGTCAGGGCGTTTTGATCATATATTTCGCCATTGGCTGTCAGCTTGCCGTGAAAGCCGGGCCCATACCACGATGCGATGCCACTTTCGTTATAAGCGTAATCGACCTTAGGGTAATACCAGACGCCGGCCACCTGATAGGGCGAGCCGATCTTATAGACGCCGGCGGGCCCGCCGCTGAACGACTGGCCTTTCTGGATGCGCTTGGCGGTGTGTACCAGAAGCTGGGTTTCCGAGCAGGCGCCAACAAAAAACAATAATCCGAAAACGATGATGGTGGTTTTTTTCAAGGTCTAACCTCGTGAAATAGAACGGATTTTATTGTTTAATATCATCATGTTACGGGAATTTCAGCGGCCCTTTATGCGTTCTGCCAGGGTGCCCACGGCGACCGCGAAAAATGTAGACCGATTCCATTTCAGCGTCACCCGGTAATTGTTGTAGACCAGGAAGACCGGCCCATCGGCCCCCTTGCCGGCGCGCACCAACGATGCCGGCAATTCCCGCTTCGGCAAGGAAGAGCCGTCTTTGCGGGTCACGCCCAGGCGGCGCCATTCGCTCATGGGTTTTTTGATTCCGAGGCCGATGACGGCGGCATCGAACCCGGCCGGCAGCATGACCCGGCGGCCCCAGGTCTGATCCGACCGCCATCCCGATTTGGCCAGATAGTTGGCCGCCGAGGCGAAGGCGTCGGCCTGATTTCGCCAGATATTGCGGCGCCCGTCGCCATCATAATCGACCGCGTAGGCTTCGAAGCTGGACGGCATGAATTGAAACTGCCCCATGGCGCCGGCCCAGGAGCCTTTCATTTTTTCCGGTGTGATATGGCCCTGATCGAGGATCCGCAAGGCGCGGATCAACTGGCCCCGGAAGAAACGGCCGCGGCGGCCGTCATGGGCCAGGGTGGCCAGCGCCTGGATCACCGAAAAGCCGCCATCGATGCGCCCAAAATCGGTTTCGATGCCCCACAAGGCAACGATGAAACGCGGCTGGACACCATATTTCTTGCCGATCTCGGTCAACAATTTCCGGTGTTCGGCGAGCTTGGCCTTGCCTATGCGGACCCGGCGCCCGGACACCACCCGGTTTATGTATTGATCGAAGGTGAGGGTGAATTCCGGCTGGCGGCGGTCCAGCTCGATCACCCGTTTGATCGGCGTCAGCCCGTTGAGGGCGCGGTCCAGGGTTTCGCTGCGAATGCCCTTGGCCAAGGCTTCGGCGCGCAAGGCCTTGAGCCAGGTGGCGAAGTCGGCGCCCGCAGCATGACCGGGCGCCGGGGCCACTACCAACAGGGCCAATACCAGAAAGGCAAATAAGGATCGCATCATTGATTACACCGTTTGGCGGGCAGCCCGCCTAGTCTTGCCCCGCTTGGGCCGGGATGAGGCTTTTCGTTCGCCCTGTAAGCCAATAGAAGGATAATCCTAACCATTCGTGAACGGCTTGCGAAAATGCGTTGATGCCGGCGCGAAACTGGAACTGCGGCGCGAATAACCGTTCATCGCCGGTGGTCACATATTCGACCGGCGCCGGCAATACGTTCCAGCCGGCCGAGCGGAACACGCCCATGGCGCGCGGCATATGAAACGCCGAGGTGATAAGGATCCATCGATCATCCGGCTTCGGCTTTATCAGGGCTTTAGAGAATATGGCGTTCTCGAATGTATTGCGGCTGTCGGCCTCGAAGGTCACGCGCCCGATATCCAAACCCCACGACTTAAGCAGCGGCGCCGCAAACTCGGCCTCTTTGATGTCCGGATTTTTTAACGAGCCGGAACCGCCGGTGAACACCAGCCTGGCATCGGGATAGCGCGCCGCCAGCCGGATAAATTCGGCGAACCGCCCGGCCGCGATGCGGGGCGCCGAAGCGCCGCGCTTCTTGGCAATGAACTGATTGAGCACGCCGCCGAGCACGATAATGCCGGCGATATCGTCCGGCATGGGCTCGGGCCTCTGGAAGCGATTTTCGAGCACCCCGGTCATGGTCTTGCCGATGGGAAACACGGTGACCAACAGGGCGCCCAGCAAGGCCAGGGAAACCAGCCCGCGCCCGGCCCGCGCCCGGCCAATCCAAAGCAGTATTACGCCGAGCCCAAGAACAATAATGAACAGATTGCCCGGATCGACGATAAACCAAAGGATTTTGGACAGGGTGAAAAACATCGGCCACTGATAGCAACGCCGCGCACGCCGGGCAATAGCGGCGGCGCCCGGATCGCGGATATTTCAATGGCGATTCGGGGGCGGGCAAACTCAGGCGTTGCCAGGAGCATCCCCATCCGGCAAAGATTTACGCCGTTGCGTATTCATAGGCGGCGAAATTGGGAGGCGAAAATGGCGGACAATAATTCTGGCGCAGCGATCGGATTTATCGGGCTCGGCACCATGGGCATGCCGATGGCGCTCAATCTGTTGCAGGGCGGCCACCGGCTCGGCATCTGGGGGCGAAACCCGGAAAAGATGAAAGACGCCATCGATGCCGGCGCCGTGCTGGCGGCCTCGCCCAAAGCCCTCGCCGCCGAATGCGATATATTGTTTCTTTGCGTGACCGACACAAACGCGGTGGAGCAATTGACGTTCGGGGCGGACGGCATCGCCGAGGGCGCCGGCGCCGATTTGTTGCTGGTCGATCATTCCTCCATCAACCCGGACGCCACGCGGGATTTCGCGGGCAGGCTGAAGGATTCCTGCGGCGCGGCCTGGGTGGACGCGCCGGTATCGGGCGGCAAGCACGGCGCGGCCGGCGGCACGCTGGTGATCATGGCCGGCGGCGCGGCGGCGGACATTGAACGCATGCGCACCGTGTGCGAGGCCACCTCTCAGCGCGTCACCCATATGGGCCCGGTGGGCACTGGCCAGGCGACCAAGATCGTCAACCAAGCCATCATCGGCGCCGAGATCGCCGTGCTCGCCGAGACCTTGGGCTTTGCCAAAACCTATGGGGTTGATTGCCAAAAGGTGCCCGAAGCCTTGGCCGGCGGCTGGGCGGATTCCACGGTGCTTCAAGATCATGGCAAGCGCATGATCAACGCCGAATACTGGGAATCGGCGCCGGGCAACATGATCAAGGATATGAACGTCGCCTGCGACATGGCCAAGGCGACCACCTCGCCGATGCCGGTAACCGCCCTGGTGACCGAGCTCTATAGAATGCTCGGCGCCAACGGCGACGCGAACAAAGGCCAGATCGGGCTGATGTATTTGTATAAGCAGGACGCGCTTTAGAGGAATTCAAAATGGTAACTCGCAAAAAATCCCCCGAAGACCTCCGTAGCCAGCGCTGGTACGGCCCCAACGATATGCGCGGCATCAGCCATCGGGCGCGCTCGCGGCAGATGGGGTTCTCAAACGAAGATTTCGGCGGCAAGCCGAAGATCGGCATCTTGAACACCTGGTCTGACATGAACACCTGCCACTCCCACTTCAAGCAGCGCGTCGAGGAGATCAAGCGCGGCGTTTGGGAGGCGGGCGGCTTTCCCATCGAATTGCCGGCCATGTCCCTGGGCGAGATCATGGTCAAGCCATCGACCATGATGTACCGCAACTTTTTGGCCATGGAGGCGGAGGAGCTAATCCGCTGCCATCCCATCGACGGGGCCGTGCTGATGGGCGGCTGCGACAAGACCACGCCGGCGCTATTGATGGCCGCCCTGACCATGGACTTGCCCGCCATCTATATGCCGGCGGGGCCTATGTTACGCGGCTTTTTCGCCGGCGAGACCTTGGGCAGCGGCACCGATGTTCTGCGCTACTGGGCCGACCGGCGGGCCGGGCTGATCGATGACGAGATGATGGAGAACGTGGTCGGCGGCCTGTCGCGCTCGGCCGGAACCTGCATGGTCATGGGAACGGCGGCGACCATGATGTCCATCGCCGAGACCTTGGGCATGGCATTGCCCGGCGCCTCGTCGATCCCGGCGGTGGATTCCCACCACGCGCTGATGGCGACCGCCACCGGGCGACGCATCGTCGACATGGTGTGGGAGGATTTGAAGCCGTCGGATATCCTCTCCGAGGCGTCGTTCGATAACGCCACGGTGGTCGATATGGCCTTGGGCGGCTCCACCAACGCCATGATCCATCTCATTGCGGTCGCCGGGCGCGCTGGTATCAGCCTCGATCTGGAGCGCTTCGATGCGATCTCGCGGGCCACGCCGGTGCTCGCCAATATCAAGCCGTCGGGCCAGTATCTGATGGAGGATTTTTATTACGCCGGCGGATTGCGCGGCCTCATGACGCGGCTTCGCGAACATCTCGATCTCACTGCCAAAAACGTGCTCGGCGAGAGCCTCGGCGAGGCCATAGACGGCGCCGAAGTTTTCGACGAAGACGTCATTCGCAGCACCGATAACCCGCTCTACCACGAAGGCGGCACGGCCATTCTGCGCGGCAACCTGGCGCCCAACGGCTGCGTCATCAAGCAGACCGCCGCCGATCCCAAATTCCACAAACATAAAGGCGTCGCCGTGGTGTTCGAGGATTACCCCGACCTCGCGGCGCGCATCGATGATCCCGATCTGGAGGTGGACGAGAACTCGGTCCTGGTGCTCAAGAACGCCGGGCCCATCGGCGCGCCGGGCATGCCCGAATGGGGCATGCTGCCGATCCCTAAGAAGCTGTTGGAGAAAGGCGTCCGCGACATGGTGCGCATTTCCGATTGCCGCATGAGCGGCACGGCCTACGGCACCTGCATCCTGCACGTGGCCCCCGAAGCCCATGTGGGCGGACCGCTGGCCTTTGTCCGGAACGGCGACATGATCGAGCTGGATATTGCGGCGCGCCGCATCCACCTGGATATCACGGACGCGGAAATGGCGCTGCGCAAGGCCGCCTGGACGCCGCGCCCCTTCGCCTACTCCCGCGGCTACACGTCTCTCTTTGCACAGCACGTCACCCAAGCCGACGAAGGCTGCGATTTCGATTTCCTGCACGCCGGGGCGGACACACCGGAGCCGCCGATCTACTGAGGCACCACCTTCACCTTCTCGCCAACTTCGATGCGCATGCCGTCCGTGCCGACGATGAGCGGGCCGGTGTAACCGGTACGCCGCAGCAACGCATCCGCGCCTTGCCGCCCAAACACGATGTGGCTGTAGACGGCAAGCTTGGGCGCCGCCCGGCGGAACACGTCGCCGGCCTGCTCAGGCGATATGTGGTGGGCCGAGCGCCGGCCCCTGCCCGCCGCCATAGAAACTTCGTGGATCAACAGATCGGTGCCTTTGGCGAACTTGATCACGTTCTCGGAAAAGCGGGTGTCGCCTGATAGGGTCACCGAACGGCCCGCAAAATCAACGCGGTAACCGTAGGCGGGAAAGTCGGTGCGCGCGCTCGCATCCAGACGCGGCGGCCAGTGATCGACTTCGAAGGCGGTGACCGTGACCCCGGCTTCATTGAAGATACGCCCCAAGCCGGCGTCCTTGGCATCGAAGCTGGCGCCTTTGCGGCGGCGATTGGTGCGGTATTTGATGTCCCAGGCGAAGGCTTTGGCCAGGTGCGCCGCCATGGCTTCGGTCCCGGCCGGCCCCCAAAGCCGCAAGGGTCCGGCGCGCCCCAATGCGGCGCCATTGACGAACAGGTCCGCCAATCCGGTCACGTGATCGGAATGCAGATGGGTAAGGAACACCTTGTCGGCGCGCCCGATGACGCCGTCGCCGGCGCCCGCCAGCCCGGCTACCAATCCGCGCCCGGCATCGAACACAAGGTTCAAGCCGCCGGCTTCGATCAGGGTGATGGTTTGGTTGCGCGTTTCGGTCATGCCGCGCCCGCCGGCGCCCGGTCCGGCGCCGGTGCCGATCAGGGTAACGGTGATGGTTTCGGCGGCAGCGGCGACGGGCAGCCAAAGCAAAACAAAGAAAACGGCGATGAAGCGAATGTGCATGGCGGATATCCTTGTGATCGGTATCATAGATAGGCATTTCGGCAACGGAGGTCCATGGCAGTATGGCGGGCGGCGGTATCATTGCCTTTCTGTTGGTATGCGTGGCGGCAACGTCGTTCATGAGCGGCGTCTTGAGCCTTGGCGGCGGCACGTTGCTGATGGGCATCTTTGCCTGGCTGATGCCGGTATCGGTGGCCATGATGCTGCACGGTGTGACCCAGTTCACATCCAATTTTGCGCGCTGGTGGCTGTACCGGCCGCACACCCAATGGAAACTTTTGAACGGCTATTTCATCGGCGCCGGATTGTGTCTGGTGGTCTTTACCTGGATCGCCTTCGTGCCCGGCAAGATCGCGCTGTTCCTGGTTCTTGGGCTTCTCCCGTTCGTGAATTTCCTGGTGCCGAGGGAATATGCCTTAAGCGTCACCAGGCGCGGCGGCGCGCTGGCCTGCGGTATCGTCAACACCGCGTGCCTCCTGACCGCCGGAGTTTCGGGGCCGATCCTGGATGTGTTCTACATCAATTCCGGACTGACCCGGCAACAGATTATCGCCACCAAGGGCTTTACCCAGACCACCGGCCACTTGCTCAAGATATTTTATTTCGGAACGTTTTTGGGACTGGCCGGCGACGTCACTGGACATTTACCCTTGTGGGTCTTTGCCGCCGCCGTGCCGCTGGCGTTCCTCGGCGTCTGGGGCGCGCGCATCATCGTCAACGTGATATCCGACGATCAGTTCCGCGTGCTTAGCCAAGCCGCAACCATGGGCATTGGCTTACTTTTTCTCGGCCGCGCCGTTGTCCTGATCACGGCGCCTTGAGCGGAGCTCATCCTCCACCGCCTTGATGTGGGAGATCAAGGGATAGAGGGCGCCGCAGATGGCAATCATGAAACCCATATGTTTTTCCCGCCAGGCGCCGCGCACCACATAGACCTTCCAGAAACGGGACAGGAATTTGCGGAACATGGTGGCGAGACTGGCATGGGTCTCGCCGGCATCGACCAGATCCTTGGCCCGAAACGTGGTGTAGCGGTCGAGGCGGATCAGCATATCCGATAAATTGCGGTCCACATGATGGACTACATGGTTATTGAGATCAGGCCCGCTTACGCCGTTAACAGTCAGATGCGGATGGGCGCGGGTGGCGCCCCACCATTTGACGCCCTTCCGGTACAGCCCCAGATAGCTGTTCTTGCCGAACGAGCCGCCGCCCCAGCCGCTTTCCACAAAGACGCCGCCGACAAAATTATGCACCGGCAGATCATAAATATCGTGGGCGTCTTTTTCGATTGTTTGCCAAATCTCGGCGGCCAGTTCATCGTTGATCCATTCATCGGCGTCGGCTTCGATGATCCACGCCCCCCGGCAGGTACGGATGCCGAGATTGCGGCGGTCCCCTTCAAGTTCCCAGGCGCCTTCAAGAACCGTGTCGGCGTAAGCATCGGCGATGGCTTTGGAGCCGTCCGTGCATCGATCCAGCACCACCACCAGCTCGTCGGCAAAGGCCAGCCGCTGGAGGCATTCGGCGAGGATTTCCTCCTCGTTGTGGGCGACCACCAGGGCGGACAGCCGGATCGTGTTTGCAGCATCGGACATAGGCCCGACTATAGGGCTTTTAGCTTGGCGAGAAAACGCGCTAGTCTCAGAGCCATGCCGGAAATTCTCAATCTGCAACCTCTGTCCGAAACCGAACGCGCCGCCATCGAAGCGGTCGATGCCGCCGTGGTGATCACCGATGCCGCCGGCTGGTTCAATGGCGAGGTTTGCGATACCTGGCCAACCTACGCCACCCGCCGCTTTATTGGCGAGATGCGGGGCGGCCACGGCACGCGGTCGATGCGTGACGCCATGCTGGCGCGCGCCGAGATTATTCTTGGCGGCTATCCCTGCCCGCTTGATCTAGTGAGCCGGGCGCCGGGCCTCAAATGGTTCCACCAGCGCCAGGCCGGCGCCAACAATTTGCACCCCACCGATCTTTGGGGATCGGACGTGATGGTGTCCACGTCCAGGGGCGTAAACAATGTGCTCCCCATAGCCGAATATGTGGTCATGGGGGCGCTCTATTTCGCGCGCGGCATCAACCGCGCCTGGGTTGATCATGAGGCCGGCGCGTTTGATCGTTCCCAATACGCGCCGGTGATATTGGAAGGCAAGACCTTGTGCGTCGCCGGCGCCGGCGGCATCGGCGCCGAGGCCGGACGGCTGGCCGCCGCCCTTGGCATGCGGGTGACCGGCACCCGCTCCCAGGCCATCACCGATGCGGACAAACTACCGGACGGGTTCAGCGAAATCCTCGGCCCCGAGGGTTTCCACATGCTTCTAGCGGAGGCCGATTATGTGGCGGTTTGCGTCCAATTGACGGAGGACACCAGCCAGATGTTCAACGCCGCCGCCTTTGCCGCCATGAAGCCGGGCGCCGTGCTGATCAATATCTCCCGCGGCGAGCCGGTGGACGAAGACGCCTTGTTCGATGCATTGCAAAGCGGCCAGCTGGGTGGCGCGGTGCTCGACGTCTATGTGGGCGAGACCGAACACGGCCCGCCGGAACGGCTCTGGAACCATCCCAACGTGTTGATCACGCCGCACTCGTCGGGCCGCTCGGAGATCAAGACCGGCTTCGGCGTCGAGCTGTTTTGCGAGAACTTGCGCGCCTATCTGGACGGGCGCAGCATGCAAAATGTCATCCAGTGGGACCGGGGCTATTGAGCGGCGCCGCAACGCCGGCCCGGCGCGGCCTTGAATTAACCCAAAAGGGAATCGCCACGCTAACCGATGGCCGGCCCGCCGATGCCGCGAATTTTCTGCAAGAGGCCCTCGGCGCCTACCGGGCCGACCCGGAGAGCTATTACTATCTGGCGCGCGCCGCGCTGGCCGGCGGCGACCAGGAATTGGCCGCGCAAACCCTGGCCCTCGCCCGGCAGCGGTTCCCCGGCTTTTGCGAGGCGCAAAGTCCCTGGGGCCTGTTTCCGCATTTGGATACCGATGACGCCAATCACGCCAGCCATTTGCGCCATGACGCGCTAGCGGCAAGCTGCCACGCCGCGCTGGCCAAGGGCCTGGTATGTCTGGATGGGTTGCGCCCCGGCGATGCCATCGATCCCCTGCTGCGCGCCTTGGAGATCGATCCCTGGAAGCCGCAGGCCTATTATTATCTGGCCGCAGCCTTCGCCGGCGCCGGCGAAATGGAAAAGGCCGCCGCCGTGTTCGCCAAGTCCGCCGAAGACATTCCCTACGCCTTCCAGCGCTTCGCCGGCTTCGGTGATTATCAGGGGCTGGGGCTGGATGCCAAAACCACCATCGCCTATTACCACGCCCTCGGCGGAATTTATGGCGACATCAAACCGTTTCTCGGCGGCCTTGGCCCCAGCGACGGCGGCGCCATAGCGCTCAGCCAATCCCGCTCCGAGGAATTGCGCGTCCTTTATGAGGCGCGGGCGGAAGACTGGGCCACCGGGTCGGCGCCGCCGCCCGCTCGTGCGGATGTATTCGATGCCCCGGCCCGTCAAGCCAATGTGTTGCTGGTGGTGCCTGAGTTTATCAAGAGCAACGCCGACTGGGTGGAATACGACGTCGCCGTCCATTTGGGCGGCACCGGGGCGGCGCATTTATCGCAATTCGCCATCCACTACGCCGACGCCATCCATTCCGAACAGGCGCAGTTGATCGGCGGGCGCAGCGCGGCGGAACTGGCCGCCGGCATCGGGGCTTTGCAGCGGGCCATCGAAAATTATGCGCCGGAGGTGGTGTTTTTCGAAGGCAGTTTTATCGGCGGCCGCCAGGGCATCGACGCCGGGATCATGCAAGACTTGAAAGACCGGCACGGCTTCAAGCTGGCCACATTGGTCTGCGATATCTATCCGCCCAAGGAAAACTACGCCGCCTATTGGGCACCCGTTTCCGATTTGATCGTCGCCCTCAACGAACACGACTATCTGGAGGATGCCCGCGCCCACACAAATGTATTGGTGTCCCCCGGCGTGCCCATCGATTTCGCAGCCATAGGCTCAAACCCCTGGCGGTCGCGGGATATAAAGGTGTTTTTCAACGGCGCCCGCAAGAGCTATCGGGACATGTGGTGCGCTTATCTGGCCGAGAGCGTGCCCGGCGCGCAGCTCCGCTTTTCCGATCAGTCGGCGGCCGGCTCGATGGACTTGGGCGACTATCTGGATCATTTATCGCGCAGCCAAATGGTGCTCAATAACGGCCTGGTATCGGCGCGGAATCACCAGATGAATTTTCGCATCTTCGAGACGATGGCGTCTGGCGCGGTGCTATTGCAACAGGATTTCGGATTGCTGCGCGAATTTTTCGCCCCTTACGTCCATTACGCACCCTTCACCACGGCGCCGGAAATGGCCGAGACGGCGCAATTCCTTATTGCCAATCCGGACATCGCCGAAGCCATCGCCGCACGGGCCTTGGCATGGTACCAAAGCCACTACGGGGGAGCCAAATTTTGGAACGGGGTGCTGGCCGCCCTGTAGGGTGAATTGCCCAACTGTACTGCTATCGTGTAATCTCCTCGCGGAAATATCATTATGGACAGCAACGTTACATCCAATCCGACCTCCGCAGCGCTGA